>JAEWEK010000020.1 GCA_023389425.1 Pseudomonadota bacterium | reverse complement strand
GCTGAACATGTTGCAGGTTTGGATTTGTTGAGTCGGCAAACTCGGGTATACGCCCCAAATCCAATACCTGCAACCCCTCCCAGCTTAGTCAAGCAAATTATTCCGGACAGTAGTGCGCCTGCGCGGGAACGACGAACGCTTTTAACTCAAGTGTTACCGTCGTTCCCGCGCAGGCGGGAACCCAAGTTTTGGGCACACCGCTACAGGCGCGCAGCAGACCGCCCCGTCGCATCACGCGTCGCATCGACAAGCCCCCGCGTGTAGGCATGCAGCCCATGTCCTGCAACCAGCGCTTCTCCCGCCTGCACATCCACAATCCGCCCCTGCTGCATCACCCCCACCCGATCGCACAGGTGCACCACCACGCCCAGGTCGTGCGTCACCATGATGTAGGTGAGTCCTTCCCTTTCGCGCAGCTCGGCCAGCAGGTTGAGGATCTCCGCCTGCACCGACACGTCCAGCGCCGACGTCGGCTCGTCCAGCAGCAGGATGCGGGGCTCGAGGATCAGGGCGCGCGCGATCGCGACCCGTTGGCGCTGCCCGCCAGACATCTGGTGCGGGTAGCGGTAGCGGAACGAGGAATCCAGCCCGACCTTCTTCAGGATGTCGAGCACGCGCCGGGCGACCTCGCCGATGCCGTGAATGTGCAGCGCTTCCGACAGGGCCGTATCGACCGTGTGGCGCGGATGCAGCGATCCATAGGGATCCTGGAACACCATCTGCACCAGCCTGCATCGCTCGCGATCGATCTTGTGCCCCAGCTCCTTGCCGCCGATCCGGATGCTGCCCTGCCAGTCACGGTAAAGCCCCGCCATGCAGCGCAGCACCGTGGACTTGCCGGAGCCTGATTCACCCACCAGCCCGAAGGCCTCGCCCTCGGCCACTGAAAAGCTCACGTCGTGCAGCACCTTGTGCGCGCCAAAGGCCAGTTCCAGGTTTTCAACCGAAATCATCTTCAATCCCTACGCTTCAAGCCAGCGCGGATCGCGCTGCAGCACCGGCAGCGTCGCGCGGCGATGGTCCATGTCGGGCAGCGCCGCCAGCAAGCCGCGCGTGTACGGGTGCTGCGCCTTGTCGAGGTCCGCGGCGGCGATGGTCTCCACCACGCGGCCGGCATACATCACCAGCACCCGGTCGCAGAAGCTGCGCACCAGGTTCAGGTCGTGCGTGATGAACAGCAGGCCCAGCCCGCGCTGCGTGATCAGCTCGTCCAGCACCGTCAGCACCTGGCGCCGCACCGACACGTCCAGCGCCGATGTCGGCTCGTCCGCGATCACCACTTCCGGTTCCGGAATCAGCATCATCGCGATCATCACGCGCTGGCCCATGCCGCCCGAGATCTGGTGCGGATAGCTGTCGTACACGCGCTTCGGATCGCGGATGTGCACCGCTTCCAGCATCGTCAGCACGCGCTCGCGCGCCTCAGCCTTGGGCAGCTTGCGGTGCGCCTGCAAGGCTTCGGCCACCTGGTCGCCGACCCGCATCACCGGGTTCAGGGAATACTTCGGGTCCTGCATGATCATCGACATGTGGCGGCCGCGGATCGCGCGCATCGCACGCTCGTCGGCAGTCAGCAAGTCGGTGCCGCCGAAGCGCAGTCTGGTGGCCTCGATGCGGGCGCTGCCCGGGTGCAGCTTGAGCAGGCTGCGGCCCACGGTCGACTTGCCCGAGCCGGATTCGCCGACAATGGCCAGCTTCTCGCGGCCCAGCGTGAAGGATACGTCGCGTACCGCGTCCACCATCCCGTTGCGGGTGGCGAAGCTGATGCGCAGGTCCTGCACTTCCAGTTTCACGTCATCCATTGCGATTTCCTTCAGCTGCGCGGGTCGAACACGTCGCGCAGGCCGTCGCCCAGCAAATTGAACGCCAGGCTCACCAGCATGATCGCGGCGCCCGGCATGGCCACCAGCCACCAGCACTCCATCATGTAGCGGCGCCCGGCCGAGATCATCGCGCCCCACTCCGGCAGCGGCGGCTGCGCGCCCAGGCCAAGAAAGCCGAGTCCCGCCGCGGTGAGGATGACCGCCGCCATGTTCATGGTCAGGCGCACCACCACCGACGAGATGCACAGCGGCGCGATGTGGCGCAGCAGGATGCGCGCGCTGGACGCGCCCTGCAGCTGCACCGCCGCCACGAAATCGGCATTGCGCAGCGAGCGCGTTTCGGCGCGCGCGAGCCGCGCGATCGGCGGCCACGAGGTCAGCGCGATCGCGATCACGGCGTGCTCCAGTCCCGGCCCCAGCGCGGCGACGAAGGCCAGCGCCAGCACCAGGCTGGGGAAGGACATGAAGATGTCGGTGATGCGCATGAAGACATTGTCCAGCGCACCGCCGAAATAGCCGGAAATCGTGCCCACCGCCAGCCCGACCGGGCCGACCACCACCGCCACCAGCCCGACGATGTAGAGCGTGGTGCGGGCGCCGTAGATCACCCGACTGAACACGTCGCGGCCGTATTCGTCGGTGCCGAACCAGTGGCCGCCGCCGGGCGCCTGCAGCGCCGCCGACAGGTCCTGCGCCAGCGGGTCCTGGTGCGCCACCAGCGGCGCGCACACGGCCGCCAGCACCAGCAGCAGCACCACCACCAGCCCGGCCAGCGTCATCGGGTTGTGCAGCAGGTGGCGCGCCGTGCGCCGCAGCCGCTCGTTCAGCGCCTGCGCCGGCGTGGCGGCGATGCTCGGGGAATGGCTCATCAGTGCATCCTGGGATCGAAGATGTTGTAGAGGGAGTCGGACAGCAGGTTGAGTGTCACGAACACGATGCCGACCACCAGCACGCAGCCCATCACCGCGCTCATGTCGCCCAGCAGCAGGCTGTTGGTCAGGTACTGGCCGAAGCCGGGCCAGGCGAACACCGTCTCCACCAGCACCGCGCCTTCCAACAGGCCGCCGTAAGCCAGCGCCACGATCGTCAGCAGCTGGACGAGGATGTTGCGGAAGGCGTGGCGCCACACCACCTGCCATTCCGGCAGCCCCTTCACGCGCGCCGTCAGGATGTATTCCTGCGACAGCTGCGCCAGCATGAAGCTGCGCGTCATGCGGCTGATGTAGGCCATGGTGTGCAGGCCGAGGATGCAGGCCGGCAGCAGGATGTGGCGCAGCGCGCTGCCGAAGGCCGCCCAGTTGCCGGTGACGGCGGAATCGACCAGCAGGAAGCCGGTGAGCGGCCGCACCACGCCGTCGAATTCGAGGTCGATGCGCCCCGATCCGCCGGCCCAGCCCAGCCAGGCGTAGAACACCAGCAGGCCCATCATCGCGAACCAGAACACCGGCACCGAATAGCCGGACAGGCTGATCGCTCTCACCACGTTGTCTCCCCAGCCGCCGTGGCGCGTGGCCGCGAACACGCCCAGCGGCACGCCGCTCAGCACGCCGATGACGATGGCCAGCGTCGCCAGTTCGGCGGTGGCCGGGAACACGCGGGCGATGTCGGCGCTGACCGCATTGCCGGTCAGGAGCGAGGTGCCGAGCCGTCCGTGCGCCAGCTCGCCGAGGTAGTGGCCGAACTGGACGTACAGGGGTTTGTCGAGCCCGAGCTGGGCCGCGACCTGGTTGTAGGTCGAGGTGTCGGCGTCGGGCCCGACGATGGCCAGCACCGGATCGACCGGCATCACGCGGCCGATGAAGAAGGTCAGCACCAGCAGGCCCAGCAGGGTCAGCGCCGCCGTCAGCAGGCGGGAACGCCAGGCGCGGGCGCGCACCAGCCACACCGTCAACGCGGGAGCGGGAGTCGCGGCGGGCGCCATACTAATCTTTGTAGACATCGCGCAAATGGGTAGTGGCCGAGGGATGGCCGACGTAGTTGTGGACGCGCTTGCTCAGCACGACCGTCTCGAGCATCTGCGAGATCGGCTGGATCGCGCCGACCTCCTCGTCGTAGATGCGCTGGATCTCGCGGTACATCCCGATCTGCCGCGCGGGGTCGCGCTCGACCACGGCCTGCTCGATCAGGTGGTTGATGCGGGGGTCGTAGAAGCTGGTGCGCCAGCCCTGGAAGTTGGTCAGCTTGGCCGCATCGCTGTTGTCCGGGTTGTAGACCAGCGCGCGCAGGTTGGCATGCGGGTGCGGCTCGACACCGCCGCCGCCGCGGCCGACCACGATCTCGAAGCGGCGGTCGCGCATCGCGCCGTACACCTGGTTGCCGGTGCCGGACAGGATCTGCGCCTCGATGCCGGCCAGCGCCAGCGTCGCCTGCAGCGAGGTCGCGATATTGATCATCGGCGGATCGGACAGCACGCGGATGGTGGTGGCGAAGCCGTGCGGATAGCCGGCTTCGGCCAGCAGTTTCCTGGCCGCGGCCACGTCAAGGTGGTAACCCGGGTCGGGCAAGGTCGCGGCCAGCCCGATCATCACCGGCCGCTGGTGGCCGACGCCGTAGTTGGGCATGATGGCCTGGTTGATGCCCTTGTAGTCGATGAGGTTGCGCAGCGCCAGCCGCACGCGGCGGTCGGCGAAGCGCGGATCCTTCATGCTCACCGCGACGTAGTACGCGGCGCCGCGCAAGGTCGAATGCACCTCCACGTTGTCGTGCTGCTTCAGCGCCTCGATGTCGGGACCGGCCATGCCGGCGGCGAGGTCGACGTCACCGCGGTCGATCATGAAGCGCAGCGACAGCGATTCCGGGATGTGGCGCATCACCACCCGGCGCAACTTGGCCGGCCCGCGCCAGTAGTCGTCGAAACGGTCGAGCAGCATGGCGTCCTTGGCGCGCCATTCGGTCAGCGAGAACGGGCCGGAGCCGGCGGCATGGTTGATCATCCATGCGGCGCCCAGGTCGTGCCCCTGCTGGTGCGACAGCACGGCCTGGCGGTCGACGATGGCGGCGCTGACCGACGTACCCAGGGTGTACAGCACCATCAGCGGATCGGTCGGGCGCGGCAGCTCGATGCGCAGGGTGCGCGCATCCGGCGCGGTGATCAGGCGGTCGACGTTCGACTTGGAGAAGCCGTAGCTCTTCCACGGCGAGGCCATCGCCAGGTTCAGCTTGAGGACGCGCCGCAGCGACCACGCCGCGTCTTCGGCCGTGACCGGATTCCCGGACTGGAAGCGGGCGCCCTGGCGCAGGGTGAGCGTGATGCTGTTGCGGTCCGGCGCGACCTCCCAGTGCTCGGCCAGCGCCGGCTCGATCCTGGTCAGGTCGTGCGGATCGAGTTCGACGAGGTAGTCGTACAGGTTGGCGACCACGCCCAGCACGTCATTGCCGGTGGCGCCGGCCGGATCGAGCGAGAGCACATTGTTCATGTTCATCCCGATCACCAGCTGGTCGCGCGGCGTGGCGGCAGGCGCCGCGCCGCACGCCAGGGCCAGCGCGCAGAACGCGGCCCGGCGCAGCCATGTCATCACGCTCGCCATCGCTCAATACTTCGCCACGGTGTTGGCTTCGATGTACTCGAAGTTGATGTCCTCGCCCAGGCCCGGCTTTTGCGACAGGTGGACGAAGCCGCCCTTGTCCATCGGGTCCGGCAGCGAGTGCAGGTAGGCCGGCACTTCGTCGTAGTCGAGGAAGGGATGCAGCAGGCCGCGCTCGTACCAGGCGCAGTTCTTGATGGCCGCGCACACCGCGAGGTTGGCCGCGCCGTTGCCGTGCACCTCGCAGTTCATGCCGAAGGCTTCGGCCAGCGCCGCCACTTTCATGGTCGGCGTGATGCCGCCCACGCCCGGCACGCCGGCGCGCAGGATGTCGCAGGCGCCCTCCTTGGCCCAGTCGGCGCGGCTGTGGTGCTTGCCGCCGAGCGATTCGGGACCGACGATGGGGATGTCGAGCTGGCCGGCCAGCCAGGCGTACGACGCCATGCTTTGCTCGTTCATCATCTCCTCGAACCATGCGAAGTTCAGCTTTTCCAGCGCACGGCCGATGGTCAGCGCCTCGGTACGACTGTACCAGTGATACCCGTCCAGCATCAAGGCGATGTCCGGGCCGACCGCTTCGCGCACCGCGGCGCAGGCCTTGATGTCCATCGACACGCTGGGTGCGAACGACACCGGCGGCATCCAGGTGTGCAGCTTGATCGCCTTGTAGCCGCGCTCCACCAGCTTGACGGCGAAGCGGGCGTAATCGTCCGGCGTGGCCAGGCCGCCCGCGAGTTCGTCGCCGCACATGGTGCTGCCGTAGGCCGGCACCTTGTCGCGGTAAGCGCCCAGCAGCTTGTACACCGGCTGGCCAAGCGCACGGCCGGCCAGGTCCCACAGCGCCTGCTCGATGGCGGCCAGCGCGCGGTCGGTCAGCTGGCCGGCGCTGCCGCGCTGCCAGTGTTCCAGGCCGTGCCACAGGCGCTCGCGGTCCAGCGGGTTCTGGCCGATCAGCACCTTGCGCGCGAACGCTTCGAGCACGAAAGGCCGGATCACTTCAGGCGCCGCGAAGGCGTGGCCGCTGTGGCCGTCGTCGGTGGTGATCGTGATCATGGCCATCTTTACACGCTGCTCCGGACCCGGATGCGAGTGGCCGGCGCTGTCGGAACAGCGCTTGCTCAGGTATTCGAAGACGGTACCCTGTACACGTTCAATTTTCATGATGATGCGGCTTTCTTTGATGGGATGAATCGGCCAGCGGGCGGCGGGGGCGGCCGCCCGCTGGTCAGGGCCGTGCTCAGAAGCTATAGGTGGCCCTCAGGTTGTACGCGCGTCCGATCGGGCTGGACACGTTGTTGGCGTAGGCGGTCGAGTTCGAGTTCGTCACCGGCGGATTGGTGTCGAACAGGTTGCTGATGCCGGCCACGATGTTCATGTGCTTGATGCCCTTGTACGACACCGTCATGTTCCAGATCGAGTAGCTCTTGATGTCGCGGTAGTACTGCGGCAGCACGTTGTTCAGGTCATGGTAGCCGGTGTTGTAGAAGTTGGTCAGGTTGGCGCCCCAGTCGCCGCGCTCCCAGCCCAGGCGCACGGTATGCTTCCAGCGGAAGATATAGGTCGGGGCCGACGACACATTGCCCGAGCCGGCCGAGCCGAAGCGGCCCAGGTTGGAGACCCACGGACCGTCCTTCTCGTCCTGCGATTCGAAGCGGGTGACGTAGGTGCCGTCCAGGCCGAACCTGAAGGTGCCGTAGGCGGTGCGCGGGACCTGGTACGACATGCCGACGTCGATGCCGCTGGTGCGCAGGTCGCCCAGGTTCATCGTCGTGTCCTTCACGTAGTTCAGGGTACCGTCGGGATTGCGCACGAACAGGTAGGCGTACTTGGCCGGGTTGGTGAAGATCGCGTTCTGCGACAGCACGCCGATGCTGTCGGTGACCTTGATGTTGTAATAGTCGAAGGTCAGCGCGGCATTGCGGAACGGCTCGATCACCGTGCCCAGCGTGAGGTTGCGCGCCTTCTCCGGCTGCACGTCCGGATTGCTGCCGTTCTGGATCGGCAGCTTGGTATTACACACGAGCAGCGGGTTGGCGCCGGCGACGGCCTTGCCGGTGCCCGGCACGCCGACCACGCCGCCAGGGCACAGCACCGGATCGTCCCACTTGGCGCTGGTGGTGGTGGTGGCGCCCGGCAGGCGGTAGCCGTAGCGGTCGAAGATGGTCGGCGCGCGGAAGCCGGTGCTGGCCGAGCCGCGGAACATGATCATCTTGGCCGGCTGCCAGCGCACGCTCAGCTTCGGGTTCACGGTGCCGCCGAAATCGCTGTAGCGGTCGGCGCGCACGGCGAAGTCGACGTCCAGGTTCTTCGTGAACGGCATGTCGACTTCGGCGAAGGCGGCGCCGATGTTGCGGTAGCCGTAGGAGTGGTTAGGCCGGCGGTTCTGGTACGGGACCAGGATGTCCGAATCGAGCGAACGGTCCTCGTTGCCGTCATGGTGGAATTCGGCGCCGGTGGCCAGCGTCAGCGCGCCGCCGCCCAGCTGCATCAGTTCGCGCGTGAAGGTGCTGTCCACGCCGGTGTACAGGACGGTGGTGTGGCGAATCTGGTTGCCATCCATCGAGATGCTCTTCAGGTAATCCAGGCCGGCCTGGTTCTGCAGGCCGAAGGGATTGAGCACGCCGCTCAGCACACCCGCATTGAGCTTGGGACCGTTCACGTAGCCGTGCTCGAAATACGAATCGCGCTTGCTGGTCGCGTAGGTGAAGCCGAGCCGGTAGTCCCAGCCGATGGCCTTGCCCTCTTCCGCCAGCATCAGGCGCATGTTCTTCTGGACGTCGGTGGCGACCGCCGGGCCCAGTTCGTCCAGGCTCCACGACACGTTCAGGGTCGAGCCGTTCAGGCCCGCGATGGCCGGCACGCCGGCGCTGCCGCCCGGGTAGTACGGGCTGCTCGGCGTGATCTGCATGGTGGCGCCATCGAAGCCGACGCTGGTGCTGGGCGGCTTCTGGGTGGTGATGTGCTCCTTCGAGAACAGCAGCTCGGCGGTGAACTGCTTGTCGTCGCCGTGGCGGATCGTGCCCTTGGTGTAGAAGGTGGTCTGGGCATTGCCCGGCAGGGCCAGCACCGAGCGGTCGTTCAGCGCGCAGGTGTTCTTCAGCGCCTGCAGCGAATACGGCGACAGGCAGCCGGCCGAATAGTACGGGTTGGCCGTGATGCCGGTGGACGGCGAGAACACGTTGGCCGGGAAGGCGTAGGTGCCGGTGCCCGCCTTCGGCGCGATGCCCAGGCTGGCCAGCAGGTCGTTGTTGGTCAGGTCCGGGCGGTCGAGGGAGCTGAGCGCGCCGCGGTGGTGGGTATCGACCGTGGCGTACCAGTTCCAGCCGTCTTCCGCCAGCGAGCCGAGGCCGCCCAGCACCGACACGCGGTTCTCGCGCCCGCCGCCGCTGCGCTCCGGCACCACGCCCTGCGCCGTCACCTCCAGGCCCTTGAAGGTCGGCTTGGTGATGAAGTTGATCACGCCGCCGATGGCGTCGGTGCCGTAGGTGGACGAGGCGCCGTCGCGCAGCACCTCGACCCGGTTCAGGGCGCTCATCGGGATGATGTCGACGTTGATGAAGCCGTCCGAAATCGGCTCGTTGGCCAGGCGGCGGCCGTTCAGCACGACCAGGGTGCGGTTGATGCCGATGCCGCGCATATTGACGTTGGTGCCGGCGCCGGCGGAGGACGGCACATTGGTGGCGCCGACCGGCATGGTGGTCATGACGTCGGCCACGGTGGTCAGTGCGCTGTTGTTGATTTCCTCGATCTTGACGCTGGTGACCGGCAGCGCATTTTCGCTGGCGATGCGCTTGATGGTGGAGCCGGTGATCTCGACTTTCTGGATCGGTTCCGCCGCAGCGGCATCGGCCGCCTGCTGGGCGGCGGCTTCGTTCGCGAGGGTCATGACGGCCAGCGCGATCGATGTGACGACAAACTTCCTGGGCAACGCGTGATGCTTAACCATGCTCGTGTCTCCGTTTTTGTAGGTAATGTCGCGTGCCTGCGTCTCGTCGGCCATCGTGCGGTGGCGTTGAGCCCGGATCGCGCCCTGCATCCTTCGTTGGGACGCTGCTGCGATCGGCAACTGGCCTGCGGATTTCTGCTGCACCGGCTTACCAGTTATCAGACAACTTGCGGGGTAGTATAATTATCGGAAATCAGACGAGTCAAGCAGCACGTTCAAATATTTTCCAACCGTCGCACCGATGCCACCAAGCTCCCGCCCGCCGCGCAAGCGCGGCCCCTCCCTCGCCCAGACCGTTGTCGACCACGTTTCACGCATGATGAACGACGGCCGCATCAAGCCCGGCGAGAAGATTCCATCGGAGGCGGAGATCATCGCCGAGCTGGGCGTGAGCCGGTCGGTGGTGCGCGAGGCGGTATCGCATATGCAGGCGGCCGGAATGGTGGAGACCTTCCAGGGCAAGGGCACCTTCGCCAAAAGCGGTGTGCCGCAGCACCTGAGCATGGACCCGAATTCGGTCGAATCGATGCACGATGTGCTGGCCGTCCTCGAGCTGCGCATCATGCTGGAAGCCGGCTCCGCCGGCTTGGCCGCCGCACGCCGCACTGAGGCACAACTGGCGCAGGTACGGGCGGCGTTCGATGAATTCGTCGATTGCTGCCGCGCCGGCATGGATACCACGGACGCCGACCGCACCTTCCACCTGGCGATCGCGCAGGCGGCCAACAACCGTTATCTATACGACGCACTGAACCACATCGGCAGCCACTTCCTGCCACGCACCCGGATGTTCACCTCGACGCTGCATCGCGACGCGCCCTCGGTGCACATCGAGCGCACCATGCGCGAACACGAGGACATCCTCAGCGCCATCGTCCAGCGCGACGCGGACTCCGCCCGCGCCGCCATGCGCACCCACCTCGCCAACAGCCGCGAGCGGCTCCGCCGCGCGTTCGAACAGAACGAAAACGCGGGGCACTGACTGGCGCCAGCGGCGGCTCGACGCTGGCAATTTCATCCTCCCCGAATCACTCAATCGAACCAGGTAAAAGCGGAAATTTTGTCATTTCAACATTAAAATCAACCAATAACTCGTCAGACGTCTGATATATTAAGTTCAAATTAGGCCGGGAGGAATCTTCCGTATATGTCCCACCGGAGGCAAAAACTCAGTTCTCCAAACTGATCGATGCAGTCGCGCAAGGGGAAGAAATAGTGATCGCGAAAGCTGGCAAGCCAATAGCCACGCTCGTGCCTATTCAACAGCACAGGCCTTCTCGGCGCCCTGGGACAATGAAGGGAGAAATCCGAATCGCCGACGATTTTGACGCGCCTTTAGCAGAAGACATCCAGGCAACGTTCGAAGGGCGGTAATGCATCTGCTGCTGGAATCCGTTTGATCGGATCCTTATTGCGCAGGCATTGTGTGGTCCACTGCGCTTCCTGACAGCCGACGCTACGTTGCGCGACTACTCCGAGTTGGTCGAAGTGATTTAGCGCCGTTGGCGGCGCCAGTTCTCGCGTTTCACGAGAACTTCTTGAAAAGCCGGTGAACGCGGCCCCCGCCCGGCGAGAGCCGCGTCAGCGATTCCTTATTGCTTCAAATCCCAGCCCCCAAACGCGTTCGGCAGCTGGCCGGCGGCGGTGGTC
Source organism: Pseudomonadota bacterium (assembly GCA_023389425.1). Lineage (GTDB taxonomy): Bacteria > Pseudomonadota > Gammaproteobacteria > Burkholderiales > Burkholderiaceae_D > Telluria. Next base: position 13,015 of record JAEWEK010000020.1, on the reverse strand, counting down.
TCAAGGATGTCGCCCTTCAGGTTGGTCAGCACCACCGGCAGCTCGTTCCCGCCCAGCTCCAGCACCACCTGGCGGCAGGCGCCGCACGGCGCGATCGGGCCGTCGGTATCGCCGATCACGGCCAGCGCGCTGAAGTCGCCGGGCTTGTAGCCGTGCGCGATGGCGCTGAAGAAGGCGGTGCGCTCGGCGCAGTTGCACAGGCCGTAGGACGCGTTCTCCACATTACAGCCGCGGAACACGCGGCCGTCGCGGCATTCCAGCGCCGCGCCCACCTTGAACTTCGAGTACGGCGTGTAGGCCAGTTCGCGCGCGGCGCGCGCTTCGTCGATCAGCTTTGCGTATTTCATCTGCGGCCTCTTACGGACGAATGGTGTGGGAGATCATCGGCTGCACCGCCGGCTCGTCGGCGCCGATGGTGTAGGCGGCCTGCACTTCGCGGATCGCGCGCTCGGCGGCGTCCTGGCTGCGTGCATGCACGAAGGCGAGCGGCTGCCCTGCTTCGACCTGCTGGCCCAGCTCCACCATGCCGCTGAGGCCGACCGCGAAGTCGATCGCATCCTGCGGACGAATGCGGCCGCCGCCCAGGCCGACCACGGCCAGGCCAAGGCCACGGCAGTCGGTCGCCGCGGCATAGCCCGTTGCCAGTGCCGGCACCGGCACCACGACGGGCGCGCTTTCGAGGTAGGCGTCGGGACGCTCCATCAGGTCGGCCGGGCCGCCCAGCGCCGCGACCATGCGCGCGAAACGCTCGGCCGCCGCGCCGGAATCCAGCGCCGCCTGCAGCTTCGCCTGCGCGTCCGCGTGGGTGTGGCTGATGCCGGAGATGACCAGCATCTCGGCGCACAGCGCCATCGTCACTTCGTGCAGGCGTGCCGGACGCGCCGCGCCGCTCAGGTAGTCGATCGCGATGCGCACTTCCAGCGCATTGCCGGCCGACGGGCACAGCGACTCGTTCATGCCGGTCAGGAGCGCCGAGGTGCGGGTGCCGGCGCCGTTGCCGACGGCGACGATGCTCTCGGCCAGCGCGACCGATTTCTCGTAGGTCGGCATGAAGGCGCCGGTGCCGGCCTTGACGTCCATGACCAGCGCGTCCAGGCCCGCCGACAGCTTCTTCGACAGGATCGAGCCGGTGATCATGGCGATCGATTCGACCGTCGCGGTGGTGTCGCGGATGCTGTAGAAGCGCTTGTCCGACGGCGCCAGCTGCGCGGTCTGGCCGATGATGGCGACGCCGACCTCGCGCACCACCTTGCGGAACAGTTCAGGATCGGGCACGGCGCAGTAGCCCGGGATCGAATCGAATTTGTCGAGCGTGCCGCCGGTGTGGCCCAGGCCGCGGCCCGAGATCATCGGCACGAAACCGCCGCAGGCCGCGACCATCGGGCCCAGCATCAGCGAGACCACGTCGCCCACGCCGCCGGTCGAATGCTTGTCCACCACCGGACCCGGCAGGTTCAGCGACTTCCACTCCATGACCTGGCCGGAATCGCGCATCGCCAGCGTGAAGGCGACGCGTTCGTCCATGTTCATGTCGTTGAAGTAAACCGCCATCGCCAGCGCCGCGATCTGGCCTTCGGTGACGCTGTCGTTGGTGATGCCGCGCACGAAGAAGCTGATCTCGTCCGCGCTCAGCACACCGCCGTCGCGTTTTTTGCGGATGATCTCTTGGGGTAGGTACATAGCTTATTCCTATAAAAACGTCGTTCCCGCGAAGGCGGGAACCCATAGAACGCGTGTCAGGACGCTCAGCATGGGTTCCCGCCTGCGCGGGAACGACGGTGTTACGTTAGTGCTGCCTTTATACGCCGTACGGAATCCAGACGTTCTTCACCTGGCTCGCGTGCTGCAACACGGTGCGGCCGCAGGCCTGCTGCGCGTTGAACCAGTCGCGGCCCTTGCCGCCGCTGGTCCAGGTGCGCTTCAGCGATTCGGCCGACAGGCGCTCGACTTCGGCGCAGCCTTCGGCCGAGCCGTCGTGACGCCACACCGCATCCACGTCGAAGTGCGACGCCAGCGTGCGCGCCAGTTCGTCAGCGCTGCCGGTGACGATGTTCAGCGCGCCGCCCGGCAGGTCCGAGGTATCCAGCACCTGGTACAGGTCCGTTGCCGACAGCGGCGCGGCCTGCGACGGCACCGCGATCACGCGGTTGCCCAGCGCCAGCGCCGGCGCCACCAGCGAGATGAAGCCCAGCAGCGGGTTCTCGTTCGGGCAGACGATGCCGATCACGCCGACCGGCTCGTTCAGCGCCACCGTGATGCCGTGCATCGGCGGCTGGTGCGCCAGGCCGTCGTACTTGTCGGCCCACGCCGCCCAGTAGAACAGGCGCTCGATCGATGCCTGCACTTCGCGCTCGGCGTTCTTGGCGCCGGTCTGCGCCGCGATGCGGGCCGCGAATTCGTCGCCGCGCGCGGCCAGGTTTTCGGCGATGTAGTACAGCACCTGCGCGCGGTTGTGCGCACTGGCCTTCGACCAGCCGGATGCCTTGTGCGCCGCTTCCACCGCGTTACGGATGTCCTTGCGGTTGCCCTCGCCGACGTCGGCCAGGAAGGCGCCGTTGGCGCCGGCGATCGCGCGGCTGTAGCCGCCGTCAGGGCGCGCCTGCTTGCCGCCGATGTACAGCTTGGCGGTGCGGTCGACCTCGAACGGATTGACCTCAAGCGCCGGCTTGACCTTGCCCTTGTCCGCGAACACCGGCGCGGCCGGGCGTGCGTCTTCCGACAGCGGCAGCATGTATTCGTACATGCCTTCCTTGCCGCCTTCGCGGCCGTAGCCGGATTCCTTGTAGCCGCCGAAGCCGCAGGCCGCGTCGAACTGGTTGGCGGTGTTGATCCACACCACGCCGGCCCTCAGTTGCGGCGCCACGTCCAGCGCCAGGCTGATCGACTCCGACCACACGCAGGCGGCCAGGCCGTAGACGGTATTGTTCGCCAGTTGCACCGCTTCGCCCGGGGTGCGGAAGCTGCTCGCCACCAGCACCGGCCCGAAGATCTCGGCCTGGGCCACTTGCGCGGTGGTCGAGGCGCCGGTGATCAGGGTCGGCAGGTACCACGAGCCCGCAGCCGGCATCTCGCACGACGGCTGCCAGATCTCGCAGCCTTCGGCGCGCGCCGATTCCACCAGGCCCGCGATGCGCTGCTGCTGCACCGGATCGACCAGCGCGCCGATGTCGTTGGACTTGTCGAGCGGCGAGCCGACGCGCAGGTTCTGCATGCGCGCCTTGACCTTGTCGATGAAGCGCTCGTACACCGATTCCTGCACCATCAGGCGCGAACCGGCGCAGCAGACCTGGCCCTGGTTGAACCAGATCGAATCGACCAGGCCTTCGACCGCCGCGTCCAGGTCGGCGTTCTCGAACACGATGAACGGCGATTTTCCGCCCAGTTCCAGCGACAGCTTCTTGCCGCTGCCCGCGGTGGCCTTGCGGATGATGCGGCCCACTTCGGTCGAGCCGGTGAAGGCCAGCTTGTCGATGCCCGGATGGTTGACGATGGCTTCGCCCACGCGGCCGTCGCCGGTGACCATGTTGACCACGCCCGCCGGCACGCCGGCCTGCTGGCAGATCTCGGCGAACAGCAGCGCGGTCAGCGAGGTGAATTCGGCCGGCTTGAAGACGATGGTGTTACCGGCGGCCAGCGCCGGCGCGATCTTCCACGCCAACATCAGCAGCGGGAAGTTCCACGGCACGATCTGGCCGACCACGCCGACGGCGCGGTAGTCCGCGAACTCTTCCGACTGCAGCTGGGCCCAGCCGGCGTGATGGTAGAAGTGGCGCGCGGCCAGCGGGATGTCGGCGTCGCGGGTTTCGCGGATTGTCTTGCCGTTGTCGAGGGTCTCGAGCACGGCGAACAGGCGCGAGTGCTTCTGCAGCAGGCGCGCCAGCGAATACAGCACCTTGGCGCGGCCGTGGCCGCCCAGCGCCACCCAGCCCGGCTGGGCGCGGCGCGCGGCTTCGACGGCGCGCTCGACGTCGGCCACCGAGCCTTGCGTCAGCTGCGCCAGTTCGCTGCCGTCGGCAGGGTTGAAGGTGGCGAAGGTCTCGCCCGGCTCGGTCCACGCATTGTCGATGAACAGGCCGAAACGGCGGCCATGCTGGTCCAGCCACGCGTTTGCTTCTTTGCTGCTCTCAGGTGCGGGGCCGTAGTCCATGGTTTGAAGGATCTCTTGAATAGTTGGCATGACGTGTCCGTTCTTTTCTTATGGTTGCGCGTGGCGATGGGCTGCCGAATAGCTGCCGGTCACGTAGTGTTCGAGCTGGCGTTCGATGTCGGTCAGCAGGCTGGAGGCGCCGATGCGGAACAGGTGCGGCTGCAGCCATTCGTTGCCCAGCTCTTCCTTCATCACGGTCAGGTACTGCAGCGCCGACTTGGCGGTGGAGACGCCGCCGGCCGGCTTGTAGCCGACCATGAAGCCGGTGCGCTCGTAGTATTCGCGGATCGCGCGCACCATCACCAGCGACACCGGGATGGTGGCGTTGACGCCTTCCTTGCCGGTCGAGGTCTTGATGAAATCGGCGCCGGCCATCATGCACACCCACGATGCCTTGGCCACGTTTTCCAGCGTGACCAGGTCGCCGGTGGCGAGGATCGCCTTGACGTGCGCTTCGCCGCAGGCCTGGCGGTAGGCCAGCATCTCGTCGTACAGCGCCTGCCAGTTGCCGGTCAGGACGTGCTGGCGGGTGATGACGATGTCGATCTCGGTCGCGCCCGCGGCCACCGACAGCTCGATCTCGCGCAGCTTGGTTTCCATCGACGACAGGCCGGCCGGGAAGGCGGTCGACACCGCGGCGATCGGCAGGCGGCCCTGCAGGAACTGCGCGGCCGGCTGGATCATCTCGTGGTACACGCAGACGGCGCCGGTGGTCAGCTCGGTCAGGCCGAGCGACTGCATCAGGTCCGCGCGGATCGGGCGCATCGCCTTCTTGCACAGGCGCTCGACGCGGCCCGGGGTGTCGTCGCCCGACAGCGTGGTCAGGTCGATGCACTGGATCGCCTTGATCAGCCACGCGGCCTGGTATTCCTTCTTGACCGTGCGGCGGGCGGCGAGGCTGGCGGCGCGGCGGTCGGCCGCGTTGCGGTTGACCTCCAGGCTGTTGACCCAGCCCAGGTCCAGCCCGACGGCGGTGTTACGTTTGAAATCGAGGTTCTGGGTCATAGCAGCGGAGTTCCGTTCGAAAGAGGTTTGACGCCAAGGTGCTTGGCGAGCGTTGCGCCAATGCTGGAGAAAGTGTCCGCGACCGGCAGCGCGCCCGGCTTCACGCCAGGGCCGAAGAACAGCACCGGGATATGTTCGCGGGTATGGTCGGAGCCCGGCCAGCTCGGGTCGCAGCCGTGGTCGGCGGTGATGACGGCGATGTCGCCTTCCTTCATCTTGGCGATGAATTCCGGCAGGCGCGCGTCCAGTTCATGCAGCGCGTTGGAGTAGCCGGCGACGTCGCGGCGGTGGCCGAACATCATGTCGAAGTCGACGAAGTTCACGAAGGACAGCGAGTTGTCCGGCGCCGTGTCGGCCACTTCGAGCAGGCGGTCGAACAGGGCCATGTTGTCCGGGCCCTTGATCAGCTGGGTCACGCCCTTGGCCGCGAAGATGTCGCTGATCTTGCCGAGCGCGATCACCTCGCCGCCGGCGTCCTTGACGTGGTCGAGCAGGGTCGGGCTTGGGGGCGGCACCGCATAGTCGTGGCGGTTGGAAGTGCGCTTGTAGTCGCCGTTGGCGCCCACGAACGGACGCGCGATCACGCGGCCGATGTTGTAGGGCTTGACCAGTTCGTAGGCCACTTCGCACACCTCGGACAGCCGGTCCAGGCCGAAGTGCTCTTCGTGCGCGGCGATCTGCAGCACCGAGTCGGCCGAGGTGTACAGGATCGGCTTGCCGGTGGCGACGTGCTCGTCGCCCAGCTCGTTGATGATGGTGGTGCCGGAGGCGTGGCAGTTGCCGAGGAAGCCCGGCACGCCGGTGAGCTCCTGCAGCTTGTCGGTCAGCTCTTTCGGGAAGGACGGCACGGTCTTGGGGAAGTAGCCCCAGTCGAACAGCACCGGCACGCCGGCGATTTCCCAGTGGCCGCTCTGCGTGTCCTTGCCGGTCGACTGCTCGCGCGCGACGCCGTAGGCGCCGCTGAAGCCGTCGCGCCGGCTGAAGCCCTCGGCCCATTCGCCGCAGGCGATGTGGGCGGCGGCGGCCAGGCCGATTTTTTCCAGGTTCGGAAGCGACATCGGCTTGCCTTCGCGCGCGGCCCATGCGGCGATGTGGCCGAAAGTGTTGGCGCCGGTGTCGCCGTATTTATCGGCGTCCGGCAGCGCGCCGAGGCCGAAGGAATCGAGCAGGAGAATGAATGCGCGGGACATTTGTGTGTTCCCTCTTTACTGTTAGGCGGCGACGCGCGGGATGGCCGCGAGGCGCTCGAGGAATGCCGGGATCAGCGCGACCAGGTCGCGCGCGCCGATGGCGGCGTATTTCAGGGTTTGTTCGTGGGACAGCTGGAACGGCGACAGGCCTTCGGCCAGGTTGGTGATGACCGACACGCCGGTCACCTTCAGGCCGCAGTGGCGCGCCGCCACGACTTCCGGCACGGTCGACATGCCGACGATGTCCGCGCCCAGCGTCCTGAAGGCGCGGATTTCGGCGGCGGTCTCGAAGTTCGGACCCGGGTAGCACACGTACACGCCTTCGTGCAGCGTGATGCCCTTCTCTTGCGCGGTGGCCTTCACCAGCTCGCGGATTTCGCGGTCGTAGGCGTTGCTCATGCTGAAGAAGCGCGGGCCGAAGCGGTCGTCGTTGGGGCCGACCATCGTGCTGCCCGGCAGGCCGTTGATGTGGTCCGTGATCTGCACCAGCGAGCCGGCATCCACTTCCGGACGCAGCGAGCCGGCGGCGTTGGTGGCGAACATCAGTTCGCAGCCGAGCAGCTTCAGGGTGCGCACGGCGGAGATCATCACGCCCGGGCCGTAGCCTTCGTAGAAGTGGGCGCGGCCCTTGAGGCAGACCACCGGCATGCCGGCCAGCTTGCCCAGCACCAGTTCGCCGGCGTGGCCGTGCACGGTGCTGATCGGGAAGCCCGGCAGGTCGGCGAAGCTGATCGACACCGCATCCGTCATCTGCTCGGCCAGCACGCCGAGACCGGAACCAAGGATGAGCGCGACGCGCGGCTCGAATCCAGGCTTGCGGGCGCGGATGATGTCGGCTGCTTCAAACGGAGTATTGCTGAGCATGGGCTTTCCTTCTTGTGTCGGTATATCGTGGGGGCGTATCGGGCTCGGGGAGGCGCATTTCGCGGGGGCCGCACAGAGGAGCGCGGCTGCCGATAGGCCAGATATTATAACTATGCATGATCGCGGATTCGTATGGCAAATACCAATTTTGTTCCCGATTTATATGGCGTTCAAATAAATTGTCAGGACAGCCCGCTTGACCGCCGCCAAACTTTTGTTTAGTATAGCAAACAAATGTTTGTATCGACCATCCCGTGAACGACGCCCCGAAAAAAGAACGGCTCTTCGAGCTGATCCGCGCCAATCCCTTCATTTCCCAGCAGGAGCTGGCCGAGCAACTGCAGTTGTCGCGCTCCGCCGTGGCCGGCCACATCGCGGCCCTGATCCGCGAGCGCCGCCTGCTGGGCCGCGCCTACGTGCTGCCGGAGCGGCGCGCCCTGGTCTGCATCGGCGCCGCCGCGCTCGACCGCAAGCTGCGCACGCTGGCGCGGCTGGTGCCGGGCACCTCCAACCCGGCCACCCAGTCCGAATCGTTCGGCGGCGTGGCGCGCAACGTGGCCGAGAACCTGGCCCGCCTCGGCGCCGCCGTCGGCCTGGTCACGGCGCTCGGCACGGACGCCGCCGGCGCCGCCCTGCTGGCCCACGCCGACAGCGCCGGCATCGACACCCGCGGCGTGCTGCACCTGCCCGATGCCGCCACCGGCACCTACACCGCCGTGCTCGATGCCGACGGCGAGATGACGGTGGCGCTGGCCGACATGGCGCTGTACGACCGCATCACGCCCGAGCTGATGGCCAGCCGCCGCGCCCAGCGCGCCAGCGCCGCGATGATCGTGGCCGACCTCAACCTGCCGCTGGAGACGGTGGCGCAGCTGCTGCTCGATGCCGAAACCGATAGCGTGCCGCTGGTGCTGGTCGCCGCTTCCGAGCCGAAGATGGCGCGCCTGCCGGCCCGCCTCGACGGCGCGCTGCTCCTGATCTGCAACGCCGGCGAACTGGCCACCCGCGTCGGCCGTCCGCTCACGACTGACGCCGACATCGCCGCCGCCTGCCTCGAAGTGCAGGCCGACGGCGCGCGCGACCTTGTCATTACACGCGGCGCCTACGGCGTGCTGTTCACGACCCCGGACGGCCTGAAGCACCTGCCAGCGCCGAAGGTCGAGGTGGTCGACGTCACCGGCGCCGGCGACGCCTTCGCGGCCGCCGTCTGCTGGTCGCTGCAGCAGGATCCGGGCGACCTCGAACTGGCCTGCCGCCGCGGCCTGTGCCTGTCGGCGCTCACGCTCGGCTCCCCGCAAACCGTCTGCCCCAGCCTGCCGGACGAGCTGTTCGCGGGCCTCGACACCATTCACCAAGAGGACTGACCATGCACCATCCCTACCTCCTGCTGTCGCCCGAAGTGGCGGCCGCCCGCGCCGCCGGCAAGCCGGTCGTGGCGCTCGAATCGACCATCATCTCGCACGGCATGCCCTATCCGCAGAACGTGCAGATGGCGCGCGAAGTCGAACAACTGATCCGCGATGCCGGCGCGGTGCCGGCCACCATCGCCATCATCGACGGCCGCATCTGCATCGGCTTGTCCAACGAACAGCTGGAACTGCTGGGCACTTCGCCGGACGCGATGAAGGTCAGCCGGCGCGACCTGGCGTATGTACTAGCGCAGCGCAAGCTGGGCGCGACCACCGTGGCCGCCACCATGATCTGCGCCCAGCTGGCCGGCATCCAGGTGTTCGTCACCGGCGGCATCGGTGGCGTGCACCGCGGCGCCGAGACCAGCTTCGACATCTCGGCCGACCTGCAGGAACTGGCCAACACCGACGTGGCCGTCGTGTGCGCCGGCGTGAAGTCGATCCTCGACATCGGCCTGACGCTGGAATACCTCGAGACCCAGGGCGTGCCCGTCATCAGCGTCGGCCAGCCGGGCTTCCCCGCCTTCTTCACGCGCGAGAGCGGCTTCAAGGCCGACTTCCAGATCGACGGCGCGCAGGAACAGGCGCAGTTCATCCGCACCAAGTGGGATCTCGGCCTGAAAGGCGGCGTGGTGGTGTCGAACCCGGTGCCGCTCGACGCCGCGATGCCGAAAGAGGAAATCGACCGCATCACCGAACAGGCGCTGCTCGAGGCGGAACAGCAGGGCGTGACGGGCAAGGCGGTCACGCCCTTCCTGCTCGACCGTATCAAACAACTGACAGGCGGACGCTCACTTTCCACCAACATTGCGCTGGTCAAGCATAATGCAGTGGTTGGCGCGCGTCTCGCGGTGGCCCTGCACGGTGCGCGCCACGCCTGAAAACTGACCCGAAAGCCTTGCGATGTCGATCGATCTCAAGCAGCTGAAGTACTTCCTCGCGGTAGCTGAAGAAAAGAGTTTTTCGCGCGCGGCCGAGCGCCTGCACATCTCGCAGCCGCCGCTGTCGCAGCAGATCCAGAAGCTGGAAGGCGAGCTTGGCGTGCGCCTGTTCGCCCGCACCACCCGCAGTTTCGAGCTCACCGCCGCCGGCAAGGCGCTGATGGCGGAAGCGTCGGACCTGATGTCGCGCATGCGCGTGACCATCGAAACAGTGCGCCAGATCGACCGCGGCGAAGTCGGGCGCCTGCGCATCGGCATCGTCGGTTCGGCGATGTGGGGTCCGCTGCCGCGGCTGCTCGAGGAATTCCAGCGCCGCTTCCCGCGCGTGACCTGGACCCTGCACGAGCTCGGGCCGAACGACCAGGTCGAGGCGCTGCGCTCGCGCCAGATCGACGTCGGCTTCTGGCGCGAGCCGCGCAATGACGACGACGAACTACGCCACGCCGGCCTGCGCCAGGAGCTGTGCTTCCGCGAGAACGTGTGCGTGGCGGTGCACCAGGGCCACCCGCTGGCGGCGCAGGAATCCATGGAGCTGTCGGAGCTTGAAGGAGAGCCGATCCTGACGCTCGCGCTGGATCGCTCGGCTTTCGCGCGCCACCTGATGCAGTCCTGCGCCGGCGCCGGCTTCACGCCGTCCATCTTTCAGGAAGCGCTGGAACCGCAGACGGTGCTGGCCATGGTGGGCGCGGGCCTCGGCGTGGCGCTGATGCCGGAGACGACGCAGCGCGTGGTGTGGCCGGGCGTGGTGTTCGTGCCGATCAGGACCAATCCGCCGTCGGCCAACCTGTATATCACCTACCCGATCCAGGACGACGCGCCCGTGGTGCGCGCCTTCATGAAGATCGCGGCCGAGGGCGCTGAACAGCCTTCGAATTAGACCCGTCGTTCCCGCGAAGGCGGAACGACGGTACTCGTTATATTGGTTTAGTGGGTGGCGCCGCCTGACGCGACAAGGTCGGTCTCGACCTCGACCGACGCCTGCACCGCGATCCGCAAGCCTTCCACGATCTCCGCCAGCGGCATGCTCGGCGCCCCTTCCTTGGCCTGCTTCGGCAAGAACGGCACATGGATGAAGCCCGCGCGCACCCTGGTGCCGAGCGTATTGTGCAGCAGGCCATAGAACACGTGGTTGCACACGAAAGTGCCGGCAGTCTGCGACACGCCCGCGCGCAGGCCGCGTTCGCGCATCTCGTGCACGATGGCCTTGATCGGCAGCGTGCTGAAATAGGCATTGGACGCGCCGGCGACGATCGCTTCGTCCACCGGCTGCTGGCCCTCGTTGTCCACGATCGACGCGTCGTCGACGTTGATAGCCACCCGCTCCACCGAGATTTCCGGCCGCCCGCCCGCCTGGCCGACGGCGATGACGACGTCGGGCTTCAATTCTTCCAGCAGGCCGGCCATGACGCGGTTGGCCATGCCGAACACGCACGGCAGCTGGCGCACTTCCACCGCAAAACCCTCTCCCCTCCAGCCTTTCAATGCCTTGACGGCCTCCCACGAGGGGTTGACCTTGGCTTTGTTGAACGGCTCGAATCCAGTCAGGAGAATCGTTTTCATCATGGCTACCGACCCATCAAAAAGTAGAGGAGGAAGATGTTCGCAACCAGAAGCGGCAAGGCGGTTGGCGTCTGCGCCTTGATGACCGCGTTCCGGTCAGGCAGTTCAAGCAGAGCGACGGGCACCATATTAAACGTCGCGGCCATCGGTGTCATCAGGGTGCCGCAGTAGGCGCTGAACATGCCGATGGCGGCCATGACGGCCGGATTGGCGTGGTAGATCCCGACCAGCACCGGAATCCCCACCCCGCCGGCCATCACCGGGAAGGCCGCGAAGCCATTCCCCATCACTATCGTGAACAGCGCCATGCCGATGCAGTACACGGCCACCGCGAAGAAGCGGATGTCCATGTTCACATAGGACGTGACGATGTGCGCGACCGCCTTGCTGACGCCGGCCTCGGTAAACAGCAGGCCGAGCACCGCCAGCATGTGCGGCAGCACCAGCGCCCAGCCGATGGCGTCGAGCAGGCGGCGGAATTCGCGCACGCCCTGCACCGGCGTCGAGCGCGTCAGCCAGCAGGCCAGCGCCAGCGCGACGATGGCGCCGCAGCCCAGCGCCACCAGGGTCAGGTTCTTCGGGTCGAACACGAACAGCTCGCCCAGCTTCACGTCCTTCAGCAGCGTGGAACCGAGGATGGTCACGAAGGGAATCGCCAGCGCCGGGATCAAGAGCTTGTGGCCGAGGCGCCGCGCCTCGCTGCGGCGCTCCCCTTCCGGGAGCGTGGTGTGGCGGCCCATGCGCACGCCACCGAAGCCGGCGATCAGCGCCATCGCGATCATGATGAGGCCCGCGGCCATCGGCGGCATGCGCTCGCCCAGCAGGTAGACAGCGGCGTACATGCCCCAGAACGCGGCGGTGCTGTAGCGACGCGGGTGATCCGCATCGCGCAGCGTGAACAACGCGGTAGCGGCCAGCAGCACGCCGACCAGAAGGTAGAAATAATCGACGGCGACGATCAACGCATGCTCCCGCGGGCCAGGCGCGCGTCGAGGCGGCGCAGGTTCCAGCTGTGGATCAGGAATGCTGTGACGGCGGTCGGGATGCCCCACAACGCCATGTGCAGCGGATCGACCTCGATGCCTTCGGCGCGCAGGATGGTCTGCATCAGCACGATGGCGCCGAAGGCCACGAAGATGTCTTCGCCGAAGAACAGGCCGACGTTGTCGGTGGCGGCGGCCATCGCGCGCACCTGGTGGCGCTGTTCGTCGGAGAGCTTGCCGGCGCGCGCTTCGGCGGCGCCTTCGGCCATCGGCGCGATCAGCGGGCGCACCATCGAGGCCTGGCCGCCGAGGCTGGTCATGCCGAAGGCGGCGGACAGTTCGCGCACCAGCAGGTAGACCGTCAGCAGGCGTCCGGCGGTGGCCGAGCGGATGTTGGCGATGAAGGCCTGGGCGTGTTCGCGCAGGCCGTGGCGTTCGAGCAGGCCGACGGCGGCCAGCGGCAGCAGGTAGATCAGGGGGAGGTTGCGGGTCTTGAGGAAGGCGGCGCCGAGCGATTCGAGGATGTGCGGCACCGGCATCGCGGCGGCCAGGCCGGTCACCGCGCAGGATGCCGCGACCACCAGCACCGGATGCGCACGCAGCAGGAAGCCGACGATGATGACAGCCACGCCCAAAAGCGGCCACAAGTTAACGGCGGAATGCATGAATACTCCCGGCTCCATGAAAGGCCGGGCAATATTAACTGAAGCGATTGGCCGCTAGGAAACAGTTTTTTGCTTCAGCGGGAACGGGCTTGCAGGAGGCAGAATGGGTAGCTCGTTAAAGATAGAACGTCGTTCCCTATACGTCATAGCAGACGTTATGATTTCCGAGGACGCTTGGAAAATGGAGGGCATGCAGGCTGAGTCGTTCCCGAGGCTTCGAGCCTGCTACGCAGATAAGCCGCATGCGCTCC
>JAEWEK010000362.1 GCA_023389425.1 Pseudomonadota bacterium | reverse complement strand
TACAGCAGGCAATATGTACCTCTAGAGTATGCCTTGTTTCAACTGTAAGCAAATGTAACTGCTGGATAAATACGCCTATTTGTTAAACTGTTTGTTTTCTTTTTTACCTGAACAACGTGTACTGGATCCTGACCAAATACCTCGTCACGGCCGCCGTGGTCGTGCTGGTTTCCGAGATCGCCAAACGCAGCGACCGGCTGGGCGGCTTCATCGGCGCGCTGCCGATGGTGACCTTCCTGGCGCTGATCTGGCTGCACCTGGAAAAACAGCCCGAGTCCAAGGTGGCGAACCATGCGTGGTACACGCTGTGGTACGTGATCCCTACACTGCCGATGTTTGCGGTCTTCCCGGCGCTGCTGGCGCGGATCGGCTTTTGGCCGACCTTGCTGGCATGTGCGCTGCTTACGTTTGTTTGTTTCGGCCTGTTCGCGCTGCTGGTGCGGCGCTTCGGCATCAACCTACTCTGACACCAAAGCATGACACCGACACGACTGAAACCTGTAGCCCTTGCGGTTCTCGGCCTGCTCTGCGCCTTGTGCGCGCTGCCGCTGCTGTCCAACGCCATTGCCGCCGACACCAAGAACGCGCCAGCCAAGCCGGCGTTGACAGTGACCGCTGGTGCACCGCAGCAGATGAACCTGCCGATCCGCTTCACGGCCAACGGCAATGTCGCGGCGTGGCAGGAGGCGGTGGTCGGCAGCGAGTCCGGCGGCCTGCGCCTGGCCGAGGTGCGGGTCAATGTCGGCGACGTGGTCAGGAAGGGCCAGGTGCTGGCCGTGTTCTCGGCCGATACCGTAAACGCCGACGTGGCGCAGGCGCGCGCCGCCCTGCAGGAAGCGCAGGCCAATGCGGCCGCCGCCAATGCCGATGCCGGGCGCGCGCGGGCACTGAAGGACAGCGGCGCGTTCAGCGCCCAGCAGATCATGCAGTACGAGACAACCGAGCGCACCGCGGACGCGCGCGTGGCCGCGGCCCAGGCCGCGCTGGCCCAGCAGCAGCTGCGCCTGAAATACACGCAGGTGGTGGCGCCGGACAGCGGCGTCATCTCCGCGCGCAGCGCGACCGTCGGCGCGGTGGTGGGCGTGGGCACGGAGCTGTTCCGCCTGATCCGGCAGGGCCGCCTCGAGTGGCGCGCGGAAGTCACCGCGTCCGAGCTGGCGCGCATCGCGCCGGGCATGCAGGTGACGGTGAAATCGGCCGGCGGCAGCGAGCTGGCGGGCCGCGTGCGCACCATCGGCCCGACCATCGACACCCAGACCCGCAACGCGCTGGTCTACGTCGACCTGCCGGTATCGCTGGCGGCCAACGCGCCGTTCAAGGCCGGCATGTTCGCCAGCGGCCAGTTCGACCTCGGAACCTCGCACGCGCTGACCGTGCCGCAGCAGGCGGTGGCGGTGCGCGACGGCTTCTCCTACGTGTTCCGCCTCAATCGCGACCAGCACGTCAACCAGGTCAAGGTGACGACCGGCCGCCGCATCGGCGACCGCATCGAAGTCGTCTCCGGCCTGGCGCCGGACGCGCAGATCGTGGTCGGCGGCGCCGGCTTCCTCAACGACGGCGACCTGGTGCGCAGCGTGGCCGCGCCTGGCCCGCTGGCGCGCCGCTGAAGGGACTGCGATGAATTTTTCCGCGCTCTCGATCAGGAACCCGATCCCGGCGATCATGCTGTTCGCCCTGCTCACCTTCGCCGGCCTGCTCGCGTACAAGGCCAACAAGGTGCAGGATTTCCCCGACATCGAACTGCCGATCGTGACGATCACGGCATCGCTCGACGGCGCCGCGCCGGCGCAGCTCGAGACCGAGGTCGCGCGCAAGATCGAGGATTCGGTCGCCACGCTGCAGGGCGTGAAGAACATCTACACGACGGTGCTCGATGGGGTGGCCACGGTCACGGTCGAATTCATCCTCGAGAAGGACACCGCGGAAGCGGTCAACGACGTGCGCGACGCGGTGTCGCGGGTGCGCGCCGACATGCCGCCCGAGATGCGCGACCCGACCATCTCCAAGTCGATGACGGCGGGCCGCGTGGTACTGACCTTCACCGCCGAGGCCAACAAGAGCGCGGCCAGCGCCGGACCGGATGACCAGGACCTGAGCTGGTTCGTCGACAACCTGGTGTCCAAGCGCCTGCTCAGCGTGCCGGGCGTGGGCCAGGTCACGCGCGTGGGCGGCGTCAACCGCGAAGTGCGGGTCGAACTGGACGACGCCAGGATGGCGGCGCTTAAGGTGTCGGCGCGCGACGTGTCGCAGCTGCTGCGCAGCGTGCAGCGCGAGGAACCGGGCGGCCGCGGCGACGTCGGCGGCGCCGAGCAGTCGGTGCGCACCATCGCCACCGTGCGCACCGCGCAGGATCTGGCGGCGATGGACATCCCGCTGGGCGACGGCCGCCACGTGCGGCTCGACCAGGTGGCGAGCGTGAAGGACACCGTCGCCGAGCCGCGCGCCATCGCAGAAGAGGATGGGCGCAAGGTGGTCGGCTTCCAGGTATTCCGCACCCGCGGCGCCAGCGAGATCGAGGTCGCGGCCGGCGCGCGCGCCGCGGTGGCGACGCTGCAGAAGGCCCATCCGGATGTCGTGCTGCGCGAAGTGGTCGACAATGCCGCGCCGGTGGAAGAAGACTTCCACGCTTCGATGGAGATGTTGTACGAAGGCGCGATCCTGGCCGTGCTGGTGGTGTTCTGGTTCCTGCGCGACTGGCGCGCCACGCTGGTGGCGGCGGCCGCCCTGCCGCTGTCGGCGATTCCCGCTTTCCTCGGCCAGTACCTGTTCGGCTACACGCTCAATGGCGTGACGCTGCTCTCGCTCGCGCTGGTGGTGGGCGTGCTGGTGGACGACGCCATCGTCGAAATCGAGAACATCGCGCGCCACCTCAACATGGGCAAGTCGCCGATGCAGGCCGCGCTGGAGGCGGCCGACGAAATCGGCATGGCGGTGATCGCCACCACCTTCTCCCTGGTCGCGGTGTTCCTGCCGACCGCCTTCATGGGCGGCATTCCCGGCAAATTCTTCAAGCAGTTCGGCTGGACCGCGACGCTGGCGATCCTGGCCTCGCTGCTGGTGGCGCGGCTGCTCACGCCGATGATGGCGGCCTACCTGCTCAAGCCGCGCGCGCACAAGGTGACCGCGGACGGCGTGCTGATGACGCGCTACCTGGCGCTGATGCAGTGGTGCCTGCGCCATCGCCACGTCACCGCGATCGGCGCCACCGTGTTCTTCTTCGCTTCGATCTCGCTGGCGGGCCTGCTGCCGACCGGCTTCGTGCCGGCCTCGGACCGCGGGCAGACCCAGATCCAGGTCGAGCTGCCGCCGGGTTCCACGCTGGCCGAAACGCGCGCCCTGGCCGAGCGCACGCGCCTGGCCGCGATGCAGGTGAAGGGCGTGACCCACGTGTTCAGCTCCATCGGTGGCGGCTCGGCCGGGGAGGCTTTCCAGCCCGGCGCCGCGGCCGAGGCGCGGCGCGCGGTCCTGACCATCACCACCGTGCCGCGCAAGGAGCGCAGCGAATCGCTGGCCGACATCGAGTCCAGGCTGCGCGAGAAAATGACCGACCTGCCGGGCGCGCGCTTCACGGTGGGCGCGGCCGATACTGGCACCAAGATGGAGATGGTGCTGCGCAGCGAGGATCCGGTGGCGCTGGACGCCACCGCGCGCGAACTGGAACGCCAGCTGCGCACGCTGAAAGGCGTCGGCAACATCCACTCCAGCGCGGCGCTGGTGCGGCCGGAAATCATCGTGCGCCCCGACTTCGCGCGCGCCGCGGACCTGGGCGTCACCGCGGCCGCGATCGGCGAGACCGTGCGCGTGGCCACCGCCGGCGACTACGACCTCGCGCTGGCGAAGATGAACCTGTCGGACCGCCAGGTGCCGATCCGCGTCAAGCTGCCGGACGCCGTGCGCGCCGACCTCGACGCCATCGGGCGCCTGACGGTGCCGGGCAAGGCGGGGCCGGTGATGCTGGCGAACGTGGCCAGCATCAGCCTCGAAAGCGGGCCGGCGCAGATCGACCGCCTGAACCGGGCGCGCGACGTGCGCATGGAAGTGGAGCTGTCCGGCGCCTCGCTGGGCGAGGCCAGCGCCGCCGCGGCCAAGCTGCCGATCATGCAGAACCTGCCGCAGCAGGTGGAGGCGGCCGACCTCGGCGACGCGCAGGAGATGGAAGGCCTGTTCAACAGCTTCGGCGTGGCGATGCTGATCGGCGTGCTGTGCATCTACGGCGTGCTGGTGCTGCTGTTCACCGACTTCATGCAGCCGGTGACCATCCTGGCGGCGCTGCCGCTGTCGATCGGCGGCGCCTTCGTTGCGCTGCTGGTGACCGGGCGCGCGCTGTCGATGCCGTCACTGATCGGCCTGATCATGCTGATGGGGATCGTGACCAAGAACTCGATCCTGCTGGTGGACTACGCGATCCTTGCGCGCAAGGCCGGCATGAACCGTTTCGATGCGCTGGTGGACGCCTGCCACAAGCGCAGCCGGCCGATCGTGATGACCACCATCGCGATGGGCGCCGGCATGCTGCCGCTGGCGCTGGGCTGGGCGGGCGACCCGAGCTTCCGCTCGCCGATGGCGATCGCGGTGATCGGCGGGCTGATCACCTCGACCCTGCTGAGCCTGCTGGTGGTGCCGGCCGTCTTCACCTACGTCGATGACATCGAGCACTGGTTCGTGCGCAAGGTGCGGGGGCTGCGGCATCCGAAGGAGCATGCGAAGCCGCGCGAGCCGGAGCTGACGCGCTGACGGACCGCGGCGCCAAGCAGGGGCGTCGCTCCGCCTTTTTGGCGCCAACTCGTCATTCCCGCGAAAGCGGAAATCCCATGTCAAATAAAAAGCCCGGTCTGCATTGCAGCCGGGCTTTCCGTTTGAAGCGTGTGCTTAGTCGCGGCTGCTGCTGAACAGCTTGGCCAGGATGAAGCCGGCGCCGACCGCCATCGCGATCGATGCACCCGGGTTGTTGCGGACGTATTCGCGGCTTTGCTCCATGACGTCCTGGTAGGTGGCGTTGAGCTGGCGCGAACGCTCGCTCATCGATTGAGATGCGCCGCTCAGCATGCCCGACATGCGGTCCACGCCTGCGTGGGCGCTGTTGGCCAGGCGATCCACCATCGGCCGTGCGGCCGAGGCTGCCTGGTCGATCTTGTTGTGGGCTTCGCCGGTGGCGCGGGACATGGTGTCGCTGCCATTGCCTGCAGCCATGGCACCGCCGCTGCTGCCCGACGAGCCCATGCCGCCGGACGAGCCCATGCCGCTGTGCGAACCGCTGCTGCTCGACGAGCCCATGCTGCTGGTGGAGCCATGCGTGCCGGACGACAGGTTCGACGAGCTGCTGCCCATGGAACCCGAGCTGCCGGTACCGCTGCTGCCCCCCATCGAACCGGTGCTGCCCGCGGCGCTGCTGCGCACGCCACTTTGATCCTTACCCAAGCTGCTTCCGGTGCCGACACTGGTGTCGCGTGGCTTTCCCTCGTTCGACTGCTGATTATCCATGATGTGATCCTCGTAAAAATGGTGAGCACGCGGAGTAGACCGAACGTCTACCGACACGTCATTCTTCCTCGATTCCGCTAGAAACAAAACGAAGGCACGAGAGTGACCTGCGCTACATCAATGGATGGCTTCCGTGCTGCCTTGGGTCAATCGGTGTGTTGGCGAGACCAAGACTTGCTCAAGTAGTTCCATCGACGGTGGCAGATCACCCCGCCTTTTTGCCGTTGTAAGCTCGCACGCCGTACGGCGTAACGAGGCGGAAACGAGATGTCGTCGCCGCAGTAGAAAAAATACAAGGAACGGGACAGCGGCACCGTGCGTTGGATAACAGAGGCCGTGGTTGAGGGCGTTATGGGGTGCGGGAATCCCAGAAAGCAGAAAACCCGCGCCTCTTGCGAGACGCGGGCTTGTATCTGGTGCCGCTGACCGGAATCGAACTGGTGACCTTCGCATTACGAATGCGCTGCTCTACCGACTGAGCTACAGCGGCGAAAACGTAATTCTAGCAAACAATCAGGGGTTGTTGCTAGCCCAGCTGTATGGAAAGTGGGTTTGGTGCATGCGGTTGTGACGGTGCGCTTTCACCACCACAACTCGATCCGTCGTTCCGGCGAAGGCCGGGATGACGGTTTCCAGGCCAACGGTGGGTATTGAGGTCGCCTGGAGGCGAACGACGTTCACTCGTGATACCCCGTCACTACTTCCACCTCGTTCTTGGACCCAAGGAACACCGGCACGCGCTGATGCAGCTTGGTCGGCAGGATCTCGAGGATGCGGCCGCCGCCGTCGGTGGCGGCGCCGCCGGCCTGCTCGACGATCATCGCCATCGGGTTCGCCTCGTACATCAGGCGCAGCTTGCCCGGCGACGCCGGATCGCGCAGATCGGCCGGGTACATGAAGATGCCGCCACGGTTCAGGATGCGATGCACGTCCGCCACCATCGACGCGATCCAGCGCATATTGAAGTCCTTGCCGCGCGGACCAGTTTTACCTTCCAGCATTTCGTCGACGTAGCGCTGCACCGGCGCATGCCAGTGGCGCTTGTTCGACATATTGATCGCGAATTCCTTGGTGTCCGCCGGGATCTTCATGTCGCGCTGGGTCAGCACCCACGAACCCATCTCGCGGTCGAGCGTGAAGCAGTTGACACCGTTGCCGGTGGTCAGCACCAGCATGGTCTGCGGACCGTACACGGCATAACCAGCCGCCACCTGCTGCGTGCCCGGCTGCAGGAAAGCCTGCTCGGTCGGCGTGCCCATGCCTTCCGGCGCCTTCAGCACCGAGAAGATGGTGCCGATCGACACGTTGACGTCGATGTTCGAGGAGCCGTCCAGCGGGTCGAACATCAGCAGGTATTCGCCCATCGGATAGCGGTTCGGGATCGGGTGGATGG
>JAEWEK010000319.1 GCA_023389425.1 Pseudomonadota bacterium | reverse complement strand
GGCTTGCCGGGTGGCGTTGGCGCCCGCGTTGCCGGCGGCGCCGCCGGCGGCGTTCGGGCCGCGGCCGTCGGGGCGGTAGACCAGCGCGGCGCCGTCGGCATCCTCATGCGGGGTGAAGACGGCGGCGTGCGCAGTCTCGGCCTCGGCGGCGCGCGGCTTGCCGGGCGTGTCGGGCGGGTGCGCGGGCGCGGCCTCGATCAGGGTCTTGCCGGCGCCGTATTCGAAAGTGGGACGGGGATACACCGCTACCAGCCGCAGCGGCACCTCGGAACCGACTTCGGCGCCGGGCGGCAGCAGCATGCGCGCCGGGATGTCGTTGACGCGCACAATGGCGCTGCCGTCGCCCAGGCGCGCCAGCACCTGCGCGCGCATCGGCTGGCCGACCTGGCCGGCGAGGGCGCGCTGGAAGGCTTGCTGGCGCGGATCGGCCAGCGCCTCGACGGCGTTGGCGGGGGAAGGCCGTGCGACCGGGGAGGGGCCTAGCAGGTCGCGCGGCAACATGGATCAGGACGGGAAGGGAGCGGCCGCACCGGGCGGGCCGCTCAGCGGTAGGCGCCGACCAGCTTGCGCTCGTTGCGCACGCTGCCGATCAGGGCGCCCAGCCGCGTCATCCACGGCGAGGTGTGGTCGCGGATGGTGCGGTCGTGCATCAGGATCTCGCGGATGATGCCGGCCTTGCGCTCGCGCTCCTCGTCCGACAGGGCGGGCGCGGGAGCGAGCATGATGCTGGCGACCTGGCTCTTGCAGCGCTGCTCCAGCTCGACCAGGTGGTCCCAGTTGCTGGTGCGCGCCGCGTCGGCCATCGCACGCGTGGTCTCGGCCACGCTTTCGTAGAGGGCGAGGTGGGCGTGCGCCATGGTCATGCGCTCACGAAGGACACCGAACGCGGCGCCAGCGGGTCGTTCATCGGCGGCTGCGGCATGGCAGGGACCACGGCCGGCACGGCGGCGGCTTCGGTACTGCCGATGGCGTTCCAGGCTTCGCGCAGCTCGCCCAGCAGGCGGGCGATCTCGTCCAGGGCAGGCACGTCGTTGTGCAGGTGGGAATGGGTCAGGCGGCGCGTCATGTAGTCGTACAGGGCGTCCAGGTTGCCGGCGATCTCGCCCCCTTTTTCCAGGTCGAGACTGGCACGCAGGCCGCTGGTGATGATCGAGCTGGCGTGCGAAATGGCCTTGCCCTTGGCGCCGATGTCGCCGGCCAGCATGTGTTCGCGCGCATTGCGCAGCGCCTGCAGGGCGCCGTCGAACAGCATGACGATCAGTTTGTGCGGGTCGGCGGCAAGTACGCCCGTCTCCAGGCCTACTTGGGAATACGCGGCGACGCCGCCTTTCTTGGCTCCGAACATTACGGTTCTCCTGTTAAATCTATGAGTTCGACTTCAGCGCGGCAAGCTGCTGTGTCAGGTAAGTCTGGGTCTGGTTCATGTTCGAGATCAGGGTGTCCAGACTCGAATACTGCAAGGTGTAGCGGTCCTGCACTTGTTGCAGGCGCGAGGTTTCGTCGGTCTTGCGGCGCTCCATCAGCTTGACGTCCGCATTCAGGTTGTCGACTTGCTGGTTGATGATGGCGCTGTTACCGAGAATCATGCTGCTGACGCCGGTGTTCATGATCGAGGCCACGCCGACCATCTTGTCCGAGGTCTTGACGAACAGTTTCTTCACATCGATCGTGGGGTCGTTCAGGATTTTGTCGCGTTTCGAGGTATCGACCTTGAGCGTGCCGTCGGTCTGGAATCCAATGCCGAGGTCGGTCAACGAAGTCAGTCCGGTGATGCCGGTGGCAACGGTGCTGGTGACCATGCTGCGCAGCTTGGCGTCGATGCCGTTGGTGGTGGCGTCGCCGGTCAGCACGCTGCGGGTGCCGGTCGAGGCGTCATAGGCGGTCAGCGTGCTGATCTGGGAATGCACCGCGTTGTAGGCCGTGACGAAGGCATCGATGGCGGTGCGGATCTTGTCCGTGTCCGGCGTCAGCGTCAGCTTGTTCGGTGAATTGTCGGGCGTGGTCTTGAGCAGGTTCAGGGTGATGCCCTGGACCGCGTCGGTCACCGTATTGCTCGACTTCCAGACGTCGACGCCATCCACGATCAGGTGGGCGTCGGCGGCCTGCACGTTCTGCGTCATCCCGGAGCTGCTGCTGCCGTCGTAGGCGAGCGCCGACAGGCCGGTGCCGCTGCCGCTGGTGGCGACGCCGATGCGCACTTCGTTGGCGGTGCCGCTGTCCTTGGTCGTGATCGACAGGCGGTTGCCGGTGCCGTCGTTGATGATCGAGGCGGTGATGCCGGCGTTGGCGCCATTGATGGCGTCGCGGATGCCGGCCAGGGTGTCGTTGTTCGACCCGATCGCGATGGTGATCGGCTTGCTGCCGCTCTTGGCGGTGAAGCCGGGCGGGGTGCTGGTGTCGTACTTGCCGATGTCGATGGTCAGGGTGCCGTCGCCGACCACGGTGGTGGTGTCCTTGAAGCCGGTGGAAATCAGCTTCTGCGACGCCGCCAGCGCCTTGACCTGGATATTGTAGTTGCCGACCACGGCGCCGCTGGTCGGGGCCGCGGTGAAATAGGAGGAATCCGTGACGTTGGTCGCCACCGACGCGAAGGTCGAGCTCATGTTCAGCGTGGACGCCGCCGTCTGCAGGGTGCCCAGGGCGCTCTTGAGCGTGCCGAATGCCGAGATCTTGGCCTGGTCCGTCGCCTCCTGCTTGAGGATGTTGTTCATCGGGCCTTGCTCGGTCGCCATCAGGCTGCTGACCAGACTTTTGACGTCGAGACCGGAACCGACGCCCGGCGAGCTGATTGTTCCAACTGATGCCACGATGCTACCTCCTTTGATGCGTCAACTATAAACAGTTAACGGTGGAGGCAATGCAGACTTTAGAGGGGGAAATACCGGCCTATTCCAGCGGAGTGGGAATAAAGAAGGCCATCGGCGCATGTTGCGCCGCGTCAACATACTGCTTGTGCCGGGTCAGGCTTCCTGCTTGATGAGCAGGCCCTGCAGCTTGTCGAGCGCCTTGGCGATCTGCAGCGTTTCCTCGGACGGCATCTGGCGCAGGACTTCCTTGGTGTCCTGGTCGATGACCTTGACCACGGTCTGCTTGGTGTCCTTGTCGATCGAAAATTCGATCCCGGTGCGCATCGAGGCGATCGTCTTGTTGATCTGCTTGACCGCATCCTCGAGCTGGTGCGTGGCGCTCGCCGCCGCTTTGCTGTCGGCAGTGGCAGGCGGGGCTGCCGGGGCGGTGCCGGTGGCGGCCGCCGAAGGCGCGAGCGGACGGGTCTGCGGGACGCTGGCGCCGGGCGCCGTATTGCCGAGCTGACGGATATCCATGACCTTACTCCTCAACGAAAAATACCCGGTCGGAGCAAATCCGACCGGGCCTTGCTATTTCGGCATCAGCCGGCCCGGAGGCCGGCCGGGTCCGATTAACGCAGCAGGGACAGCACGCCGTTCGGCAGCGAGTTGGCCTGGGCCAGCATCGCGGTACCGGCTTGCTGCAGGATCTGGCCGCGGGTCAGCGAAGCCGTTTCCGAAGCGAAGTCGGTGTCCTGCAGGCGGCTGCGGGCTGCCGACAGGTTCTCTTTAGCCGAAGCCAGGTTCGAGATCACCGAGTCGAAGCGGTTCTGCATTGCGCCGAAGGTGCTGCGCAGGCTCGACACGCTCGACAGGGCGCTGTCGGCACGCTGGATCGCGGTCAGCGCGCCGGAGACGGTGCTGACATCGATCTTCGACAGGTCGCCGTTGTCGGCTGCCTGAGCCGTCGCGTTGAAGCCGGTGGCGCCGGTGGCATCGGCACCGGCCAGCTTGATGTCCGACGACGACGAAATCGTCAGGGCCTTGGTGGTTGCATCGACCGAGGCGTACACGCCGGACACATTGTTGTTGATGGCGTCGGCCAGATCGCTCGTGCTCGCATACTGCTTGGCGGTGGCGGTGCCGCTGCCCAGTTCGATGCCATTGATCGAGAAATTCTTCAGGTCGACGGTGCCCTTAGCCGAACCAGCGGTGCCTTGCTGGAAGCCGAGACCGGCCGTGGTGGCCTTGGCATCGGCGCCGGTGATGTTGACTGCGGCGGCGCTGCCCGAGTCGAACGTCAGGGTGCCATTGGTCGTATCGGCCGTGACGGTCACGGCCGAATGAGCGGCCAGCAGCTGGGCGTTGATGTCGCTCGCCATCTGCGTCAGGTCGTGGCCGGCGGTGGCTTGGCCGTAGTCGCCGGTCAGGGTGACTTTGGTCCCATCGACGAAGAAGTCAGCCGCGCCGCCTGCGGTTGAGTAGCTACCTGCGGTACCGCTCAGGCTCGCGCCACCCAGTGCCAAGAAGGTCTGCGCGTTGGTGTCGGCATTGGTGATATCAATTGCGGTCGAGCTGGCGCCTTTCGAGGTGCGCTCGATCGTGATCTTGCCGGCGACGTTAGGATCGACGCTGACGGCATAGTTGCCGCCCAGCTTGCCCTGCAGGGCGCCTGCCAGGCCGGCCATGCTGCCGTAGTTCGAGTCCAGGGTCACGTCGATGCCGTCGATCTTCATCGTTGCGGCCTGGCTGGTGACCGGGCCGTGGCCGGCGATGCCGTTCGAGTTGGTAAAGCCGGCGGCAGCCGCGTTGGCATCGACGTTGCTGATCTGAACTGCGCTGGTGGCGCCCGAGTTGTTGATGACGATCTTGCCGCCAGAAACCGAAGCGCTGTAGTTTGAACCCAGGTTGCCTGCGGCTTGCATCTTCTGGGTCAGTTCCGCCGCCACGCCTGCCAGGCCATCCGAAGAGTGGTCGCCATTCAGGACGATGTTGGCCGATCCGCCCGGGGTACCATCGCCGATGGTCATCGACAGATTGGTGGTCGCCACCGCTGCCGAGCCGTCGCTGGGGAGCTGGGCTCCGCTGAAATCGGCACCGTTGGTGTCGATGTTGGTGATGGTGACTTCGTTCTCGTGGGTCAGGGAATCGCCCAGCTTGCCAGTGTTGGTGAAGACGAATTGCTGACCCGTCGTGTCCCAGCTGGCCTTGACGGTCGAGCCGGCAGCGCTCAACTGGCTGTTGATCGCGCCAAGCACACCGGCGGTATTGTTGTAGTTCTGGTTGAGCGTGATACCGACGACCTTCTGCTCGGTGCCGCTCGAATCCTTGACATTGATGTCGAACTGCGCGATGGCGCTGCTGTAGTCGGAGTTTGGCGTGCTACCGAGGGCGATCGTGGTCGAGGCGTCGACCTGTGCTTTGCCGGCGGTACTGAAGTTGCCAGGCGTGACAGACTGCGCGCTCGAGGTGCCGGTGGTGGCGGCCGAGCCGACGCTGAAGTCGGAACCAATGGCGGTGAAGCTGACCGAACCGGCGGTGTCGGAGGTGCCCAGGCCACTGAAGTTCAGCTTGGCCTTGCTTGGAGCCGACGTACCCATGTCGAAGGTGGCCGTGAGACTGCCGTTGGAGCCGCCCGATGCGTTCAGGTTGCCGGCGGTAATCGTGGCGATCTTGCCGGTTGCGCTGTTGCGCATGCTGGTGCTGGCGCCCAGGTTCACCGAGATCGATTCGCCGGCGTTGGCGCCGATCTGGAAGCTGGCGCTGCCGAACGAGCCGTCGAGGATCTTCTGGCCGTTGAAGTTGGTGGTGGCGGCGTTGCGGTCGATCTCGGCCAGGCGCTGCTGCACTTCCTGGTTGATCGCGGCGCGGTCCGAATCCGAGTTGGTCGAGTTCGATGCCTGCACTGCCAGCTCACGGATGCGCTGCAGGTTGTT
>JAEWEK010000287.1 GCA_023389425.1 Pseudomonadota bacterium | reverse complement strand
AGCGTGGTCAGGGCGTCCATCACGCGGAAGCGCCCGGTGTCGCGGCCGTACAGGGTTTCGATGCCGAGCAGGCCGACGATGATATCGGCCGGCACGCCGTACTGCGCCTCGGCGCGCGCCAGCGTGGCGGCGTTCTCGTCCCAGAAGCGCAGGCCGGCGCGGATGCGGATCGGCTCGATGAAGCGGGCGCGGTAGGCCTGCCAGTTCTTCGGCTTGCCAGGGGGCGCCGGTTTGATGAGATTGATCGCGGATTCGACCAAGCGCACCTGGCCGAGCAGCTGTGCCAGCGCGGCGCGGTCGAAACCATGCTTGGCCACCATCTCGTCCTCGAACTCGCGCACCGCCTGCCACTCGTTGAAGTTGACCTGTTCGCCTTCGACGTCGATCGCCGGCTTGCGCGGCGCCGCGGCCTTGGGCTTGGCCTTCTTGGCCTTGGCCTGGGTGTGCGCCGGCTTGCCTGGCTTCGCCGCCTGCGCCTCCCCGGTGACACCGACAACGAACAGGGCGAGGCACAAGGGAGCGAGCAATTTCATCGGAGCTGCGAGAGTAGTCGTTTGAGATGCGTTGGAAGATTGGCGTCATCGCGGCGCGCTCCATAACGGAACGCGCTGTAGTGGTGCAGGAATTCGGTGGCGGCGGCCTGGCGTTCGGGTGCAAGCGCGGAGGCGGACACGCGTTCCGCAAACGTTGTTGGACCTTCGTCAATCGCGCGGGGCACGCCCAATTGACCGAGCCGCTTGCACAAGGCCGAGTATAGCGCATCGACCGGATCCAAACGACTGCGACGGCGCAACACCTCGCTGAAAAACAGGGCCGTGAACAGGATCGCAAGCGCGACGCCGGTGCGCCAGTCGAACAGGCGTTGTTGCAGTGTCGCCATCACGCTGCGCTGGCGGTCCGGCGTGTAGTTCAGCACCCACTGGTTCCAGCCGTTGTTCACCGCGTTCATCGCAAAGCGCAATTGCGACAGCAGCGCATTGTCGGCCGCTTCGAATCGCAGCAGGCCCTCGATGCCGAAGGGCGCGTGCCGCGGCAGCGCGTGCGACAGGCCGCGTTGCACCCGCTCCGGCGCCACCGCCGCGGTCGGGTCGACGCGGATCCAGCCGCGCCCGGCCAGCCACACCTCGGCCCAGGCGTGGGCGTCGGACTGGCGCACCGTCAGGTAACCGTCGAGCGGATTGAGCTCGCCGCCCTGGTAGCCGGTGACCACCCGCGCCGGAACGCCCGCCGCGCGCATCAGGAACACGAAGGCGCCGGCGTAGTGCTCGCAGAAGCCGGCGCGGGTCTGGTACAGGAATTCGTCGATCGAGTTCGCGCCCAGGGCCGGCGGATCGAGCGTGTAGGCGAATGGCTGGCGCGCGAAGCGCTGCAGGACGGTGGCGATGCGGCGCGCCGGATCCGGCTCCGCGCGCAGCGCCTCGCCATCGGCCGCGGCGCGCGGATTGAGCCCCGGGGGCAGCGCGAGCCACGGCGCGGGCTCGCCAAGCTGCGCGCCGCCTTCCAGCGTGAAGCGGGTGTAGGAGCTCAGCTCGTAGCGCGTCCGTTGATCGAGCGGCCGCACGGACATCAGCTCGAATTGCGGCGTCACCATGGCCCGGCCTTCTTCCAGCCTGGGCAGGCGCTCCGGCAGTTCGAGCGCGAAGATCCAGTGCGCGCTCGACGGTTCCAGCGTCACCTGGTAATGCAGCGGCTTGCCGTGCGCGACCATCGATACCGGCTGGCGCTGCGCAGGTCGCTGCTCGCGCAGGCGGGTCCAGCTCTCGCCGTCGAAATGGCCGAACACCGGGCCGCGCCAGTACAGCTGCGGCTGGGCCGGCGGCGCGCCGTCGAACTTGACGCGGAAGGCCACGTCGTCGGACTGCGCCAGGTGCGACATCGAGCCCGGCGTCATGCGGTCGGCCAGGCCGCCGTTGCCGCTGCCGGCGCCGCCCGGGCTGCCCCACAGCGGCCCATGCACGCGCGGGAACACGATGAACAGCATCAGGGCGACCGGCGCCGCCAGCCCGAGCATGCGCACGCCCATCAGCAGCCGCGCTTTCAGGGACGGCACGGTGCCGGTGAACTGGAACGAGACCAGCACCGTCAGCAGCGCCAGCACCGAGGCCACCATCAGCAGCGCCGTGCCGATCGCCTGCGAATAGAAGAAGTTGGTCAGTACCAGGAACAGGTTGAGGAACACCACCACGTACAGGTCGCGCCGCGCATGCATTTCCAGGGTCTTGAACGCCACCAGCAGCACCAGCATCGCCACCCCGGCGTCGCGCCCGAGCAGGGTGTTGTAGCTGTGGACCACGCCGGCCATCGCGGCCGCGGCCACCGGCAGCAGCAACAGCGACGCCGGCATGCGCCGCCCGAGCAGGGTGACGGCGGCGCGGAACAGCAGCGTGGCGGCGCACAGCAGCGTCACCCACGGCGGCAGGTGGGCCGCGTGCGGCGCCAGCACCAGCACCGTGGCCAGCAGCAGGAGCAGGGTGTCGGCCTTGTCGCGCGACAGCGGCGGCAGCTTCATCGCGGCGCTCCGCCGAACACCGCCAGCGCGCGCAGGCACAGCGCCTGGTGCGCCGCGCCGAGCGCCATGTCCACCTGCTGCGCGCCGAGACGGAAGGCGTAGGGCAGGGCGCGCTGCTCGGCATCCAGCACCCAGCGCGTCATGCGCGACAGGCGCAGCTCGAGGTCGAGGTGGGGCGGCAGCGCCGCGAAGTCGATCACCAGCTGCTCGGCCGAGCCGCCTTCGAAATGCTTGGTCGCGAGCTGGCCGCCCAGTTCCGGATCGAG
>JAEWEK010000351.1 GCA_023389425.1 Pseudomonadota bacterium | reverse complement strand
GCCGGGTTGTCCTCGATGTACAGCAGCAGGTGCGGCGCGGCCGGCGCCGCGTTGCCGGGCGCCGCTGCCGGCGTCCCCTGCGGCCGCAACGCGGCGGCCAGCTGCGGCGCCACCGCCGCGTCGAGCTGGATCGAGAAGGTGCTGCCGGCCCCGGGGCTGCTGGCCACCTCGATCTCGCCGCCCATCAGTTCCACCAGCCGCCGCGTGACCACCAGGCCGATGCCGGTGCCCTCCTGCGTGCCGTTTTCCTGCCCCAGCCGGTTGAAGGGCTGGAACAGCTGGCCGAGCTGGGCGCGGGTCAGGCCCATGCCGGTGTCCTGCACCGACAGCCGCAAGCGCCCGGGATCGCCCGGCACGCAGGCCAGCACCACCGAGCCGCCCTCGCGGTTGTACTTGATCGCGTTCGACAGCAGGTTGAGCAGCACCTGCTTCAGGCGCGTGCGGTCGGCCCGCACGGTGCAGGCGGACGGCTCGGGGAACAGGGTGCGGATGCCGCGCTCCGCCGCTATCGGCTCGACCATGGCGCGGCACTCGGCCAGCAGCTCGTCGACGCCGACCGGCTCGAGCGACAGCGACACCGCGCCCGACTCGATCTTGGCCAGGTCGAGGATCTCGTTGATGAGCGTGAGCAGGTGGCGTCCGGCCTTGACGATGTGGCCGGCGAATTCGCGCTTCTGGTCGTCGCTGGCGGGCAGCGCGTCGGAATTGAGTATCTGGGCGAAGCCGAGGATGGCGTTGAGCGGCGTGCGCAGCTCGTGGCTCATGGACGACAGGAAGGACGACTTGGCCTGGTCGGCGCGGCGCGCCTCGTCGATGGCGCGTTCGAGTTCGGCATTGGCCTGCTCGAGCTGTTCGGTGCGTTCGTGCACGCGCTGCTCCAGCCCCGCGTTCAGGCGCATCACCTCCTTCTGGGCGCTGGCGCGCTCCTCGGCCTCGCGGGCGATGTCGCGGTACGAGGTTTCGAGGTCGCGCGTGCGCTGCTGGATCACGCCCAGCATGGTATTGAAGGAATCGACCAGGTCGGCCGCCTCGTCGTCGCTGATGCGCTGGGCGCGGCGCGAGTAGTCGCGGGTGGCCACTACGTCGCGCGCGATGCCGGTGAGCGCGACGATCGGCGCCGTCACCACGCGCCCGATGCGGCGCACCAGCAGCCAGGCGGTGGCCAATGCCAGCAGGGTGACGCCGGCCGCGATCAGCAGGTAGTCGATGGTGCGGTCGAGCAGGCGGTTTTCCACGCGCAGGTAGACCATGCCCAGCACCTCGCCGTTATCGACGATGGGCGCGGCCATTTCGAGGTACTCGCCGCTGGCGCGCGGCGGCCCGCCGGCGGGATGCAGCGGGAAGGACGGGGTCTCGCCCGGCGCCACATAGGTCGCGAACAGGCGGCCGGTGGCGTTGTAGATGGCGCCGGCGCGCACCGACGAGCGGCTGTGCAGCAGCGACAGGTTCTCGCGCGCCAGCCGCGCATCGTCGAAGTTGAGCGCGGCCGACGTCATGTGGCCGAGCAGCTCGGCCTCGGTCACCAGGTCGGCCTTCAGGGTGCGCTGGTAGCTGCGCAGGTCGTAGCCGATCACCGTGCCGACCGAGACCACGGTGGCGGCGAACGTGGTCGACATCACAACCGCCATCAGCTTGGTGCGGGTCGAACGCAGCCGGATCACTGCCGTGTCGGCCACGGACATGTACGGGAGTACGGCATCTCGTGTCGTCGTGGTGGTTGGAGGAAGCCTTCGCGGAAGGCCCTTGCAGGATAGCAGCAGGCGTGCGCGGCATGTCGCACAGAACGGGGCCGCGTTCGAATGAACGTTTTGCAACACAGTCGGCCGCGCTGCGCAGTAGAATGAAGCCGTGCGCGGCGCGCGCTTCCACAGCCACCGGACAAGGAGCGAAATGTGACGAACGAGATTATCGAACTGGCCACCAAGGTTGGCCGGGCGCTGGAGGCCAAGCGGCTGACCCTGGCCACCGCCGAATCGTGCACCGGCGGCGGCGTGTCGCAGGCCATCACCGAAATCGCCGGCTCGACCGGCTGGTTCGAATGCGGCTTCGTGAGCTATTCCAACGCCTCCAAGACGGAGATGCTGGAAGTGCCGGCCGCGCTGATCGCGCAATTCGGCTCGGTCAGCGAGGAAGTGGCGGCGGCGATGGCCGAGGGCGCGCTGGCCAACAGCACCGCCGACGTCGCCATCTCGACCACCGGCATCGCCGGTCCGAGCGGCGCGGTGCCGGGCAAGCCGGTCGGCACGGTGTGCTTCGGCTGGTCGCGCGGCGACAACACGCATACCGAAAGGCTGGTGTTCCACGGTGACCGCCAGGCGGTGCGCGAGCAGACCGTGGCCTATGCCCTGCGCGGGCTGCTGCGCTTCATCGAGTAGTGCGCCGGCCGGGCAGCTGGATCGCGGCGGCCGGCCTCGCGCTGGCCGGCGCCGCCGCGCACGCCGCGCCGGCGGTGACCGTGTATGCGGCCGGCGACATCGCGCGCTGCGGGTCGGCCGATCCGGCATGGTCGGGCGCCGCGGCCACCGCCGCCGTCGTGGCGGCCGGGCTGGCGCAGGACCCGTCCGCCGCGGTGCTGACGCTGGGCGACCACACCTATCCCTACGGCCGCGCCGCGGAATTCAGCAATTGCTACGCCCCGACCTGGGGACGCTTCCGCGACCGCACCTGGCCCGCGCCCGGCAACCACGAATACGCCACCAAGGGCGCCAAACCCTATTTCGACTATTTCGGCGAGCGCGCCGGCAAGGGCTACTACAGCGTCGAGCTCGGCGCCTGGCATCTGGTGTCCCTCGACAGCGGCCTGTCCGGCGCGCAGATGCAGGCGCAGCTGGCGTGGCTGCGCCAGGACCTGGCAGGCCGCAAGGCCCGCTGCACGCTCGCGTATTGGCATATCCCCCTGTATAGTTCAGGAGGACATCGGCCCGATCCGGTGATGCGCGAGGCATGGCGCATCCTGTACCAGGCCGGCGCCGACCTGGTCCTGTCCGGCCACGACCACGACTACGAACGCTTCGCGCCGCAGGACGCCGACGCCAAGGTGGACGCCGCGCGCGGCATGCGCCAGTTCGTCGTCGGCACCGGCGGCGCCTATCCGACGCCCTTCCGCTGGCCGGTCGCGCATACCGAATTCCGCGAGAACACGCGCTTCGGCGTGCTGCGCCTGACGCTGTCGGACGGGGCCTACGAGTGGCGCTTCCTGCCGGTCGCCGGCAGCGAGGAACAGGGACCGGAACCGGACCACGGCAGCGCGCGATGCCACTGAAGGACACAAAAAAATAATCTGGAGCTTAGGGATGCACAACTCGGTTCACTTCATCTTGCAGGGCAAGGGAGGCATCGGCAAGACACTGGTCTCGACCATCCTCGCGCAATGGCTGGCGCAACAGGACGGCGGCAAGCTGCGCTGCTTCGACACCGACCAGGAAAACCCCACCTTCTCGCGCTACAAGGCGCTGGACGTGAAGCATGTGCCGGTGATGACCGACACCCGCAACATCGACCCCAAGCGCTTCGACGCGCTGATGATCGACATCCTCGAGGAAGACGGCAACTGCGTCATCGACAACGGCGCCAACAGCTTCACGCCGCTGATGGCCTACCTGCTGGAGAACGACTGCTTCGCAATGCTGGAGGAAGCGGGACGCAAGGTGTACATCCACACCATCGTCGGCGGCGGCGACACCCTGCACGACACCGCCACCGGCTTCGCCGCCACCGCCAAGGCCACGCACGTGCCGCTGATCCTGTGGGAGAACGAGCACTTCGGCCGCCTCGCCTCCCCGAGCGGCAAGGTGTTCAGCGAGGCGCAGACCTACCTCGACCATGCGGCGCGGGTGCGCGGACGCGTGGTGCTGGCCGCGCGCAACCCCGACACCTTCGGCGCCGACATCAAGAAGATGAACACCGGCCGCCTGACCCTGAACGAAGTGCGCGAGAGCGAACGCTTCAACGTGATGGAGAAGCAGCGCATCAAGGTCGTGTTCCGCGACCTGTTCGAACAGCTCGACAAAGCCGGCTGGTAAGCGCCATGGACCAGCAAAAACTGCGCACCCTGGTATTCGAAAAGACCGGCGTCAAGATCGACGTCGACGAC
>JAEWEK010000229.1 GCA_023389425.1 Pseudomonadota bacterium | reverse complement strand
GCCATGGTATGCGCTGGACCTGGATCCGGAGCGGGTGCAGGAGGCGCAGTCGGCCGGCTCCAACGTGTCCTTCGGCGACGCGGGACGGCGCGAGGCGCTGATCGCGGCCGGCATCAAGCGCGCCAGTGCGCTGGTCATCACGTTCGCGGACACGCGGGCGGCGCTGAAGGTGCTCGCGCTGGTGCACGAGCTGGCGCCGACGCTGCCGGTGATCGTGCGCAGCCACGACGACACGGACCTCGACGCGCTCAGGCGCGCCGGCGCGACCGAGGTGGTGCCGGAGGCGCTCGAGAGCAGCCTGATGCTGGCCTCGCACGCGCTGGTGGTGGTGGGCGTGCCGCTGCGGCGCGTGGTGCACCGGGTGCAGAGCGCGCGCGACGAGCGCTATGCCTCGCTGCGTGGCTACTTCCCCGGCGCGGGCGACGTGTCGGACGATCCGGAGCACACCTTCGTGCGGCTCCATTCGGTGACCTTGAAAGACGATGCGGCCGGGGTGGGCAAGCCGCTGCAGGAATTCGCGCTGGCCGATGTCGGCGCCGAGGTGACCATCATCCGCCGCGGACGCGAGCGGGTGGAGGCGAAGCCGGAAACGGTGCTGCACGCGGGGGATGTAGTGGTGCTCAGGGGCTCGGCGGATGCGGTGGGGAAGGCGGAGGGGCGACTGGCTTGAAATAATATTTCAAAAATTGCATAAATTTGAAATATTGCTTCACGTAGAGCCGTCGTTCCGGCGCAGGCCGGAACCCATGGAACGCTTGAATGGTGGCGCGCAAACGCCGCAGGCCCGCCAGCTCGGCATGGGTCCCCGCCTCCGCGGGGACGACGTGGTGTTTTTACGGTGAGTTGAAGGCAGCGCGGGGCTGCGGGCGACGGCCTTCACGCTACTGGTGGATCAACCGGTACACACCACGCGATTCCGCCCGGCCTGCTTGGCCCGATACAGCGCGCTGTCCGCCAGCGCCAGCAACTGCAGCGCCACCTCCTCCACCGGGCGCTTGAGGTCCACGTGCTCCAGCCCGGCCACGCCGACCGACAGCGTCACCGGCACCTCGCCCCCATCCGCCAGCGCCACCGCGGTATGCTCCATGCGCGCCCGGATGCGCTCGGCCACCACGGCCGCGCTGCGCTGGTCGGCATCCACCAGCAGCACCACGAATTCCTCGCCGCCGAAGCGCGCCAGCGCATCCGACAGCCGCAGCTCGGCCTTGATGCGCGCCGCCGCCTCGCGCAGCACCTCGTCGCCGCCCTGGTGGCCGACGCTGTCGTTGACCCGCTTGAAGTGGTCGAGGTCGATGTACATCAGCGACAGCTTGGCGCCCGTGCGCCGCGCCCGTGAGATCTCCTCGGCCAGCCGGCGGTCGATGTAGCGCCGGTTGTAGGCGCCGGTCAGCGCGTCGGTCAGGCCGATGTACTTCAACATCTCGTTGCTGATGACGTTCTCGAGGCAGATCGCGATGATCGAGGCCATGTGCTCGACGAAGTCGGTGGCCATGCCGGACGTGAAGCGCTGCGGATCCTTGCTGCCCAAATTCAGGCTGCCGATCAGGCGCCGGTTGCGCAGCAGCGGCACCAGCGCCACGCTGCCCGGCGGATGCGCTTCGTCGGGGAAGGCGGCGCCGTGCAGCGCGCGATCGAACGGCCCCAGCACCGGCCGCGGCGGCGCGCCCAGGCCAAGCCCGGCGCCGTCCTCGGTCCACATCAGATGGGGAAAGCCGCCGAACTCGACGCCCAGCCGGTCCATCACCATGTAGATGTCCGCGCCCGGATCGACCAGGGTCAGCGTGACCACGTCGAGGTCCGAAATATCCGGCAGCGACGTGAAGATGGTGCCGACCAGTTGCGTGAAGCTGGACGCGGCCACGATCTCCAGATCGAAGGCCTGGTGCCGCGACATGATCGCCTGGTTCCGTTCTGCTTGATCGATCAGGTAGGCCAGGCGGGCGCGCAAGGCTTCATTTTCAGCAATCAGCTCGCGCGAGGCGGCGCCTTCCATAGCGTGTTCCGGTTATGCAATGGCGATACATTACGCCAACTTCGCCTGAATGGAAACAAAAAGACATTACTGTTGGTTAATGATTAAATCGATTATTTAACAAGCAATGTTCGATGGTTCAGGCGTGGCCGAATTTGCGTTCGAATTCGTCGATGGCAAGCGGGTGCCCGAACAGGTAACCCTGGAAGCGGTCGCAGCCCTCGTCGCTGAGGAAGCGCCGCTGCGCCTCTTCCTCGACGCCCTCGGCCACCACCTTCAGCCCCAGCTTGCGGGCCAGCGCGATGATGACTTCGACGATGGCGGCGGCATCGGGATCGACGTGGATGTCGTGGACGAAGGAGCGGTCGATCTTGAGCGTCTCCAGCGGGAAGCGCTTCAGGTAGCTGAGCGAGGAATAGCCGGTGCCGAAATCGTCGATCGAAAAGCGCACGCCGCCGCGGCGCAGGCGGTCCATCTTGGCAACCACCTCGTCCAGGTTCTCGGCCATCACGCTCTCGGTGAGCTCGAGCCCGAGCAGGTGCGGGTCGGCGCCGGTGTCGCGCACCGTGCCCAGCACCTGCTCGGGGAAGTCGGTACAGCGCAATTGCTGGGCGCTGACGTTGACCGACAGCGGCACCTGCGCCAGCTGCGGGTTGTGGCGCCAGCCTGCCAGGCGCTTGCAGGTCTCGCGCAGCACCCAGCGCCCGAGCGGCAGCACCAGCCCGGTGCCCTCGGCCAGCTCGATGAATTCCTCGGGGCTGACCACTTCGCCGTCGGGACGGCGCCAGCGCAGCAGCACTTCGCCGCCGGCCAGCGCGCCGGCAGCGTCGAACTGCGGCTGGCAGTACAGCATGAATTCGTCGCGCAGCAGGCCTTCGCGCAGGTCGTGTTCGAGCGCGTAGCGGCGGTCGATCACGGCCTGCATCGCCGGGTCGAAGAAGCGCAGCGTGTTGCGCCCGGCCGCCTTGGCCTGGTACATCGCGAGGTCGGCGCGGCGCAGCACGACGTCGGCCGGATGGTCGCCGTTGAACAGGGCCACGCCGATGCTGGGCGTGCTGCGGTACACGCGCGAAGGCAGCACGTAGGGCTCGTCGCAGACGGCCAGGATCTTGGCGGCCACCTGCCCCGCTTCGGCGCCGGCCAGCTTGCTGTCCTTGCCCAGGCTGTCGAGCAGGATCACGAATTCGTCGCCGCCCAGGCGCGCCACGATGTCGGTCTCGCGCACCGCATGGCGCAGGCGCCACGCCACCTGGCGCAGCAGCACGTCGCCGATGTCGTGGCCGAGCGTGTCGTTGAGCAGCTTGAAGTTGTCGAGGTCGATGAACAGCAGCGCGCCCCACTGGCCGCTGCGCGCGGCGCGGCTGATGATGCGGTGCAGCTGGTCCATCAGCATGCGCCGGTTGGGCAGCTCGGTCAGGTAGTCGAAGTAGGCCAGCTGGTGGATGTCCTGCTCGGCGCGCTTGCGCTCGGTGAGGTCGGAGTTGGTGCCGCAGATGCGGATCGGGCGGCCCCGCTCGTCGCGCAGGATCAGGCCGCGCGCCAGCACCGGCACGTAGTGGCCTTCCTTGTGGCGCAGCTGGAATTCGATTTCGTAGGAATGGGCGTCGCCGGCCAGCGCCTGCTCGAACACCTCGCGCGCCCGCGCCGCGTCGTCCGGATGGGCGAGGCGCAGCCACAGCTCGGCATTGGTCTGCAGCTCGCCCGGCTCGAGCCCGACCATCTCCCACCAGCGCGGCGAGTAGTAGAGCTCGCCGGTGCGCAGGTTCCAGTCCCATGGCGCGTCGGTGGAGCCCTGCAGCACCAGGCGCAGGCGCTCCTCGGATTTCTGCAGCGATTGCTGGGCGCGCTTCAGCTCGGAGAAATCGGTGAAGCACACCACCGCCTCCGAGACCTGGCCGCCGTCGTCGCACACGAGATAGGTATTGCACAGTACCCAGCACGGTTCGCCGCGGTGGGCGCTGACCACGCCGACCACCATGTTCGACAGGTTGCGCCGCTCCGACAGCGCGCGGCACACGGGATAGCCGCTGCTGTCCATCGGGCTGCCGTCGTCGTTCAGGAAGCGCCAGCCGCCGTGCGCGCCCTTGCCGAGCAGGGATTCCGGGCTGGCGCCGAGCAGTTCGGCGGCGCGGGCGTTGACGGCGAGGATGCGCGAATCGCTGCCGTGCACGACCACGCCGGCGGGCAGATGGTCGAGCAGGCGCTGCAGGCGCTGGGTGGTGGCGTCGAGCAGGGCCTCGGTCTCGTCGCCCGGGGCGCGCGGCCGCAGCACGGCCACGAAATGCTGCAGCGCGCCGTTGTCCACGACCGGGATCACGGCCAGTTCGGCCTGGAACGGCCCGTGCGGACCATCCCAGCGCACGCTGCCGGCGAACTCGCGGCTGGCGCCGAGCGCTTCCTCGAAGCCGCGGGTACAGCTGCCGTCGGTGGATTTGTGCAGGAAGGAAACAAGTGGCCGGCCGATGCCGCCATCCGCGTGCCGGCTCAGGTCGAAGAAGGCTTTGTTGGCCGAACGCAAGCCGAGATCGGTGCCGATCACGGCCATGCCGAGCGACACCGGCGCGACAGCCGACAGCGCGCTGCCCAGCGCGATGTCGGGAACGGCCTGCTTGTTCATCGTCTTCTCCTGGCGCGGACAATATGCTGCGCCTGCAGAAGGCTCAAACTACCCCTGCCGCCCGTCCGTGTCAAACGCGACGGTTGGCAATCGAACGGGTCAGAAAGCGATGCTGGCAGCGATGTGCTGGCCGCGGCGCAGTTCGGCCGGCGCGCCGGCCGTCACGATCACGTTCATGCCGAAACAGACCGCGCCGTCCATGCGCGGGTTGGCGCGGTAGCTCAGCATGACGTCGAGCGGGTCGGGGCCGGGGACGCCGCTGGACTGGTCGATGGAGGGAATCGGGCAGCGCGCGCAGGGCTTGACCGGTTTGAGCACGAGGCCGTCGGCATCCAGCGATTCGAGGAAGTCTTCATCGTAGGCCTCGATGCCGTCGACGACGAGGTTGGGCCGGAAGCGGTTCATCGGCAGCGGCGCGCGGCCGGCGGCGACGAGGCGGCGATTCAGGTCGGCCAGCGAGGCGGCGCCGATCAGCAGCAGCGGATAGCCGTCGGCGAAGCGCGTGTCGGCAGGGACGCCGCCGCTCCACTTGGTGCTGGTCGGACGCACCACGTCGCGGCGGAAGCGCACCAGGCGGCATGGGGTGTCCAGCACGGCGCTGAACCAGCGCGCGGCTTCCTCGCCGCAGTCGGCGGCAAGTACCACGTCATCCCAGATGCGCACTTCGCGCGGGGCGCCGTCCGCTGCATCCAGCGGCAGCACGAGCGGCGCTGCGCCCGGCCCGTTCACCACCAGCGCGCCGCCTTCCGGACGCGGCACGATGCGCGCCATGCGCGGGTATTCGCGCTGGGTGAGGAACTGTCCGTCGTTCGTCACCAGCATCCATTCGCGGTCGTGGATGCCGTGCGCCGACAGGCCGGCGCTGGTCACGGTAGCGGCATCGACCGGCATGCCGGCACAGGACTTGACCGGATAGAGAACCAGCTCGGCGACGGTAGCCATGCTTAGCCGCCCTTCGCCTTCTCGGCACGCTCTTTCTCGATGCGCTCGTCGAGATTGCGGGCGGACGACTGCGCGAGCGCCTTGCAGCCGCCGGCTTCGACGAAGGTATTGTGCGAGGGCGTGCGCTTGGCGAGCTTGTCGAACGTGTCGGTAAAGCCGGGGTGGGTCGAGACGATCACGTCGCACGGCAGCGCGGCCAGCCTGGCGATGCTGGCGCGGAAGGAGCCGCTGATGTCCGGATGCGCGGCGTCGCCGGTGTAGTGGAAGCCGTCGGTGGATACGGGCGTCAGGCTGTCGGCGTAGACGATGTTGCGGCATGCGCCCTGCTCGCACGACTGCCAGGTCCAGGCGGTGGAGCCCGGCGTATGGCCCGGCGTCAGGTGAGCTGTGAGCTTGAGCGGCCCGACGCTGACGGTTTCGCCATCGGCCACGATCTTCACCTTGGTGATCTTCTCGATCTGGACCGTGTCCTTCGGATCGAATTGCGGGTCGCCTTCGATGTTGGCGCCGGCCGCCATCTCCTTCGCGCTCCAGGCGCTGGCCGCGACGGTCGCGCCGCTGGCGCGCTGCAGCGCCGGGATACCGCCGGAGTGGTCCCAGTGCGAATGCGAATTCAGGATCAGCTTGACGTCCTCGATGCGAAAGCCGAGCGACTCGATGTTCTTGCGGATCAGCGGCGCCGACTGCGGCAGCGCGCCGTCGAGCAGGATGTGGCCCTGCGGCCCGGTCACCAGCAGCGCCGACAGACCCTGCGTGCCGACGTACCAGGTATTCCCGTACACCTTGAACGGCGCCTGCGGCTTGTTCCAGTCATCGCAGGATCCGCAGTGAACCGCGCCGTCCTGCGCCTGTGCCGCGCCGGCTGCCATGCACAGCAAGAGTGCCGCCATCCGTTTCATCGCCCCGCTCCTTGTTCATGTCGAGAGGCTGACATGATAGGCGAAGGCGCGGCGTCCGTCACGGATTGAGCAGCTCTTCCGGGATGCTGCGGCCGCCGCTGTCGACGTCCCAGGCCTGCGCCGCGATGCGCCAGCCGCCCTCCTCGCGCACCAGCACCGTGGCGTTCACCTCGTTGGTGATGGCGGACTCGTTTTCGAGCAGTTCGCAGGCGGCGAAGGCCACGGCGACGTTGCCGAACACGCGTACCTCGCAGCCGAGCGGCGTGACCTTGAACGACGCCAGCTTTCCTTCGGCCTGCAGGCGTTTCATGCGGTCGAGAAATTGCTCAAGGGTCTGAGGCTGCGTTGGCCGGGCGGCGGGGAACAGCGCGGCGGAAGGCAGGAAGGTGGCTGCGAACCCGTCCCAGTCCGCTGCTTGATCGGTGCTCCAGAAAAGACTCAGCTCCTGCTTCACCAGCTGCTTGATTGCAGCGATATCAGCCTTGGTGGTGTCGGCGTCGAGGCTCATGGTCCCTCCTCATGCCGGCTTGGCTTTGGCTTCCAGCTCGGCGACCGCGTCGAGGGCGCGCGCCGAATAGACCATCGCCGCGCCGGCGTTCATCGCGACGGCGACGCCCAGCGCATCGACGATTTCCTCGCGCGTGGCGCCGTGCTGCAGCGCCGCCTTGGTATGTACGGCGATGCAGCCGTCGCAGCGCGTCGTTACCGCGACGGCGAGCGAAATCAGCTCCACCGTCTTCGCATCGAGCCGGCCCGTCTTGCGTGCCGCGCCGGACAGGGTCTGGTAGCCGCGCAAGGTGTCGGGTGAGGTGGCGCCGATGTCGCCGATGCGCGCCAGCAGTTCGGTGCGGTATGCGTCCCAATCCAGCATGATGGTCTCCCTGGTGATGAGTTAGCGTGCGAGTGCCCAGCCGATTGCCGTCATCTGTGTAATACTCGGCATTTTCCGATGTTGTCCCATGGCTGCTGATTTACTAGACAATACATCACTATCGGCCCGTCGCGCGCGCCGCTGCAAGCTCCGCGGTGCGGCGGCGGCGGCGCTGTCGCTGGCCGCCGTGCTGGGCGCCGGCCCCGCGTTGGCGCAAGCGCCGGCGGCTTCACCGGCACCGGCCAGGTTCGACACCGTCACCGTGCATCGCGGCGACGTCCAGCAAACGGTCGACGCGGCCGGCAAGCTCCAGCTTCGCAAATGGGCCGACAGCTACGCCCAGATCGGCGGGCAAGTGAAGAGCGTGCTGGTGGCGATCGGCGACACGGTCCAGGCCGACCAGGCGCTGGTCGAAATTTCCCCGAGCCAGCAAGCCACCAAGGCGGCCAGCAATCGCGCCCAGATGGCAAGGCTGCAGGCGGACCTTGCCGACCAGCGCGCACAACTTGATTTTGCCCAGCTTCAGTACAAGCGCCAGACCCAGCTGAAGTCGCAAAATGCGACCCGCGACGAAGCGGTCGAGTCGGCGCGAATGAACGCGTCGTCCGCCAGCGCGCGCGTGGCCGCCATCACGGCCCAGATCGAGGAGCTGGAAGCGACATCCAAAATCGATGAGGAAGCGCGCCAGAAGACAATGGTGAAGGCGTCGATGCCTGGCACCGTGGTGTCGCTGGCGGCGCACCCGGGGCAGCTGGTCGCGGCCGGGCAACCTTCCGCGGCGCTGCTCCGGATCGCCGACTTGTCGGAAATGACTGTCGCCGCGCGCGTCGCGGAAAACGATGTGACGCGTTTGCGGCCCGGCATGGCCGCGAGCTTCACGACCCCCGGCTATCCGGGAAAACGCTGGTCGGGGAAACTGCGCCAGGTCATTCCCATCCCGGCCGAGGGCACGGGCGAGCAAGGCAAACAGACTTTCTACATCGTCCTGTTCGAGGTGAAGAATCCGGATCACGAACTGATGAGCGGCATGAGCGCGCAAGTGCAGTTCGTCGTCGCGCAGGCGCGCGATGCCTTGCTGCTGCCGGCGAAAGGACTGGGCGCGCAGGACGACGATGGCCTGTAC
>JAEWEK010000186.1 GCA_023389425.1 Pseudomonadota bacterium | reverse complement strand
GGCCCGCGCGCACCGCGTTCTGGTAGCCGAGGCGGGTGCCGACGCCGCGGCGCCCGAGCTCCGCGCGCAGCCGGTCGAGGTCGATCTCCGGCGGCAGCGACACCATGATGCGCGACAGGTAGCGGCCGGCCGCGAACTGCGGGAAGCCGACGCCGGGTATGCGCGCCAGCGCCGCCTGGTAATCCCGTGCGGCCCGGACCTTGCGCTCGCGGATGCGCGGCAGGCGCGCCAGCTGTACCAGCGCGATGGCGGCGTCGAGGTTGGCGATGCGCGCCGGGCCCGCCGCCGCGTGTGCGCTGCGGCCCAGCATCTCGCCGAGCCGCCGCAGGTAGTAGCCGCTGTTGCCGGTATGGCGCGACCACTGGTAGTCCCAGACGAAATGGGCGAAGGCGGCCAGCCGGCCGGCCGGCGCGGGCAGGGCGGCCCAGGCGGCGCGCAGCTTGTCGTCGAGCTCGGGCCTATTCACCAGCAGGACGCCGCCGGAGCCGCGCACGCCCGTCACCACGGCTTTCGACTGGGCGAAACTGACGATGCCGACATCGCCGAAGGTGCCGAGCAGGCGGCCGTCGCAGCGTTCGCCGACCACCTGTGCGGCGTCGTCGACGAGGAACACGCCGGCGCGGCGGCAGGCAGCTTCGATGTCCGCGATGCGGGCCGGACAGCCGAACATGTGCGGTGCGATCACGGCCAGCGTCGCCGGTGTGATCGCGGCATCGACGGCGGATGGCAGCAGGTTCAGGTCCGCGCCCACCGCGACGGAAATTGCGGTCAGGCCGGCCGAGGCGATGGTGTCGACCACGCTCGGGCAGATATAGGCCGGGACGATCACCTCGCTGCGTGCTGGCTGGATCGCGCGGAAAGCGTCGAGCGCGAGGCGGATCGCGGTGTGGCCGAAATTGACCGGGTAGACCGTCGAGGGCGCGAACAGCGCGGCCAGCCGCGTCGCCAGGCGGTCGGGACCGCCGCCCCGCTTCACGCGGCCGGTCACAATGCAGCTGACCGCGGCCGCGTATTCGCGCCACGACCAGTCGGCATACCTGAGCGGATGCCGCCTCACGCGGCCAGTCCCAGCTTGGCGCCGATGCGCCACAGCGTGCGGTCCAGCCACGGGCGCGGATCGTTCCAGCGCCAGTAGGCGTCGCGCACCTCGTGCCCGCGCGAGCGCTCGTCCTCGCGCACCTCGCCTTCCTGCGCCGACCAGCGATCCAGCTGCGGCTCGCGCCAGATGCGCGGCACCAGCGGCCGGCGCGTCGCGACCTGCGCCAGTCCATTCTCGTATCGATAGGCGGCCTGCGGGATGTTCACGCCGTTCAGCGACGCGACTTCTTCCTGGAAGTCGGTGCGCGCCACGGTCGGCTCGACCATGTAGAAGCGGCCGTCGCGCGTATCGCGCTTGTACTCCATGCTGCCCATGCCGGTGAAGCCCATCTGCGCGAAGAACTGCGCCGTCATCCGATTCAGTTCATCGGCCACTTCCCACGCCGCCGTGCAGCTCGCGGTGCCGCCGATGCGCGGCGGCCAGGCGCGGATCTTGCGGCCGGTGAAGGACGCCACCAGCTGCCCGTCCTCGCCGATGTACTGCAGGCAGAAGTAGACGTCGTTGTCGGCGCCCTCGATCCACTCCTGCACCACCATGTCGGCCAGCACCGGGCGGATTTCCTCGTACAGCCTGGCCACCTCGGCGGCGGAGCTCACCTTGTAGGCCTTCTTGAAGCGGGCGCCGTACTCGTAGCTCTTGCTGGCCGGCTTGAGCACGCAGGGGAAGTCCAACGATTCGATGCGCGGCAGGTCGGCCACCGATTCCAGCCGCACCGTGCGCGGCACCGGCGCCCCGACCGCTTCGGCCAGGTCCTGGAAGCCCTGCTTGTGCATCAGCGCCATCAGGCGTTCGTGGCCGGGCAGGCGCAGGTGGAAGTAAGGTTCGAGCCGCGCGCGCGAGGCCGACACTTCGATCACGGTTTTTTCCTCGGTCACGAACAGC
Organism: Pseudomonadota bacterium; assembly: GCA_023389425.1. Lineage (GTDB taxonomy): Bacteria > Pseudomonadota > Gammaproteobacteria > Burkholderiales > Burkholderiaceae_D > Telluria. The sequence goes on along the minus strand of JAEWEK010000186.1, from coordinate 3,067 downwards.
ATCAGGCGTTCGCCGCAGGGGCGTCCCAGCTTGCACAGGCAGGCCAGCAGCGCTTCGCCCTGGAGCGCAGCGCACACCACCTTGTCGCCGTAGCGCGAGCGCATGGCGGGCGATTTGGGATCGGTATCGACCACGATCACGGGAATGCCGACGGAACCCAGGCTGCGCACGATGCCCAGCGCATTCAGGCCGCCGCCGACGACGACTGCGGGAAGAGTTTGGGTACTGTTCATGGTTGTCTCAAACGGATACGGCGCGGTTGAAGGGCCAGCGCGCCAGCTTGTGTTCGGCGATGCCCATGTCGATCATGACCTGGCGGATTTCGCCGAGGCCGCGCTTGTCGAACTGGACGATCCAGAGCATGTAGGCCATGGCGCCGGTTGCCACCTCCACCACCAGTGCCGGGAGCGCCGGGATGCCTGCCGCCAGCATGCCCTCGCGCACCAGCAGCACCGCGGCCGCCATGGCGGCGGTCGCGGCCAGCACCGGCAGCAGGGTGCGGTAATACTCGCCGAAGCTCAGGCCGGTGACCTGGCCGATGATGCGCAGCAGGCGCAAGGTCAGCACCGGATACACCAGCATCCACACCAGCGACACGCCCTGCAGGCCGTCGGCCAGCGCGCCCACCACCACCGAGGCGGCCATCACGATTCCGCACAGGAGCGTGTAGCCGGACAGGCGCCTGGCGTGGCCGGTGGAGATCAGCACCTGCGACAGCAGCGGATCGACCGACTTGAACAGGCCCATCACGCACAGGGCGCCGAAGGGGATCAGCATCTCGATCCATTTCTCGCCCAGCAGCACCGGTACCAGCTCGCGCGAGACCACCAGCATGCCGATCAGCGCCGGATAGGTGACGTAGGCGACCCCGCGCGTGATGTGCAGGATGAAGGCGCGCAGCTGCGGCAGGTCGTGCTGCAGCTTGGCGAACAGCGGCGAGGCGACGTTGGTCGCGAGCGTGGTCACCTGACTGGTGGGCAGCGTGGCCAGCGAGATGGCCATGTCGTAGATGCCGAGCGCGCGGTTGCCGAGCACCTTGCCGATGATGAGTTTGTCCGAATTGCTGTACACGAACCAGAACACGCGCGAGGTGGTCACGTGGATGCCGTAGCCGACGATGCCGAAGGCGGCGCGCAGGCCGACCGGGCCGCGCGGCCGCCAGGATGTCAGCCAGAAGGCGCCGATCGACTGCATGATGCTCTCGGCGACGAAGGCCGCGACCAGCGCCCACGCGCCCATGCCAGCCCAGGCCAGCACCAGCGACAGCGCCGACTGGAACAGCACCGACAGCACGTTGATGCCGGCGACCGCCTTGAAGTTCATCTCGCGCCGCAGGAAGGCCATCGGCACCGTGCCGACCGCGCCGAACACGAAGGCGCTTGCCAGCACCGCGATCATCGGCTGCAGCTGCTGGTTGCCGAAGAAGCTGGCGGCGGGCCAGGACAGCAGGATGGTCAGCCCGCACAGCAGCAGGCTGGCCAGGATCGAGAAGACGAAGCAGCCGTTGACCTCGGCCTCCTCCAGCTTGGGCTTCTGCACGATGGCGGCGCCGATGCCGACCTCGTTGAAGAAATTGACGAAGCCGATCAGCACCATCGCCATCGCCATCAGGCCGTAGTCGGCGGGGCTCAGCATGCGGGCGATGACCAGCGTCGATCCCAGCGAGATCACCCGGCCCAGCGCGCCGCCCAGGCCGAGGTGGCCCATTGCCTTGATCGTCTTGGAACGCAGCTCGTTACTCATCGTGTTTCGGCTCTCATACGGTGGTCTTGATGGCGGCGCCGGCGCGCGCGGGCAGCAGCGCCTGGTCCAGCACGTGCGCCAACTGGCCGGCGCGGTGGGTGCGCGAGGACGCGGCCACCAGCTCTTCGCTGGCCACGTGGGCGGTGCCGGCCCGGATGGACTCGATGAACTTGGCCAGCACCGGCGCGATCGCCTCGCTGTGGTCCATGTCGGCCAGCGCGTGGAATCCGGCGCTGCGCAGCACGCGCGCGGTCTCGCCGCCGGTGTCGACCAGGCCGAGGACGGGCTTGCGGGCCCTGAAGTATTCGTAGATCTTGGCCGGGATCTGGGTGTTGAAGGGCGTGCCCTGGAAGATCATCAGCCCGTCCGCATCCAGCATTTCGGCCAGCGCCTCGCGGTAGGGCACAGGCGGCAGCACCTCGACGATGTCGTCGACCCCGGCGGCTTTCACCATCGCGATGACGGCGTCGACGTCGTCGGGCGCGCGCAGCACGATGCGCAGGTTTTCGGCGCTGGCCTGGCCGTCTCGCTTGAGCAGCGCCACCGCGGCCAGGAAGGCGGAAGGATCGCGCCCGGACTGGTACAGCGCGCCGCTGTGGATCAGGGTGACGCGGCGCCGCTGGGCGCGCGCCGGCAGCGGCGCCGGCTGCGTGAAGCCGTCCTCGTCGTAGCCATTCTCGATGACGGTGAACTTGGCGGCGTGCTCCGGATAGCGTTCGCGGTAGGAGGCGTGCGCGCTGTGGGTGGTGAATACGGCGGCGGTGCAGCGCGCGATGGTGTGGCGCTCGATCCAGTGGTAGCACTTGCGCTGCAGGCGCGACTCCGGATAGGTCGGCTGGATCATCGGGTCGCGGAAGTCGGCCACCCACGGCAGCCCGGTCAGCCGCTGCAGCACCAGGCCGATCAGGTGCGCGGTCGCGATCGGGAAGGTCGACCAGATCACCTGCGGGCGGTGGCTGCGGATCAGCGACAGGCCGGCCGGGATCGCGCCCAGGCACCACGAGATCCAGCGGTCCGGCAGGGCCAGCAGCTCGGGATAGCGGCCGGCGATGCCGAGGTGGATCTTGGTGTCGAGCGCGAACACGCGCCGCACTTCCAGGCTGGCCGGCACGCTGGCCAGCTGCGAGGGATTCTGGTGGGTATAGGCGCGCGGATGGGCCGACAGCACCAGCGGTTCCCAGCCATGGCGGCCGAGGTTCTTCGAAAAGCTCAGGGTGCGCTGGATGCCGCTGCTCGCCGCCTGCGGCGGAAAGTGGAATGCAATCAGGAGTGCGCGTTTGTTCATGTTCATTTCCGTCCAAGCGGCAAGGAGGCCCCTGCCTTC
>JAEWEK010000178.1 GCA_023389425.1 Pseudomonadota bacterium | reverse complement strand
GTGTTGAAGGCGGCGTTTTCCTTCACCGTATCGACGGCGGCGGCGCGCGCGGCGTGGGCGGCGGTCGGCAGCGATACGCCCAGGATCAGGGGGATGGACAGGGCGGCGGCAATGGCAATGCGCATCGCGCGGGGACGAAGGGTCTGCATTCGGCGTCTCTCTTGTTTTGTTGTGATAGTGGGGCAAGCTTGGGTTGCTGCGTGGAATCTATCACGTATTTATGGAGTCGGCAGTATTGACGGTGCTGGTTCTGCAAACAAAATGGGGTTCCCGCCTGCGCGGGAACGACGAACTTATATAGCCGTCGTTCCCGCGCAGGCGGGAACCCCACGTCGCAGACCGTAGCCCTTACGGCGAATCGGCCGTGATATCCAGCTCCCGATGCTTCGGATAGTCCCAACTCCGCGCCAGGCGCCAGTCCTTGTGCTCCCCTTCGATCACCACCTGCCAGTGTGTGTGCTCCAACGCCGGTAGCGCCACGCTGAAGCGGCCGTTGGCATCTGTACGGGCCAGCAGCGTCAGGTCTTTCCCGGGCTGGGTCGGATGCGCCAGCATCACCTGGAACACGCTGCCGTACGGTCGATCGAAACTGGTCAGCGTCCCCTCCAGCCGGCCGCTGCGCTCGTCGAAGCCGATCCTGGCCGACATATGCAGGCCGCTGGCGACGCGGTCGCGCCGCAGGTCCTGGTTGATCGCCTTGCCCTGCTTGTAGTAGTCGCCGACCACCAGCGCATCGTCGCGCGTCACCGCCAGGTAGGTGGTGACGGCGCCCGCCACCACGACGGCGGCCGGCCCGAGCATCAGCAGCCACGGCCAGCGCTGCGCATACCACGGCGGCTGGGGCGTGCTTCCCAAAACATGTGAATGAGCATTCATATGAACTCCTGGCTTAGCGCGGCACGATGAACACCGCTTTTTCCTGCACGTGCAGCGACGGATCGTCCACCGCATTCAGGTCGAACTTGATCTTGTTGGAGCCGCGGCTGCCCGCGCCCGCCGGCACGCGCACGCGCACCGGCACCGCGCGCGTGGTGGCGCCGGCGACGTCGAACACGTCGTTCGCGACCACCTTGGCGCCGGGCAGGCCCTCCACCGTCAGCTTGTAGCGGTGCGCGGTCTCGCCGGTATTCATGATCTGCAGCCGGTAGACGTTCTCGATCTGGTCGTCCTCGACCTCGCGCCCCATCGAGCCGCGGTCGCGGATCACATCGAGCTTGAGCGGGGTGCGCATCGCCAGCGTGCCGGACATGACGGCGATCAGCACGCCGAGCAGGCCGGTGTAGATCAGCACGCGCGGACGGAACACGCGCTTGCGCGCCTGTTTGTTGGTCAGCCTGTTGACCAGTGCATTCTCGGTCGCATAGCGGATCAGGCCGCGCGGCTTGCCCACCTTGTCCATCACGATATTGCAGGCGTCCACACAGGCGGCGCAGCTGATGCATTCGTACTGCAGGCCGTTGCGGATGTCGATGCCGGTCGGGCAGACCTGCACGCACATGCTGCAGTCGATGCAGTCTCCTTCCGCCTTGGCGACCCGTTTGCCACCGGGGCTGCGCGGCTCGCCGCGCTTGGCGTCGTAGCTGATGACGAGCGTGTCGTGGTCGAACATCGAGCTCTGGAAGCGGGCGTAGGGGCACATGTACTTGCACACCTGCTCGCGCATCCAGCCGGCGTTGCCGTAGGTGGCGAAGGCATAGAACACGATCCAGAAGCCTTCCCACGCGCCCAGCGTCAGGCCGAGCGTTTCGTGCACCAGCGATTTGAGCGGCGTGAAATAGGCGACGAAGGTGAAACCGGTCCACAGCGCGACCACACCCCAGGCCAGGTGCTTGGCGCCCTTGCGCGCGAGCTTTTCGGCGCTCCAGGGCTGGCGGTCCAAGCGGATGCGGGCGCTGCGCGCGCCCTCGATTTTCCGCTCGATCCACAGGAAGATTTCGGTATACACGGTTTGCGGGCAGGCGAAACCGCACCACACGCGGCCGGCAACGGCCGTCACCAGGAACAGGCCGTAGGCACAGACGATGAGCAGGGCCGCGAGATAGATGAAATCCTGCGGCCACAGTACCATGCCGAACAGGTAGAACTTGCGGGCGCCGAGGTCGAACAGCACGGCCTGGCGGCCGTTCCACTGCAGCCAGGGCAGCCCGTAGAAAACCGCCTGCGTCAGCCAGACACACAACCAGCGCAGTGTCGCGTAGCGGCCCTTCACCTCGCGCGGGTAGATCTCCTCGCGCGAGGCGTACATCTTGATGACCGCTTCTTTTGGAGCATTCATTTCACTTCACCGCTGCACTTGTCGCGGCCGGATCGTTCGACAGGCTCCACACGTAGGCCGCCAGCACGTGCACCTTCTGCTCGCCGAGGAAGTCGCCCCACGCAGGCATGGTGTTGTTGCGGCCCTTGCGGATGGTTTCCATGATGGTTTCGGCGCTGCCGCCGTACAGCCAGACCTTGTCGGTCAGGTTGGGCGCGCCGAGCATCTGGTTGCCGTGGGCGTCCATGCCGTGGCAGGCGGCGCAGGCGGCGAACTTCGGCTTGCCGAAGGCGACCTTGACCGGGTCCGCGGCGAGGCCGGACAGGCTGCGCACGTAGTGGGCGACGTTCTCGACGTCGGCGTCCGAGCCCAGCGCGGCGGCCATCGGCGGCATCTGGCCGTGGCGGCCGTTCATGATGGTCTCCTTGATGATGTCCGGCGTGCCGCCGTACAGCCAGTCCTTGTCGGTCAGGTTCGGGAAGCCCTTGTTGCCGCGCGCGTCCGAGCCGTGGCACTGCGAGCAGTAGGTCAGGAACAGGCGCTCGCCGATGGCGTGGGCCTGCGGGTCGGCGGCGACGGCCTTGATGTCCATGTTCGCGTATCTGGCGAACAGCGGGCCGTATTCGGCGTCGGCCTTTTTCAGCTCGGCCTGGTACTCGGTGCTCGACTTCCAGCCCAGCTTGCCGGGGTAGCTGCCCAGCCCCGGAAACAGGACCAGGTAGCCGACGGCGAACGCGATGGTGATCCAGAACAGGCCCATCCACCATGCCGGCATCGGCGTATTCAGCTCGGTCAGGTCCTCGTCCCAGACGTGGCCGGTGGTGGCGAGCGGTTTGCCGTCTTCGTCGAGCTTGACCTTGAAGCGCGACTGCGACCACAGCAGGATGCCGCAGCCGGCGATGCCGGCGATGGAAATCAGCGCGACGTACCAGCTCCAGAATTCGTTGATGAAGTCAGACATGCTTGCCCTCCTCCGCCTCGTCGTCGGCGAACGGCAGGCTGGCCGCCTGTTCGAAGCTGCTGCGGTTCTTGGGCGTGAATGCCCACCACATGATGCCCACGAAGGTGATGAAGGAGATGACCGTCATCACGCTGCTCGCGGTGTCGAAGATGTGTTGGATTGCCATGTCAGTTCCTCGTCTTGATCTGGGTGCCCAGGCCCTGCAGGTAGGCGATCAGCGCGTCCTGCTCGGTCTTGTCCTGCAGTTCGGCCGGCGCATTCTTCACCTCGTCGTCGGTGTAGGGCACGTTCAGGCGCTGCATCGCGCGCATCTTGGGCACGATCTCCTGCGGGTTCAGCTTGTTCTGCGCCAGCCACGGGTAGGCCGGCATATTCGATTCCGGGACCACGTCGCGCGGATTGTTCAGGTGGGTCTTGTGCCACTCGTCCGAGTAGCGCGCGCCGACGCGGGCCAGGTCCGGGCCGGTGCGCTTGGAACCCCACTGGAAGGGATGGTCGTACACGAACTCGCCGGCCACCGAGTAGTGGCCGTAGCGTTCGGTCTCGGCGCGCATCGGGCGGATCATCTGCGAGTGGCAGTTGTAGCAGCCTTCGCGGATGTAGATGTCGCGGCCGGCCAGGCGCAGCGGCGAATACGGCTTCAGGCCGGCCACCGGCTCGGTGGTCGAATGCTGGAAGAACAGCGGCACGATCTCGACCAGGCCGCCGAAGGACACCACCAGCACGGTCATGCCGATCAGGAGCGCGACGTTCTTCTCGATCCACTCATGGGTAAATTTCATTGTGCTCTCCTGCTTATGCGGCGACGGTGGCGGCAGCGTTGGCCTTGGCGTGGCCGCTGCCGAGCGGGATCGGCTGGTCGACCGAGGTCGTGCCGCGCATCGTCATGAAGGTGTTGAAGGCCATGATGCACATGCCGGTCAGGTACAGCGCGCCGCCGGTCACGCGGATCACGTAGTACGGGAACGTGGCTTTCACGCCTTCGACGAAGGTGTAGGTCAGGGTGCCGTCCGGGTTCACCGCGCGCCACATCAGGCCCTGCATCACGCCGGCGATCCACATCGAGGCGATGTACAGCACGATGCCGATGGTGGCCAGCCAGAAGTGGGTGTCGATCAGGGCGACGCTGTACATCTGCTTCTTGCCCGACAGGCGCGGGACCAGGTAGTAGATCGAGCCCATGGTGATGAAGCCCACCCAGCCCAGGGCGCCGGCGTGGACGTGGGCGATGGTCCAGTCGGTGTAGTGCGACAGCGAGTTGATGGTCTTGATCGACATCATCGGGCCCTCGAAGGTGGCCATGCCGTAAAAGGACAGCGACACGATCAGGAATTTCAGGATCGGGTCCGAGCGCAGCTTGTACCAGGCGCCGGACAGGGTCATGATCCCGTTGATCATGCCGCCCCAGGACGGCGCCAGCAGGATCAGCGAGAACACCATGCCGAGCGACTGGGTCCAGTCGGGCAGCGCGGTGTAGTGCAGGTGGTGCGGGCCGGCCCACATATAGGTGAAGATCAGCGCCCAGAAGTGGACGATGGACAGGCGGTAGGAGTACACCGGGCGCTCGGCCTGCTTCGGGATGAAGTAGTACACCATGCCGAGGTAGCCGGCGGTGAGGATGAAGCCGACCGCGTTATGGCCGTACCACCACTGGATCATCGCGTCCTGCACGCCGGCGTACATCGAGTACGACTTCATGAAGGACGCCGGCATCACCATGCCGTTGACGATGTGGAGGATGGCGACGGCCAGGATGTAGCCGCCGAAGAACCAGTTGGCCACGTAGATGTGCTGGACCTTGCGCTTGATGATGGTGCCGAAGAAGACCACCGCGTAGCTGACCCAGACGATGGCGATCAGGATCGCGATCGGCCATTCCAGCTCGGCGTACTCCTTGCCGCGGGTGAAACCCATGGGCAGGCTGATGACGGCGCCGACGATGACGGCCTGCCAGCCCCAGAAGGTGAAGGCGGCCAGCTTGTCCGAAAACAAACGCACCTGGCAGGTGCGCTGGACCACCCAGTACGAGGTGGCGAACAGGCCGCAGATACCGAAGGCGAAGATCACCGCATTGGTATGCAGCGGGCGCAGGCGGCCGTAGCTGAGCCACGGGATATCGAAGTTCAAGGCGGGCCACGCCAGCTGCGCCGCGATGAAGACGCCCACCAGCATGCCGACCACGCCCCAGAACACGGTGGCGATCGCAAACTGGCGCACGATCTTGTAGTTATAGTTTAGACTGCTGTCCAAGATGCTCTCCTGAAAAGATACATTGATGACTTTCAGCAGAGTAGTTTTCCGGACCCTAAAAATCCTTGATGTGAATCAAAATCTGGGGAGTCACTTGGCTTATGGGCGGCAAACGTCCGCCCTGGTGCGCTCGATGTTGTTCCTTGGTTTTAGATTGGCCCCTTTGCGGCGTATCAAGGATCGTGACAAGCTGGCAGCACACTCGGTGCATGCCTTTCCCAAAGATCCCAGGAAGACTCACATGCCCCTATCCCCCCAGCAGCACACCGAGATCGAGCAGCGCCTCAGGCAAAGCCGCCAGGACGTGATGGATTCGCTGGCCGGCCGCATCGGCGGCGAGGCGCCCTCCATCGCCCCGGCCACGCACACGGCGCAGAACGAGGACAAGCCGCAGGCCGAGATGATCAGCCATAACGAGGAACACTACGCCGACCACGAGACCGCGCTGCTGCGCGAGATCGACGCCGCGCTCGGGCGGCTGGAAACCGGCGGTTATGGCATCTGCGTCGAATGCGGGCGCGAGATCGCGGTGGAGCGCCTGCTGGCCACGCCGGCGGTGCGGACCTGCATCCAGTGCCAGGAGATGCTGGAACGCGAGCAGCGCCGCGTGAACGGGGCGCCGCCGCAAATCTGACCGTTCAGGGTGCGCTGTCGTCGTCGCGCAGGATGCGCAGGGCCGGGCCTTCGAGGTCGTCGAACTGGCCGCTGTCGGCTGCGCCGAAAAAAATCCAGATTGCCACGCCGACCATCATCAGGCTGAGCGGGACGAGCAGGTAAAGCGATTCCATATCAGTTTCCCTTCCTGAGCCGCAAGGCGTTGGCGACCACCAGCGCCGAGCTGGCGGCCATGCCGACGCCGGAGAGCCATGGATTGATCAGGCCGAAGGCCGCGGCGGGGATCGCTGCCAGGTTGTACACGGTGGCCCAAGCGAGGTTCTGGCGGATTATCTTCATGGTTCGGTGCGCGGTCGCCGTGGCGTCGGCCAGCGGTGCAAGGCCGTCGCCGAGCAGGACGCAGTCGGCGTTCAGCTGGGCCAGTGCGGCGCCGGCGCCCATCGCGAACGAGACGTCGGCGCCGCGCAGCACGGCGGCGTCGTTGATGCCGTCACCGACCATGGCGACCACGGCGCCCCGGGATTGCAGGTTTCTCACGTAAGCGAGTTTATCCTGCGGGAGCCGGGCGCCGAGGGCTTCTTCGATGCCGAGTTCGCGAGCGACGGTGTTGACGGCCTGCGGATCGTCGCCGCTCAGCAGGACGACGGTTTTGCCGGATCGTTTGAAGCGCTCGATGATGTCGCGTGCTTCCGGGCGCGGCGCGTCGGCCAGCTCGAACCGCGCCAGCCAACCGCATTGCGAACCAAGCCACACACAGCTCGATCCGTCGCGCGCTCCATGGGTTCCCGCCTGCGCGGGAACGACGGGCTTTGGTGCGGTGACAGGGGCGACGAATCGCTTGCTGCCAAGGCGGTAGCGGATGCCGTCGACGACACCTTCGATGCCCTCGCCGACTGCATATTTCACCTCGCTTGCGATGGCGCCAGCGTTGCCGGCGGCAGCCCTCAGCGCCAGTGCGACCGGATGCTCATTCGCGGCCTCCAGCGCCGCCGCAATGCGCAGGCACTCGGCTTCGCCGGCTCCTGCCAGCGCCATCGTCGCCCGCAACTGCGGCCTTCCGAGTGTCAGCGTGCCAGTCTTGTCGAACACGATATGGGTGGCCCGGGCCAGCGTCTCCAGCACGTGCGGCTGCACGGCAAGCGCGCCGCGCCCCAGCAGGCGGTCGGTGGCGGCAGCCAGCGCGGTGGGCGTCGCCAGCGACAAGGCGCAGGGACAGGACACCACCAGCACCGCGATCGCGGCCGACCACGCGTGCGCCGGATCGACCACGTGCCAAGCGAAAAACACCACGACCGTCAGCACCAGCAGCGCCGCCACGAACCATGCCGCGATGCGATCAGCCCACAGCGCGAGCGCCGGCTTTCCCTGCCCCGCCCGCTCGACCAGGCGCACCAGCAGCGCAAGCGTGCTGTCGCGCGAAGACGCCGTCACGCGCAGCACCACAGCCTGCGCCGCATTGACCGCGCCGCCGGGCAGCTCGTCGCCGATACCGCGGCGCTGGGTGCGGCTCTCGCCGGTCAACAGCGACAGGTCGGCCTCGGTGGCGCCTTCGACAATCACGCCGTCGGCGGGCACCGCCTGCCCCGGCGGCACCAGCACATGGTCGCCCGGCTGCAGCGCCGCGACCGCGACCAGTTCGGTGGCACGGCTGGATGGATATCCCGGCATGCGCTGGCTCGATGCGGGCAGCGCGCGCTGGAGGCCTTCCAGCCCGCGCGCAGCCTTGCGGCGGGCGCCGAGTTCATAGTAGCGGCTGGCCAGCAGCAGGAAAATGAACATCGTGATCGAGTCGAAGTACACCTCGCCCGCTCCGCGCAGCAGGGAAACCACGCTCCCGGCAAAGGCGGCGCCGATGCCCAGCGCCACCGGCACGTCCATGCCCGGCATGCCGCGCTTCAGGTCGAGCCAGGCGCCGCTGAAGAAAGGCTGCGCCGAATACAGCACCGCCGGCACGGTCAGCGCCAGCGAGGCCCAGTGCATCAGCGCGCGCATGTGTTCGTCCATCGTGCCGTCGGTGGCCATGTAGACCGGGAAGGCGTACATCATCACCTGCATCATCGCCAGTCCGGCGATGAAGAGCTGGCGGAACAGCTTCTTGCGTGCGCGTTCGAGCTGTTCGCCGTGCTGCCGGGCGTCGTAGGGATAGGCCGCATAGCCGATCGCGCGCAGGGTGCGGACGATGTCGCTGGGGCGGCACCGGCCCGGTTCCCAGCTCACGCGCAGGCGTTCGGTGGCGACGTTCAGCGCGGCGTCGCGCACGCCGGGCAGGTGCGCGAGCCGGCGCTCGATCAGCCACACGCAGGCGGCGCAGCGGATACCTTCGACCGAGAACACGCCGTCGCCGGCTTCGGGACCCTGGTCGTACAGCGCCAGCTCGGGCGCATCGACGCCGGCATCGTCGGCACGCGGCGCGTATTCGGTGCGGGTGCTGTAATAATCAGCGAGGCCGCCATCGGCGATGGCCTGCGCGGCGGCCGCGCAGCCGGGGCAGCACATCGGTCGCACCGCGCCGTCGATGCGGGCTTCCCAGCGGCCGCCCGACGGGACCGGCAGGCCGCAGTGGAAGCAGGCGGCGGGCTGAAGGACCGCATTCATGCCGCGCCTCCGATGCACAGCGTGTGCAGCCAGCTGTCCGGCAGGCCGCCGGCGGCACGCGCGATCCCCAGCACTCCGAAGCCGAGCACCAGCAGGCCGGCGCCGATGCGCACCGGGCGCCGTGCCGTGAAGGCGCGCAAGCGGACGCCGGCAAGGCCGAGCGACAGCAACATCGGCAAGGTGCCGAGGCCGAAAGCGAGCATCAGCGCGGCGCCGGACACGGCGGAACCGCTCAGCATCGCGGTGACCAGCGCGCTGTAGACCATCCCGCAGGGCAGCCAGCCCCACAGGAAGCCGGCGGCCGCCATCTTCGCCGGCGTATCCGGGGGCCCGACCCGGCGCAACAGCGGCTGCACGTGGCGCCACAGTCCGCGGCCGCCCTGCTCCACCCACGCGAGGCCGCGCCAGGCGTCCATCAGGAACAGGCCCAGCGCGACCAGCATCAGGTTTGCCATCCAGTAGCCGCCGGCCTGCAGCGCAGGCAGCCCTGCAAGACTGCGCGCACTGGCGGCGGCGCCGCCTGCGAGCGCGCCCGCCAGCATGTAGCTGCCGAGTCGTCCGGCATTGTAGGCAATGACATTGGCCAGCACCGCCGGCGCGGCGCCGGCGGTGCGCACCGGCACCGGAAACGACGCCGCCCGCGCCGGTGCCAGCGAGAGCGCGCCGACAATCCCGCCGCACATGGCGGCGCAGTGGACGCTGCCCAGCAGGCCGACCACGAACAGCGGGAACAGGCCGGAGGCAAGCATCAGATGGTCTGCGAGTGGCGCGGGCCGGCGAGGCGCGACGCGAGGTAGCGGTCGAACACCATGGCCACGTTTCGGATCAGCAGGCGTCCCTTCATCGACACCGAAATCCATTCCGGGCTGACGGTGACCAGGCCGTCGCGTTCCATCTCGCGCAGCTGCTCCAGCTCGGGCGCGAAGTATTCGCCGAAAGCGATCGGGAAGGCCTGTTCGAGGGCCGGGATCGACACTTCGAACTGGCACATCAGCTTCTGGATCAGCGCACGCCGCAGCGCGTCGTCCATCGACAGGCGGATGCCGCGCGCGACCGGCAGCTCGTTGCGGTCCAGCGCATCGTAATAGGCGTCGAGGGTCTTGACGTTCTGGCTGTAGGTGGCGCCGACCGCGCTGATGGCCGAGACGCCGCAGGAAATCAAATCGGTGTCGGCATGGGTCGAATAGCCCTGGAAGTTGCGGTGCAGGCGACCCTGCTGCTGCGCGACCGCGAGGTCGTCGGTCGGCTTGGCGAAATGGTCCATGCCGATGTACACGTAGCCGGCGCCGGTGAGCTTTTCGATGCACAGCGAGAGCATGGCGAGCTTGGTGTCGCTGCTCGGCAGGTCGGCCTCGTCGATGCGGCGCTGGGGCTTGAACAGGTGCGGCATGTGCGCGTAGTGGTAGACCGCGATGCGGTCCGGATTGGCGGCGATGACCTTGTCGAGCGTCTGCTCCATCGTCGTCGTGGTCTGCAGCGGCAGGCCGTAGATCAGGTCGACGCTGACCGAGCGGAAGCCGGCCGCGCGCGAGGCATCGATGATCGCGCGGGTCTCGGCTTCGGGCTGGATGCGGTTGACGGCCTTCTGCACGTCCGGGTCGAAATCCTGCACGCCGAGGCTGATGCGGTTGAAGCCCTGGCGGCGCAGCGTGTGGATGCGCGCCGGCGACACGGTGCGCGGGTCGACCTCGATCGAGTACTCGCCGACGTTATCCGGTGCAAAGCGGAACACGCGGCGCAGGTGGTCCATCAGCTCGCCCATCTGTTCGTCCGACAGGTAAGTCGGCGTGCCGCCGCCGAAGTGCAGCTGCTCGACCTCGTTGA
>JAEWEK010000165.1 GCA_023389425.1 Pseudomonadota bacterium | reverse complement strand
GTCCACCGGCGCCCACCACCACGCCCAGCAAAAACGTCAGCAGCCATCTCATGCTCGCCTCCTCGCGGGTTTCAGTTTTCCTGCAGGTCGATCTCGGTCCCGGGGCCCACCAGGCCGGCCACTTCGGCCGCGCTCCAGTTGGTCAGCCGGATGCAGCCGTGCGATTCCGACTTGCCGACGGTCGACGGCACCGGCGTGCCGTGGATGCCGTAGTGCGGCTTGGAAAGGTCGATCCAGGCCACGCCCACCGGATTGTTCGGGCCGGCCTGGATGGTGACCTTGCGGTCGCCCGGCGAGGCATCCCAGAACAGCTTTGGGTTGTAGTGGTAGGTGGGGTTCTTCAGGACGGCGCGCACCTTCCACACGCCGATCGGGAGCGGATCGCGCTCGCTGCCGGTCGACGAGGGATACTGCGCGATCGTCTTGCCGGCATCGTCGAGCAGCATCAGCACGCGCTGGTCCTTCAGCACCACCACCTTGGCGGCCTTCGGCGGCGGCGCCGTGCCGAGCACGTTCGGCACCATCAGTTGCTCGCCGGCGCGCGCCAGGTTCTTGCCGGGATTGAGGCGCGCCAGCAGCGCGGGGCTGGCGTGGAAGCGCTCGCCCAGTTCTTCCTGCGGGCTGCTGTAGCCGAGCGCGGGGAGCTCGGCCTTGGCCATCATGTCGTCCGGGATCGCGAGGAATGGGCCGGCGAGGTCGGCGTCGGTGATGGTATAGGCCACCAGGGTTGGAGCCTGGTCAGCGTTGAGCGCCTTGAAGGTGGCGTCATCGAGCTTGCCGGTGACGGGCAGATCGCGCGATTTCTGGAAGCCGGACAGCGCTTGGCGCATATTGCCGCCGTAGGCGCCGTCGATCTCGCCGGGCGAGAAATGGGCGCGGTCGAGCAGGACCTGGGCGCGCAGCGTTCGCTCGGCAGCCGTGTTGCGATGCGGTGCGGGCGCCGCGGGCTGGCCGGGCTGCGCTTGCTGCGCGTCCTGTTCCGGCGTCACCGGCACCGGTGCGATCTGCGCCGGCATCGGCGTCGGCGCCGGCAGGGTTTGTTGTGCTGGCACCGGCGCGGCGACGAACAGCCAGGCTGCCAGTGCGGTCATCGTGAATTTCAATGCTTCCACCTTTGCTGAAGAGGAAAGGCGAGCGTAGTTCGGCGGCCACCGACGGGTCTGTGCGCGAACGAACTCAGGCGCGAAGCGGTGGCGGCGGCTACAATCTGGCCGGATGAAAGCCTACTCCGTTACCTTGCTGCCCGCCGGCTGGCGCTTCGACGCGCCGGAGGACGTGCCATTGCTGAAAGCGGCCGAGGCGGCCGGCATCGACCTGCCCAACTCCTGCCGCAACGGCACTTGCCGCACCTGCCTGTGCCGGATGGAGCAGGGCGCGGTGCGCTACCTCATCGAGTGGCCCGGCCTGTCCTTCGACGAGAAACGCGACGGCGACATCCTGCCTTGCGTCGCGGCGGCCACTTCCGATCTCGTGCTGCGCGCCCCGCTGGCCCGCCGCAACGGCACGCACGATTGAAAACTGCGCCGCATCTTCCATGCTAGGCTGCGCCAAGCATTCGTTTTTTCCATGGGAGGAGGAGCATGAGTCAGTCGACATCGGAAGTGCGCCGCAGCCACCAGACGCCCGATCCGGAAACCCCGCCGCCCACGCCGTCACCGACACAGCAGCCGGACGAGTATCCCGCCCCCACCAATGCGCCGGTGCAAGAGCCGCGCGGCCCGCAGCCGCCGATCAAGGCCTGAGGCCTGGCCGGCGGCCGGCGCCGCTCAGTGCTTGCCCTGCTGCGATCCGCCCGGCTGGCCGCTGTTGTTGTCAGCATGCTGCGGATGGGGCAATGGGGGGATCTGGCGGATCATCTCTTCGGTTTCAAGCTGCGCCGGCGTTTTTTCGCCGCTGCCGATGTCGGCTTCTTCGAGATAGGGGCGGCCTTTGGCGCCGGGGTCGGTCTTGTGCTGCGGATGGTTCATGATGCGCTCCAAGCGATAACGGTCGAATTCATCCTAACAGCCCGTCCAGTGCATGGGCGCGCAATTGGAGACGAATGTAGTTGCTCCAGCGCCACAAAATCACAACACTGTGTCAACCGTCACAAGAACGGAAACGTTTCCCGGTTAGCATGACCCGGTAGTCAGTAACCCTCGGAGACACATCATGGGCAAAACCCTGCACAACAAAATCTACCTCGGCCGTACGTCGCTGATGGATTCGCGCCGCTTCCAGCTGGCGCTGGGTTTCGGGGTGGTGGTGGGAATCGCCCTGGCCGCGTCGCTGGTGCGCGCGCTGCGCTGAAGGCGGCGGTTGCCGCGGGGGGCGATGGCAAGGTACCATGACGCCCCTAATGAAAGGCGGCAATGAAGGACCAGAAACTTACTACTGACGAATACGACGCGCTGGAATTCATCCGGCGCGGCGCCCGCACCGACCGTTTCAATGCCTGCGTCGGGCGCAATGCCAAGAAGCTGTCCGGGCTGAAGTTGATCCAGTACGGGCGCGACGGCGGCCTGGCGCTGAGCGCCAAGGGCCAGGAGCTGCTGTTCCTGCGCCGCTGCATCGCGACGCTGCGGCAGCTGGCGGCCGATCCGCTGGCGCCGGTGGATGCCGACGTGATGCATTTCCTGTCCCGCAAATCCCATATCGCCGCCCGTGCGGAAGGCGGCTTCACGCTCACCGACAAGGGCCGCGACTCGCTGGCCGATATCGGCGCCTAGCTCAGGCGAGGGCGGAGCGGCGGCGGTGCGGATAGACCAGGCAGCGCACCGCGATTTCCGGCGGCACGTTCATTGCCGCGAGAAAGGCGGCGGCGCGCCGCACGCCGAGGGTCGGCAGCGAGGCGATGGCCTGGTTGACGAGGTCGCGCGTGCGCACGTCGGTGCGCTTGAGCTGGCTGGAGGCTGCGCTCGGGCGTTCCTGTTCGGTCATCATGGTGGACTCCCCTGATTGCACAAAAGATAGTCGATTGTAGGCCAATCTTGTCGGATTGGCTACATGTAGGGTGGGCACTCGTGCCCACCCTACGCGTCAAATCGCCAGCGGCTCGTCCAGCTGCAAGGCCGGCAGGCAGCGTCCCTCGCGCAACAGCTTCTCGAAATCCGCGGCCGGCAGCGGACGGCTGAAGTAGTAGCCCTGCATTTCATCGCAGCCCTGGCTGCGCAGGTAATCCAGCTGCTCGGCCGTTTCCACGCCTTCCGCGATCACCGACAGTTTCAGGTTGTGCGCCAGCGCGATGATCGAGCTGACGATCGCCGCGTCGTTGGCGTCGTCGGTGATGTCGTTGACGAAGCTGCGGTCGATCTTCAGCACGTCGATCGGGAAGCGCGACAGGTAGGACAGGCTGGAGTAGCCGGTGCCGAAGTCGTCGATCGACAGGTTCACGCCCAGCGCCTTCATCCGGTGCAGCAGGTCGACCGCCGGGGTCACGTCGCTCATGAACAGGCTTTCGGTCAGCTCGATCTCGAAGCAGTCGGGCGGCAGCCCGGTGTCGGCCAGCACCGCCTCGATGCCTGAGATCAGGTCGGGGTCGCCGAACTGGCGCGCCGACAGGTTGACCGCCACCCGCACGCGGCCGAGGCCGGCGTCCTGCCAGGCCTTGGCCTGCGCCGCCGCGGTGCGCATCACCCAGGCGCCGATCGGCACGATCATGCCTGTTTCCTCGGCCACCGGCACGAAGCGGTTCGGCGGCACCATGCCCAGCTCCGGATGGTTCCAGCGGATCAGCGCCTCCATGCCGATGATCCGGCCGCTGGCCAGGTCGACCTGCGGCTGGTAGAACAGCACGAACTCGTCGCGCTCGAGCGCATTGCGCAGCGCCGATTCGATGCGCACGCGCTCCAGCGATTCCTCGTTCATCGCCGGGGTGTAGAACTGGAAGTTGTTGCGGCCCTGCTTCTTGGCGCTGTACATCGCGATGTCGGCGTGCTCGATCAGGCTGTCGGACGAGGTGCCTTCGCTCGGATACACCGCCACGCCGATGCTGCAGGTGACCATGAACTCCTTGGTGCCCAGCATGACCGGGCGCGCCACCGCGTCCATCACGCGCTGCACGATGTCGCGGGTGAGCGGCTCGTTGGCGTGTTCGGACAGGATCACGACGAATTCGTCGCCGGACAGGCGGGCTACGGTGTCGGAATCGCGCAGCGAGGAGCGCAGGCGCGCGGCCACCGTCACCAGCAGCACGTCGCCGGCCTTGTGGCCCATGCTGTCGTTGACGTACTTGAAGCGGTCCAGGTCGATCATCATCACCCACACCGGGAAGCCGCTGCGGGTGGCGTAGGCCACGGCCTGGCCGAGGCGGTCCTGCAGCAGCGAGCGGTTGGGCAGGCCGGTCAGCACGTCGTGCTGGGCCACGTGGTAGACGCGTTGCTCGGTGAGCTTGCGCGCGGTGATGTCGCTGCCGGTGCCGCGGTAGCCGACGAAGGTGCCGGTGTCGTCGAACAGCGGGGTGCCGTTGATGCTGAACCAGCGGGTCGCGGCCTGGTCGTCGGTGGACTGGAATTCGAAGTCCTGGAACGGCTGGTGCGCCTCCAGGCAGGCGATGTGTTCGCGCCCGCCCGGCGCGTTCTCGAAGTCGGGCACGGTCTCCCAGCGCGTCTTGCCGAGCAGGCGCTCGACCGCGATGCCGGCCTTGCTGGCGAAGTCGCCGGTGATGCTGGTGAAGCGGAAGTTGTGGTCCTGCTCCCAGTACCAGTCGGACGACATCGCCACCAGCTGGCGGAAGCGCTGTTCGCTCTCCTGCAGCGCCTTCTCGGTGCGGCGGCGCGCGATGACGTCTTCGACCAGGCGCAGGTTGCTGCGCTTGAGGTCCGCGGTGCGCTCGCGCACCAGC
>JAEWEK010000330.1 GCA_023389425.1 Pseudomonadota bacterium | reverse complement strand
GTCGTCACCGTGGTCGACGCCCGCCACGGCATGCAGCAGCTGGACGAGCACGAGGAAGCGCAGCGCCAGGTGGGCTTCGCCGACAAGATCCTGCTGTCCAAGCTCGACCTGGTGACGCCGGAGCAGCGGGAAGCGCTGACGGCCCGCCTGCGCCGCATCAACCCGCGCGCCGCCATGTCCACGTCGGACTTCGGCCGCGCCCCGATCAGCGACGTGCTCGACCTGCGCGGCTTTAACCTGAACGACAAGCTGGAGCTCGACCCCGCCTTCCTGCGCGAAGAGGAGCACGAACACGGCCCCGATTGCGGCCACGACCACGCGCATGGCGAGCATTGCGACCATGAGCACCACGATGGGCACCACGAGCACCACGACCACCACCACGCCCACCACAGCGACGACATTGCCGCCTTCGTGTTCAGGAGCGACCGTCCGTTCGACCCGGCCCGCCTGGACGAGTTCCTCGGCGGCCTGGTCAATGTGTTCGGCCCGCGCATGCTGCGCTACAAAGGCGTGCTGTGGATGGACGGCGCCGACCGCAAGGTCGTGTTCCAGGGCGTGCACCAGATCATGGGCAGCGACCTCGGCGCCAAGTGGCCGGAGGACGAGCCGCGCGGCAGCAAAATGGTCTTCATTGGCAAAAATTTACCGAAGGACGTATTTATCACCGGATTGGAACAATGTTTGGTATAAACTATCCCGGTTTTGCGGTGCGCGGGTAGTCGCAGCCAGGACCAGGTCATTGCGCATCGCCTTTGTTTGACGACTGAAATGCCGACTCGCCGGCGGGGCGAGGACAAGACATCGGGATGCCAACATGAAGGAAACCGTAAGCAAGACCGCGAAGAAAACGGCGAGCGCCGCAACGCCCGCCGCCCGCAAGACCGCCCTGACGGCCAAGGCGGCGGCGCCGGCCAGCGCCGCCAAGTCCAAGGCCAAGCCGGCCTCCCGTCCGGCCACCAGCAGGACGGCGGCGGCGCCGAAGGCGGCCAAGCCGGCCGCGGCGAAGACGGTCAAGGCAGCGGCACCGAAGGCCGTCAAGGCGGCGCCGAAAGCGGTCAAGGCCACGGCCGGCAAAGCCGGCGCCGCCAAGGCGAGCGTCGGCAAAGCCGCCGTCAAGCCGGGCGCCAAGGCGGTGCCGGCGGCGAAGGCGGCACCGGCCAAGGCTTCGGCCACGGCAGCAAAGGCAGCCAGGGCGCCGGCCAGCGCCAAGGCCGCACCAGGCAGCACCAAGCAGAAGGCCGCGGCCGTATCGCCTACGGCCAAGGCAGGCAGCGGCAGCAAGGCCGCCACCGGCGCACGGATGAGCGCAGCATCGGGGGGCAAGGCCGAGTTAGCTGATAAAATGGAAACCCCTGTCGTATCAAAGGTAAGTGAAGTCATGACTAAAACCACCAAACCGAATACTGCCGCCCAGGCCGAAGATCGCGTCTTGACCGAAGACGAGATCCGCGCCATGAGCGACGATGACTACATGAACCCGGCCCAGCTCGCCTTCTTCAAGGCCAAGCTGCAGGCACTGGAAAAAGAGCTGCTCAAGAACGCCGGGGAAACCACCGAACACCTGCGCGAAACCGTGCTCGTGCCGGACCCGGCCGACCGCGCCACCATCGAGGAAGAGCATGCGCTCGAGCTGCGCACGCGCGACCGCGAACGCAAGCTGCTCAAGAAGGTGCAGCAGTCGCTGGCCTCGATCGACTCGGGCGAATACGGCTGGTGCGAGGAAACCGGCGAGCCGATCGGCATCCCGCGCCTGATCGCGCGCCCGACCGCCACCCTGTCGCTCGAAGCGCAGCAGCGCCGCGAACTGAAGCAGAAGCTGTACGGCGACTGAGCCGCCCGGCCATCCCGCCAAAAAGCATGCGGCCCGGGTCGCATGCTTTTTTTGTCGCCGCATGTCAGCGGAACATGCGAAACTCTTTCCTATCAGATACACTTAGCGCCGCTGCTTGCGCATCCGACGATGCCGGGCCTAACCAACGGGATACGATTTGGGTCTTTTCTCCTTCCTGAAGAAAAATCCGGAACCATCGGCCGGCACGCCGGTGCCACGGCGCACGGCCGACGCCGGCGGACGCCCGTCGGCGCCCGCGCCGCGCACCGTGACGCCCAATACCGTGGCCCCGAACACGGTCGCACCGAATACCGTTGCCCCCAATACCGTGGCGCCGAACACGGTCGCCCCGCGCCCCGCCGGCACCCGCCATGCGACGCCGGCCTCGGCCGGACAGCGTCCGGGAACGCATGCCGCGCCGGGCCAGCGTCCGGCCCAGCGCGCGGGCGGCGCCAGCCGCTTCGACAGCGAGGAAGCCCGCGCCCGCCAGCGCGAGATCGCGCGCGCCACCGCCGCCAAGATCGACGCCATCGAGCTCGAGATGGCGGCCGACATGTTCGACGACCTGCCGACCTGGAAGAGCAACAGCGCCGCGCGCCGCCCGCAGGCCCCGGTCGCCGGTCCGCAATCCTATGAATTCGGGGTGGCCCAGGGCGGCGGCGTGCCGCCCATTCCGCCGGTGGCGGAAGCGGCCGCCGTCATCTACGCCAATGGCGACAGCCAGACCGCCGAACGCACCCTGCGCGGCAGCCTGATCGGCGACGGCCGCAACCAGCGCATGACCTGGTGGATGCTGCTCGACCTGTACCAGGCCGGCGGCCGCGAGCAGGACTTCGAAAGCATCGCGATCGACTACGCGATCCATTTCGAAACCTCGCCGCCGGTGTGGAAAAAAGACAGCGCCGCCCAGCAGTTCGTCGGCGTGACGCCGACCGAAGCCTTCACCGGCGTGCTCGGCGCGGCCATCCAGCCCCAGCTGCAGCGCCTGCGCGACTGCAGCGCCAACAGCCCCGTGCTGCGGCTGGAATTCGGCGGCGTGCGCGGCGCCGGGCCCGACGGCTGCGCGGTGCTGCTGGACGGCCTGCGCGCCCTGCGCGGCACCCGCAGCGAACTGGTGCTGGGCAACGCCGATACCCTGATCGCCGTGCTGCGCCCGCTGCTCACCATCGGCAACCGCGGCGCCAGCCAGATCCCCTGGCTGCTGGTGCTCGAACTGCTGCAGCTGACCGACCGTGCAAAGGAATTCGAAGAAACGGCGATGGACTTCCGCGTCACCTTCGAAGCCGAACCGCCCGCCTTCACCTCGCGCCTGCGGGTGGCCACCGCCGCCACCAGTGCCGTCGGCGGCGACCGCTTCCTGCTGCCGGCCACGGTCGAGGGCGCCTCCGAGGAACTGCTGGCCTCGATCGAAACCTACGCCCGCGGCGCCTCCCCGGCCCTGCTCGACTGCTCGCGCCTGGGCCGCCTCGACTACAAGGGCGCCGAAGCCCTGCAAGGCAAGTTGCGCGCGCTCAAGGCCGCCGGCCGCCAGATCGAACTGCGCGACCTGAACCACCTCGTCGCCCCCCTGCTGCGCCTGCTCGGCACCGGCGACAGCGCACGCCTGTACGCCAATAAATACTGAGGCGCCCGCCTCGGCTCAACAAAACCAGTCTTGCAATTCGGTGCCGCCATCCCCACCTGCGGATGGCTGAACAACCAAGAGGCAAAGAATGGAACAATTTCACGGCACCACCATCGTGAGCGTGCGCCGCGGCGAAAAAGTCGCCCTCGGCGGCGACGGTCAAGTGACGCTCGGCAACGTCGTCATGAAGGGCACGGCCCGCAAGGTGCGCACGCTCTACCAGGGCAAGGTCCTGTGCGGCTTCGCCGGCGCCACCGCCGACGCCTTCACCCTGCTCGACCGTTTCGAGGCGAAGCTGGAAAAGCACCAGGGCAACCTGACCCGCGCCTCGGTCGAGCTGGCCAAGGACTGGCGCACCGACCGCATGCTGCGCAAGCTGGAAGCGATGCTGCTGGTCGCCGACCGCGAAAAGACCCTGATCCTGACCGGCAACGGCGACGTGCTCGAGCCCGAGGATGGCATCGGCGCCATCGGCTCCGGCGGCGTGTATGCGCAATCGGCGGCCAAGGCCCTGCTCGAGAATACCGAGATGGCGCCGGCCGACGTGGTCAGGAAGGCGTTGACCATCGCCGGCGAGCTGTGCATCTACACGAATATGTCCCACATCATCGAAACGCTTGAGTAAATGGCCCGCATCATGAACATGACCCCGCACGAAATCGTTTCGGAACTGGACAAGCACGTGGTCGGCCAGGCCAAGGCCAAGCGCGCGGTCTCGATCGCGCTGCGCAACCGCTGGCGCCGCCAGCAGGTCGAGGAACCGCTGCGCCACGAGATCACGCCCAAGAACATCCTGATGATCGGTCCCACCGGCGTCGGCAAGACCGAGATCGCGCGCCGCCTCGCCAAGCTGGCCGACGCGCCCTTCATCAAGATCGAGGCCACCAAGTTCACCGAAGTGGGCTATGTCGGCCGTGACGTCGACACCATCATCCGCGACCTGATCGACATCGGCATCAAGCAGACCCGCGCCACCGAAATGAAGAAGGTACGCCAGCGCGCCGAGGATGCCGCCGAGGACCGCGTGATCGACATCCTGGTGCCGCCGCCGCGCGACTTCGGCTTCAACGTCGCCGCCGACGGCGGCAAGGAAGCCGACACCACGCGCCAGACCTTCCGCAAGCGCCTGCGCGAAGGCCTGCTGGACGACCGCGACGTCGAGATCGAGGTGGCCGAGGCCGGACCGAACATGGAGATCATGGCGCCGCCCGGCATGGAAGAGATGACCGAGCAGATCAAGTCGATGTTCGCCGGAGTCGGCGCCGGCCGCAAGAAGCCGCGCAAGATGAAGATCAAGGAAGCGCTCAAGGTCCTCGCCGAGGAGGAAGCGGCACGCCTGGTGAACGACGAAGAGCTCAAGCAGAAGGCGATCGCCAACGTCGAGCAGAACGGCATCGTGTTCCTCGACGAGATCGACAAGATCGCTGCGCGCGCCGAGCATGGCGGGGCCGACGTCTCGCGCGCCGGCGTGCAGCGCGACCTGCTGCCCCTGGTCGAGGGCACGACGGTGAACACCAAGTACGGCATGATCCGCACCGACCATATCCTGTTCATCGCCTCGGGCGCCTTTCACCTGTCCAAGCCTTCGGACCTGATCCCCGAGCTGCAGGGCCGCTTCCCGATCCGGGTCGAGCTGGAATCGCTGTCGATCGACGACTTCAAGAGCATCCTGACCTCGACCGACGCCAGCCTGACCAAGCAGTACCAGGCCTTGCTGGCGACCGAGGGCGTGCAGCTGGAGTTCGCCCCGGACGGCATCCATCGGCTGGCCGAGATCGCGTTCTCGGTCAACGAGCGCACCGAGAACATCGGCGCGCGCCGCCTGTACACGGTGATGGAGAAGCTGCTGGAAGAGATCTCGTTCTCGGCCAGCGATGCCGGCGGCAAGACGGTCACCGTCGACACGGCCTACGTCAACGAGCGGCTGGACAAGCTGGCGGTGAACGAGGACCTGTCGCGCTACGTGTTGTAAGGAGCAGGCATGGCGAACAAGGCACTGGCCACGCGGCAGAAGATGCGCTTGCTCGCCAAACCTGGCCCGCCCGCGTCCATCGGCAAGCCGCGCAACCCCTTCGCCGGCTTCGCCAAGGCCCGCTCCGCCGGGCCGCACGTGAAAACCGAGGCCGCGCAGCGCGCCGAGGCCAAGCGCGCGCTGAAGAAGGCGCCGCTGAAATCGGAAGCGGACGAGTGAGGCAGGAGCCGCCCTCCCCCGATACCATTGCACCGTCGTCCCCGCGCAGGCCGGGACCCATGCCGATGTAGCTCCGACTGCGGGTCCAATGCTCTGCGGCCACGCACCGGAACGACGATGTTTAAGATATGGGGTAGTGCAAGCGTTTCGCTTTGGCCGCCTGCGGACGCCCACACCGGGCGCCCGCGATCAGGCCATTCTTGGTGCGCGCCAGCGCAGCGCTGGCGGCGGAATCGGGAGTGTGGGCACGTCCTGTGCCCACTGCGCCGATCCAGCCCATGTCCTGTCCGGCGCACATGAGCAGTCTCCACAGTTCAGCATCCTTGCGCCAGCTGCTTGTGCGAAGTACTGTCTCGTTGTACATTCGGTACAGCCTGACAGTACCCACCACCACGAGATCCCATGAGCTCACCCGAACTGATCCTCGACGTGCTGCGCGCCGAACTGCGCGGCGCCGGCATCACCTACAAGGCGCTGGCCGAGCGCATCGGCATGAGCGAATCCTCGGTCAAGCGCATGTTCGGCCAGAAGGACATGGCCTTGACCCGGCTGGCGCAGATCTGCACCGCCTGCGGCATCGCGCTGGAGGACGTGCTGCGCCGCGCCGCCGATTCGCGCGCCGCCGCCGACACCCTCACCCTGCTGCAGGAAAAATCGCTGGTGGCGCAGCCGCAGCTGCTGCTGGTGGCGATCTGCTGCCTCGGCCACTGGAGCCTGGAGCAGATGGTCGAGACCTACCGCATCAGCACCACCGAATGCATCCGCTACCTGGCGGAGCTGGACCGCCTCGGTCTGATCGAGCTGAAGCCGCTGAACCGCTACAGCATGCGCGTGTCGAACGCCTTCCGCTGGCTGCCGGACGGACCGGTGCAGCAGTTCTTCCGCGAGCATGTGGTGGCGGACTACTTCAGCGGCCATTTCGACGGCCAGGGCGAGACCCTGATGTGCCTGCCGGCGCGGCTGTCGCTGTCCAGCGCGCACGAGCTGGCGCACAAGCTGCATCAGCTGGCCGGCGACCTCGCGCGCATGCACCGCAACGACCGCCGCCTGGCGCCGGAGGAGCGCGACGGCTTCACGCTGCTGCTGGGATTCCGCTCATGGGAGTTTGCGGCGTTCACCGCGCTGCGCCGCTAGTCCGCGCAGCCTGAAAATAGTGACATCGTCCTCGCGAACGCGGGGACCCCATTTTCTTCACTTGTCCTGCCGCTACCAGATCGGACCGAGGTACAGGTACAGCGTACGCTGCCCATCCTTGGTCGCGCCCGCGCCGAAGTAGGCCGGCCCGAAGCGCGTATCGAGCGACAGGAAGGCGCTGCCGGCCTGCCGGAGCGTGTTCGCGCGCAGCGGATGGGCGCTGTCGTAGGCGCCGCCCGCCTCCAGCGAGAAGCCCAGGTGCACCGTGCCGCCGATCGCCAGCGGCAGCGCGCCGATACGCCGCGCCAGCACCACCCGCCCGAACGCGATGCCCTGCCCTTCCACCGAATCGGCCGGCGTGCCCGAGATGCGCAGGAAGCCGCCCAGGCTGAGCGGCGCCGAGCCGCGCTGGGCACGCGCCCATTCCGCGTACACGTGGCCGGCCCAGTTGGCCGTGTGCACCGCCGCCAGCCCCGCCACCGTGGAGCGCGCGAGCGAGGTCGGCCGCGACTTGCTGGCCGGCGAGCGCTCGACCGAGGCATCCAGCAGGTAGCCGCGGGTCGGGAAGGCCAGCGAGTCGAGGGCGTCGACCCGGTAGCGCACGAAGTGGGTGGTGTCGTACACGTATTCGGCCGGCTGCTCGGCCTGCGGGATCAGGGTCTGCACCTTTGCCCGCTGACGGGTGGCGCCGGCCTGGATGTCGCCCCAATTGCCCAGTTCGCGTCCCAGCACCGCCGTCGCGCCGAAGGCATCGAGGCCGGTGCGGGCGATGCGGCGGCCGTCGGCGAACAGGTCGCGCGACTGCGAACCGTACTGCAGCGAGGGCGCGACATACCACGGCGATCCGGGCGCCAGCGGCTGCCAGAACTGGGTGCCGAGCGCGCGCTGGTCGCCCACCCGCAGCACGCTGCGCAGCTCGGCGCCGGAATCGTTGATCGACGAGCGCACGTGCATCAGCTTGAGCGCGAAGCTGTTGGCGTCGTTGAAGTCGCTGCCCAGTTCGAGCCCGACCCGCACCCGGCTGTTGGCCCAATTGGCTTCGGTCGCGCGCACGGTGACCTCGCGCTGGCCGTCGCTGTCGCGGATGTCGGTGTCGACGCGCTCGATGTCGCCGCGCCCGTACAGGCTGTCGGCGCGGCGCACGATCTCGGCCTGGCTCAGGGACTGCCCTTCCTGCAGGCCGGACTGGCGGGCCAGCGCCGCCGGGTTGATGCGGCCGACGCTCTCGACCGCGACCCGGCGCAGCGGCAGCGCCGGATCGCTGGCCGCCGGCGCCGCCAGCCGGTGGTGCTCGAACTGCGCGTACTCGTCCTGCGTCACCGCCAGCGGCAGCAGGCGCGCGCGCAGCTGGCGCGCCGCCTGTTCGCCGGCGGCGATGGCCTGGCCGGCGCGCGCGAAGTCGAGGAAGCCAATGCCGTCCAGGTTGGGCGCGACCAGCACGTCCTGCGGCTTGAGTTCCTGCAGCGAGCGCTGCACGTTCTGCTCGGTCAGGATATTGAGCATCTGCTGCGCCACGCCGACCGCGGTGCCGAGCGATTTCTCGGGCGCCAGCGGGGTGCCGACGTTGACCGCGATGACGATGTCGGCGCCCATCTCGTGCGCCATGTCGACCGGCAGGTTGCGCACCAGGCCGCCGTCGGCGACGAGGTGGCCGTCGACGCGCACCGGCGCGAACACGCCCGGCACCGCCAGCGAGGCGCGCATCGCGATGAACAGCGGCGTCTTCGCCAGCTCGACCAGCTGGCCGGTGACCAGGTCCGAGGCCACCGTGCGGAAGGGCAGCGCCAGCCGGTCGACCGGGGTCTCGCGCGTGCCCGGCGGGAGCAGTCGGCCCATGGCCTGCTCCAGCGTGGCGTTGCTGGCGGCGGACGGCGGCAAGGTCACGCCCTCGTCGTGGTGCACGCCGAATTCGATCCGCGACGGCAGCAGCTGGTCTTCCTCGCGGCGCCGGAACACCAGGGTGTCGCGCGAGGGCCGGTCGGCGATCACGCGCTCCCAGTCGGTGTTGCGGGCCAGGTCTTCGATCTGGTCGAGCGGGGTGCCGGCCGCGTAGGCGCCGCCGACCACGCCGCCCATGCTGGTGCCGACCACGATGTCGATCGGGACGTGCATCTCGCGCAGGACGCGCAGCACCCCGATGTGGGCGAAGCCGCGCGCGCCGCCGCCGGACAGCACCAGCGCCACGCGCGGGCGCGCCGGCGCCACCTCAGGCGCGGCCGCGGCGGAACAGGACAGGAGAAAAACCGCCCCCGCCGCCAGCAGCTGGCGCGGGAGGCGCGCGGAATGGCGGGTCAAGGCCTCAGCGCGAGGTCGGCGCCTGGGGAACCGGCGGGGCGTTGGGCGAGCGGACCGGCTGCGGCATCTGCACCGGCTGCGCCGACGGCGTGCCGACCGGCGCCACCGATGGCGTGATCGGCGTGACCGAGGAGCCGGGCGGCGTGACCGGCGCGGCCGGCGCCGGTATCGACGTCGGCTGGGCCGGGCGCGTCACCTGCGGCACCACGCCCGTGTTCAGCGGCGGATTGGTGGCCGAGGGCACATTCGGCTGGTCGTGGATGC
>JAEWEK010000116.1 GCA_023389425.1 Pseudomonadota bacterium | reverse complement strand
CCATGTTCGAAGCCACCCACGGCACCTCGCCCAAGTACGCGGGCAAGGATTACGTGAACCCGGGCTCGCTGATCCTGTCGGCCGAAATGATGCTGCGCCATATGGGCTGGCCCGAAGCCGCCCAGCTCATTACCAGCGCGATGGAGAAGGCGATCCAGTCCAAGCACGTCACCTACGATTTCGCGCGCCTGATGGAAGGGGCGACCCAGGTCTCGTGCTCGGGCTTCGGCGAGGTCATGATAGAGAACATGTGAGGCGCGCGGACCGGTGCTACCATGCGCCGTCCGGGACGAAAAAAAACCCCGCCACAGCGGGGTTTTTTGCTTCCCAGGCGGGAATTACACGCCCTGGATATTGGAAGCTTGCTTGCCTTTAGGGCCTTGCGTGACTTCGAATTGGACTTTTTGACCTTCTTTGAGGGTCTTAAAACCGTTCATATTGATTGCGGAGAAGTGTGCGAACAGATCCTCGCCGCCGTCATCAGGAGTGATGAAGCCAAAACCTTTGGAATCATTGAACCACTTAACGGTACCAGTTGCCATAAAAGAACTTTCAATTAAAAACAAATCACACGAGCCATAAAAGCAAGAAGCTTCTTGCCCCCTCCTCAGCCTGCTCACTCTTATCAACAAGTACATAAGTACAATGTCAATGAGAGCATTGTTGGTGGAACAATCTTAGAAGTCAAGCGCTTTTGAAACACACTGTTGCAAATTTTTCCACACCACTTGCGCGCCTCCTGAAAAGGGACTCTTGATTTCAGCAATCGGGTCTCCATCTGCGCAGCAACTGGAAAACGCGTAAGATGGAAGCGAGCGAAAACGTCCTGATTGTTTACGCATTGCATCATCCCTGAAAGCATTAGAATACGTCCATGGCAACCAAGCACGATACTGAACAACTGCTGGAGCGGCAGACGGTGAAACCGCCGCCCCTGTACCAGGTGGCACTGCTAAACGACGATTACACACCGATGGAATTTGTGGTGGCGATCATTCAGGAGTACTTCAATAAGGACCGTGAAACCGCGACGCAAATCATGCTATCCGTTCACCGCCACGGCAAGGGCGTGTGCGGCGTGTTTTCCAAAGATGTGGCGTGTACCAAAGTGGAGTTCGTTTTAACACATGCGCGCAAGGCCGGGCATCCCCTGCAGTGCGTGATGGAGGAAGTATGATTGCGCAGGAACTTGAAGTCTCCCTACATATGGCCTTTGTCGAAGCAAGGCAGGCTCGGCACGAGTTCATTACTGTCGAGCATCTGCTGCTGGCCCTGCTCGACAATCCTTCGGCCGCCGAAGTCCTGCGTGCGTGCGCGGTGAATATCGAAGACCTGCGCAAGACCCTGACGAATTTTATCGGTGACAACACCCCGACCGTGCCCGGCACGGGCGAGGTCGACACCCAGCCGACGCTCGGCTTCCAGCGCGTGATCCAGCGCGCGATCATGCACGTCCAGTCGGCCTCCAACGGCAAGAAGGAAGTGACCGGCGCCAATGTGCTGGTGGCCATCTTCGGCGAAAAAGACTCGCATGCCGTCTACTATCTGCACCAGCAGGGCGTGACGCGCCTGGACGTGGTCAATTTCATCTCGCACGGCGTGCGCAAGGACCAACAGCTCGATACTCAGAAAGCATCGGAAGGCGTGGAGGAAGCGCAGGTCGAAGGGCAGACCAAGGAAAGCCCGCTCGACCAGTTCACCCAGAACCTGAACAAGGCCGCCGCCGACGGCAAGATCGATCCGCTGATCGGGCGCGAGGAAGAAGTGGACCGCGTGATCCAGATCCTGTGCCGCCGCCGCAAGAACAATCCGCTGCTGGTGGGCGAGGCCGGGGTCGGCAAGACCGCGATCGCGGAAGGCCTGGCATGGCGCATCATCCACGAAGACGTGCCCGACATCCTCGGCAATGCCGTCGTGTACTCGCTCGACATGGGCGCGCTGCTGGCCGGCACCAAGTACCGCGGCGACTTCGAGCAGCGCCTCAAGGCCGTGCTCAAGCAGCTGAAGGACACGCCGAACGGCATCCTGTTCATCGACGAGATCCACACCATCATCGGCGCCGGCTCGGCATCGGGCGGCACGCTGGACGCATCGAACCTGCTCAAGCCGGCACTGGCCAACGGCCAGCTCAAGTGCATCGGCGCGACCACCTTCACCGAGTTTCGCGGCGTGTTCGAAAAAGACCACGCCTTGTCGCGGCGCTTCCAGAAGGTCGACGTCAACGAACCCTCGGTCGAGCAGACCGTCGCGATCCTGCGCGGCCTCAAGTCGCGCTTCGAGGAGCACCACGGCGTCAAGTATTCGTCGTCGGCGCTGTCGACCGCGGCCGAACTGGCGGCGCGCTTCATCAACGACCGCCATCTGCCGGACAAGGCCATCGACGTCATCGACGAAGCGGGCGCGGCCCAGCGCATCCTGCCGAAGTCCAAGCAGAAAAAGACCATCGGCAAAACGGAAATCGAGGACATCATCGCGAAGATCGCGCGGATTCCTCCGCAGACCGTCAACCAGGACGACCGCAGCAAGCTGCAGATGATCGACCGCGACCTGCGCAACGTCGTGTTCGGGCAGGATCCCGCCATCGACGCGCTGGCCTCGGCCATCAAGATGGCGCGCGCCGGCCTGGGCAAGACGGACAAGCCGATCGGCTCCTTCCTGTTCTCCGGCCCCACCGGCGTCGGCAAGACCGAGGTCGCCAAGCAGCTGGCCTTCATCCTCGGCATCGAGCTGGTGCGCTTCGACATGTCGGAATACATGGAGCGCCACGCCGTGTCGCGCCTGATCGGTGCGCCGCCGGGCTACGTCGGCTTCGACCAGGGTGGCCTCCTGACCGAAGCCATCACCAAGAAGCCGCACGCGGTGCTGCTGCTGGACGAGATTGAAAAAGCCCATCCGGACATTTTCAACATCCTGCTGCAGGTGATGGACCACGGCACCCTGACCGACAACAACGGCCGCAAGGCGGACTTCCGCAACGTCATCATCATCATGACGACCAATGCGGGCGCCGAAAGCCTCACGCGCCGCAGCGTCGGTTTCGTGGATGCGCGGGCGCAGGGCGACGAGATGGCCGACATCAAGCGCATGTTCACGCCGGAGTTCCGCAACCGCCTGGACGCGATCATCAGCTTCCGTGCGCTGGACGAAGACATCATCCTGCGCGTGGTCGACAAGTTCCTGATGCAGCTGGAAGAGCAGCTGCACGAGAAGAAAGTCGAAGCCGTATTCACCGACAAGCTGCGCAAGTTCCTGGCCAAGAAAGGCTTCGACCCGCAGATGGGCGCAAGGCCGATGTCGCGCCTGATCCAGGACATGATCCGCAAGGCGCTGGCCGACGAGCTGCTGTTCGGCCGTCTCGTCAGCGGCGGCCGCGTGACTGTCGACATGGACGACAAGGACAACGTGGTCCTCGAGTTCCCGGAAGGCGACGAATCCCCGCCGCCGGCCCCGGCCGAAACCGTCGAGATCGAGTAAGCCTCGCTTCTCCAGAAAAACCGCGCTTCGTGCGCGGTTTTTTATTGCTGGCCTCAAGACCGTCGTTCCCGGCACTGCCGACAACGACTTCCGGCGCAGGCCGGGATGGTGGTAAAGACGTCCGCCCGGAACATATGCATGAATTTTCCCTCCCGCATCAACCCCGCTGTGGCAAACTCATTTTTTTGCCACTCTTGCCGCAGCGAAAATGAAATTGCACCGCACCGTCCTCGCCCTTGCCGCCGCCTTCGCCGCAGTCCACGCTTCCGCCGCCGATCCCTACTTCCGCTTCCCCGCCGTCCGCGGCGACACCGTGGTTTTCACCGCCGAGGGCGACCTCTGGCGCACCTCGATCGCCGGCGGCAAGGCCCAGCGCCTGACCACCCACCCGGCCGCCGAGACCAACGCCGCCATCTCCTTCGACAGCAAGCTGGTCGCCTTCACCGCCTCCTACGAAGGCGCGCAGGAAGCCTACGTGATGCCGCTCGACGGCGGCCTTCCCAAGCGACTGAGCTTCGAGAACGGCAACGTGCTGGTGCTCGGCTGGACCCCGCAAGGCGAAGTCCTGGTCAGCACCGAGAACAGCACCGGTCCCGCACGCCACCGCGTGATCGCCGCGATCAACCCGCACACCATGCAGCGCCGCGTGCTGCCGCTGGCCGACGCCAACGACGCCGTGCTCGACGACGCCGGCCGCTTCGTCTACTTCACCCGCATGGGCCTGGCCATGACCGGCGACCACGTGAAGAACTACCGCGGCGGCGCCCACGCCCAGCTGTGGCGCTTCGACCTGAACGCCAAGCGCGAAGCCGAGCTGCTGTTCGCGAACGACCCCGCCAACAACAGCCGCCCGATGTGGTGGAAGGGCCGCCTCTACTTCATCAGCGACGACGCCGGCAGCGACAACTTGTGGTCCGCGAACGCCGACGGCAGCGACCGCAAGCAGCTCACCCGCCACAAGGAATGGGACGTGCGCGGCGCCGCCCTCGGCGATGGCCGCATCGTCTACCAGCTCGGCGCCGACCTGCGCGTGTTCGACATCGCCGCCGGCAGCGACACGCTGCTCAAGGCCAGTCTGGTGTCCGACTTCGACCAGCAGCGCACGCGCCTGATCCGCTCGCCGTTGGACGCATTGACCGACATCGAGATCGCCAACAAGGCCGAGCGCATCGTGCTGACCGCGCGCGGCCGCGTGACGGTGGCTGGCCTGCACAACCAGCGCCGCGTCGAGATCGCGGTGCCGGAAGGCGCGCGCGCCCGCAACGCCGTGTTCAGCCACGACGACAAACACGTCTACGCCATCGTCGACACCAGCGGCGAGAACGAGATCTGGCGCTACGCCGCCGACGGCTCCGGCCACGGCGAGCAGCTCACCCGCGACGGCGACGGCAACCACCGCTGGGCCCTGTACCCGTCCCCGGACGGCAAGTGGATCGCCCATACCGACAAGCATGGCCGCACCTGGCTGCTCGAACTCGCGTCCGGCAAGAACACCGTGATCGACGACGCCGGCAAGGTCGGCCTCGAGCGTTCGGACGAAGTGGTGTGGTCGCCGGACAGCCGCAACGTCGCCTTCGTGCGCGCCGGCAGCGCCGAGCAGCGCAACCAGATCGGCATGTACAACCTCGATTCGAAAGCGCTGGCCTTCGTCACCACCGACCGCTACACCGCCAGCTCGCCGACCTTCTCGCCGGACGGGAAGTGGCTGTACTTTCTGTCGGCCCGCCACTTCAACGTCGGCAACGGCTCGGTGTGGGCAGATCGCGACATGGGCCCGGTGTTCGACAAGCGCATCGGCGTCTTCGCGCTGGCGCTGCAGGCCGGTTCGCGCTTCCCGTTCAAGCCGGACGACGAACTGTCCAAGCCCGAAGAGAAGCCGGCCGCCGACAGCAAGTCGTCCGAGACCGTCGCCGTCGCCGAGAAAGTGGTGGCGGCCGCGATGGCCGATGCCAAGAACGGCGACAAGGCCGCGCCAAAACCCGAAGAGAAGAAGCCGAAGATCCCGCCGGTGGAATACGCCGGCCTGCGCGACCGCCTGTACGAAGTGCCGCTCGCGCCGGGCAACTACACCGCGGTCGCGGTCGACGACAAGCGCCTGTACATCCTCGATAGCGAGGGCCGCCGCCAGGGTACCCTCAAGACGCTGGCGATCAGCCGCACCGCGCCGCAGCCCGAAACCTTCGCGGCGAACGTGCGCGAATTCGGCCTGACCGACGACCGCAAGCACGTGTTCTACCGCACGGCCTCCACCACCGGCGCGGGCGACATGCTGTTCGTCGACGCCGGCGCCAAGGCGCCCACCGACCTGTCCAAGGCGAAGGTCAAGGTCGACGACTGGACCATCGTCTCCAATCCGCGCATGGAATGGAAGCAGATGTTCAACGACGCCTGGCGCATGCATCGCGACTACCTGTACGACAACAAGATGCGCGGAATCGACTGGAACGGCGTCAAGGCGCGCTACGCGCCGCTGGTCGACCGCGTCACCGACCGCGCGGAGCTGGACGACGTGCTGGGCATGATGATCGGCGAAGTCGGCGCACTGCACTCGCAGGTGCGCCCGGGCGACATCCGCCGTCCGCCGTCGGAAGGCGCGCCGGCCGGCTTGGGCGCCGTGCTGTCGCGCGTGGCCGATGGCTACCGTGTCGACCGCATCTACCGCAGCGAGCCGGAATTGCCGGAGGAACGCGGCCCGCTGGCGGCGCCGGACGTGAACGTGAAGGAAGGCGACATCATCACCTCGGTCAACGGCCGTGCCCTGACCGAAGTGCGCGACATCGCCGACGAGCTGCTCAACCAGGCCGGCCGCCAGACCCTGCTGACCGTGAAGCACCCGGGCGGCACGCCGCGCAAGGTGATCGTCACGCCGGTGCCGACGATGCGCCAGTCTTCGCTGCGCTACGCAGACTGGGAGCAGGGCCGCGCGGCCGCCGTCGACGAAGCCTCGGGCGGCAAGATCGGCTACCTGCATCTGCGTGCGATGGGGCCGGCCGACATCGATTCCTTCGCCCGCAACTTCTACGCCAACATCAACAAGGACGGCCTGATCATCGACGTCCGCCGCAACAACGGCGGCAATATCGACAGCTGGATCATCGAGAAGCTGCTGCGCAAGGCGTGGATGTTCTGGAGCGCGAACGGCAGCCCGCCGCGGCCGAACATGCAGAACACCTTCCGCGGTCACCTGGTGGTGCTGGTCGACCAGATGACCTACTCGGACGGCGAGACTTTCGCGGCCGGCATCAAGGCGCTGAAGCTGGCGCCGCTGGTCGGCAAGCGCACAGCCGGCGCCGGCGTGTGGCTCAGCGACGGCAACGGCCTGGCCGACAACGGCATGGCGCGCGTAGCCCAGAATCCGCAGTTCGCCGCGGTGGATGGACAGTGGCTGGTGGAGGGCGTGGGTGTGACGCCGGACGTCGAAGTGGACAACCTGCCGAACGAGACCTTCAACGGGCGCGACCGCCAGCTTGAGATGGCGATCCAGATGCTGCAGAAGAAGCTGAAGGAGGAGCCGGTGCCGCACTATAAGGCGTCGGATATTCCGGCGATTCAGCGCTGATCGCAGCAGCGGGGCGCGTACACAAAATGGGGTTCCCACCTTCGCGGGAACGACGATCCAGGAGATTCCGTCGTTCCCGCGGAGGCGGGAACCCCATTTTCTTGCAGCAGCGATAGCCCCTGTAACATCCATGTCATATCCGCAACCCATAATCGCGGACATCTCCGACAAAGGAATGTCCCGATGCGCCTCCCCAAGCTCCAAGCCGGCACCACCATCCTCGGTTCCTTCGCTGTTCTCCTCTTCGTCATTGCGGTCATTTCAGGCGTCTCGATCTGGCGCATGCACAGTGCAAACGTGGTCGCGTCGATGCTCGTCGACGACAAGCTGGCCAAGCAGCAGCTGGCCTCGGACCTGCTGGGGGCCGCGCAACTCAACGGCCTGCTCGCCGTCTCGATCGCCCGCAGCGACAGCCTCGAGTTGGGCGACTATTACCAGGCCCAGCTCAAGATGGGAGAGCAGCGCGCCGCCAAGGCCGAATCGGCGCTCGCCGCGCTGCCGATGGACGCCGCCGAAAAACGCATGCTGCAGGAGGTCGCCGCACAGAAGGCCGTCCTTATCGCAATCCGCACCGACATCTTCCAGGCCAAGGACCTTGGCAAAACGGTCGAAGTCGACCAGCTGCTGGCCAGCAAACTCGATCCCGCGCTGAAGGCATACGCCGACGGCGTCGCCGCGCTGCAGTCCTTCGAGACCACCCAGGCCCGCGCGATGCGCGCCGAGTCGGGAGCGACCTTCGTGGCGAGCCAGCTGCTGGTCGGCGTGCTTGGCGCCGCCGCCCTGGTGGCCGGCAGCCTGCTCGCGTGGTTCCTGACGCGTCACATCGTTCAGCCTCTGGTCGCCGGCGTCGAGCTGGCCGAACGTGTGGCCGCGGGCGATCTGCGCGCGGCGATCCGCCATGCACGCGAGGACGAAATCGGTCGCCTGTTCGATGCGCTCAACCGCATGACCGCCAGCATGGCCGCCACGGTGTCTCGTGTGCTGGAAGGTGCGCGGGCGATCGACAGCGCCTCGGTGCAGATCGCGGAGGGTAACCACGACCTGTCCGGCCGCACCGAACACCAGGCCAGCGCGATCGAGCAGACCGCGGCCTCGATGGAGGAACTGACCGCCACCGTGCACCGCAATAGCGAGAGCGCCAACGAAGCGACCCGCCTGGCAGGTTCCGCGTCTTCGGTCGCGCAGGCGGGCGGCGAAGCGATGACCCAGATGGTCAGCAAGATGGCTTCGATCCGTACCTCGGCATCGCGCATCGTCGACATCATCGCGGTCATCGACGGCATCGCGTTCCAGACCAATATCCTGGCGCTGAATGCGGCGGTGGAAGCGGCGCGCGCCGGCGAAGAAGGACGTGGTTTCGCGGTGGTCGCGGGCGAGGTGCGCTCGCTGGCGCAGCGTTCGGCGTCGGCGGCGAAGGATATCAAGAAGCTGATCGCCGATTCCGCCAGCGAGATCGAGCAAGGCACCGCGCTTGCCAACGCGGCCGGCACCACCATGCACGACATCGTGCGCGACGTGCAGAGCTTGAGCGAGATTCTTGGTGCGATCAATGTCGCCAGTTCGGAACAGGCGTCCGGCATCGCGCAGATCGGCGAGGCGATCGCCAGCATGGACGATTCGACGCGGCAGAATGCGGCGCTGGTGGAGGAGGCCGCGGCTGCGGCCGACGCGCTGCGCGGGCAATCGCAGGAGCTGGCGAGCCTGGTTGAAACGTTCAAGGTGGATGCGGCAACTGCAGCGACGCCGAAGCGCGTTGAGAAGCTGCCTCCGGGACGGAAAGCCCTGCCGGTCCGCACGCGAAACGGGGTTCCCGCCAAGGCGGCCTGCTAGGCGGGATTAAATGGCCGCCAACGCGCGCCGCAAATCGTCTCGCTGATCGTCGATATGTTCGATCCCTACTGACAAGCGAATCAGCGTATCGCTAATCCCCAGCACCGCGCGCTGCTCCGCCGGAATGGTCGCATGCGTCATCAGCGCCGGATGCTCGATCAGGCTCTCGACCCCGCCCAGGCTCTCGGCCAGCGTGAACACCCGGCAGTGCTCGAGGAAGCGCCGCGCTCCTTTGAGATCGGTATCGAGTTCGATCGAAATGATGCCGCCGAAGCCGCTCATCTGCCGCTTCGCCAGCGCGTGTTGCGGATGCGACTCCAGCCCCGGATAGTACACCTTGCGCACCTTCGGCTCGCGTTCCAGCCACCGCGCCAGCGCCAGCGCATTCGCACAGCAGCGCTCGACCCGCAGCGCGAGGGTCTTGATGCCGCGCAGGACAAGGAAGCTGTCGAACGGCCCCTGGATCGCGCCTACCGCATTCTGGATGAAGCCCAGCCGCTCGCGCAGCGGCGTTGCGTGTTTCAGCTCGGCCCCGACCACGGCCACGCCGCCGATCACGTCCGAGTGCCCGTTCAGGTACTTGGTGGTGGAGTGCACCACGACGTCCATGCCCAATTCGATCGGACGCTGTACGATCGGACTGGCGAAGGTGTTGTCGCACACCGCCAGGATGCCGCGCTCGCGGCAGATGGCCGCCACGGCCGCGAGGTCGGTCAGCTTGAGCATCGGATTGGTCGGCGATTCGATCCAGACCATGCGGGTGTCGGGCCGCAGCGCGTCCAGCAGTGCGGACGGATCGGCGAGATTGGCGTAGGTGAAGTCGTGCCCGGCGCTGTGCCGCAGCACGCGCTCGAACAGGCGATAGGT
Organism: Pseudomonadota bacterium; assembly: GCA_023389425.1. Taxonomy (GTDB): domain Bacteria; phylum Pseudomonadota; class Gammaproteobacteria; order Burkholderiales; family Burkholderiaceae_D; genus Telluria. The sequence goes on along the minus strand of JAEWEK010000116.1, from coordinate 29,496 downwards.
GCCGCCGTACATGTCGTCGCCGGCCACGATGTGCGACCCGGCAGGCAGCAGCTGCAGTACCGCCGAAATGGCCGCCAGCCCCGACGCGAACGCGAAGGCTGCGCTGCCGCCTTCGAGATCGGCCACGCAGCGTTCCAGTGCCCAGCGCGTGGGATTGTGCGAGCGCCCGTAGTCCAGCCCCTTGTGCACGCCGGGGCTGTCCTGCGCGTAGGTGGAGGTGGCGTAAATCGGCGGCATGACCGCGCCGGTGGTGGGATCGGGTTCCTGCCCGCCGTGGATCACGCGGGTGGCGATATTGAGTTCTGGTCGGTCGTTCACGATAGCGTCCTGCGTAGATGGTTGAGCAGATCGAAGCGCGTAATGAGGCCGTAGAAGCGCTGCTCGTCGCAGATCACGGCGGTCAGCCCGCGGTCGAGGATGCCGCGCAGTTCCTGCATGCCGGCCGACGGCCGCAGCGTGCGCAGGTGCGCCGTCATCGTGCACGACACCGGCGCGCCGAAACGCCCCGGTTCGCTGGTCACGTGCATCAGCAGGTCGGATTCGTCGATCAGGCCGACCAGCTTGCCGTCGTCGATGACGGGCAGCTGCGCCAGGTCCGCGCTGCGCATGCGGTTGAACGCGGTGAGCAGCGTATCCGTGGGCGACACCGTGACGACTTCGCCGGCGTCGTAGCGGCGCCCGATCAGGTCGCGCAGGTCGCCCATGTGCGGGCGTTCCAGGAGTCCCTGGTCGACCATCCAGCCGTCGCTGTACACCTTGGTCAGGTAGCGCGTGCCGGTATCGACCACGAAGGTGGCGACCCGTTTGCGCGTGCTCTGCGCGCGGCAGTACTTGAGTGCGGCGGCGAGCAGCGTGCCGGTGGACGAGCCGCCCAGGATGCCTTCGTTGCGCAGCAGCGCGCGCGCCGTGAGGAAGCTTTCTTCATCGCTGATGGTGTAGGCAGTGCGCACCTGCGCCATGTCGGCGTTGTTGGGAATGAAGTCTTCGCCGATCCCTTCCACCGCCCACGACCCCGACACGTCCGACAGCTTGCCCGTGTTGACGTAGTCCGCGAGGATGGAGCCGCGCGGATCGGCCAGCACGAACTCGAGATGCGGCTGCACCCGCTGGAAGAATCGCGACAAGCCGGTGAGCGTGCCGCCCGAACCGACGCCGACCACGATGGCGTCGAGGTCGTGCCCGGCCTGTTCCCACAGCTCGGGACCGGTGGTGGTTTCGTGCGCCCTGGGGTTGGCGGGGTTGTTGAACTGGTCGGCGAACCAAGCGCCCGGAATCTCGCGCGCGAGACGCGCCGCGTAGTCCTGGTAGTACTCTGGATGGCCCTTGCCCACGTCCGAGCGGGTGAGGTGGATTTCGGCGCCCAGCGCCTTCAGGTGCAGCACTTTTTCGGCCGCCATTTTGTCGGGCACCACCAGCACCACGCGGTAGTCCTTGATGCGGGCGACCAGCGCGAGCCCCAGCCCGGTATTGCCGGCGGTGGCTTCGACCACCGTGCCGCCGGGCTTGAGCAGCCCGTCGGCCTCCGCCTGTTCGATCATGGCGCGGCCGATGCGGTCCTTGATGGAGCCGCCGGGGTTCTGCGATTCAAGCTTGAGGAAGAGCTGGCACGGACCGGTATCCATGCGCGTGACCTCGACCAGCGGCGTGTTGCCGATGAGGGAAAAGAGAGCGGCTTGCTTTGGCATACGGCCTCCCGATAACGGCATTGTATGCCGCGAATCAGGGGATTGTGCGCCCTGTACGCCGGGCCATATTGAGCCAAACGATGTTGCCGGCGCGTGCTCAGCTGCCGCTGCGCAGGCGCCGCCAGAATGTCGTCCGGCTGATGCCGAGATACTTCGCCGCCGCATCGCGCTGGCCGTGGAAGCGGGCCAGCACCTCGGCCGCGGTTTCCGCCGGCGCGGCGGGCGAGGGCGCCGCGATCGCCGCGGCATCCTGCCGCGCCAGCTCGGGGGCGATCGACAGCAGAAAGCTCGGCGTCAGCGCCTGCAGCGGCTCGGCGGCCAGGAACAGCGCCAGCCGTTCCATCAGGTTGCGCAGCTCGCGCACATTGCCCGGCCACCGGTAGCGTTCCATCAGCGGCGCGCAGGCCGCCAGCTCGGCATGCAGGTTGGGATGCGGACGCGCGCCCAGTGCCGCCATCGCGTGCTTGAGCGACCATTCGGCCAGGGCGGCGATATCCTCGGCGCGTTCGCGCAGCGGCGGCAGCGCCAGGCGCAGCACGGCGAGGCGGTAGAACAGGTCCGCGCGAAAGCGCCCCTCGCGCACGCGGGCTTCAAGGTCGCAATGGGTGGCGCTGATGACGCGCACATCGATCGGTACCGGCCGCGTGCCGCCGACCCGCATCACTTCACGTTCTTCCAGCACCCGCAGCAGCCGCGTTTGCAGCGCCAGCGGCATCTCGCCGATCTCGTCGAGGAATAGCGTGCCCTTGTTGGCCGCTTCGAACAGGCCCGCGTGGCCGCCGCGGCGCGCGCCGGTGAACGCGCCTTCCTCGTGCCCGAACAGTTCCGATTCCAGCAGCGATTCCGCGATCGCGCCGCAGTTCACGGCGACGAAGGGCCGGTTGGCGCCGAGGCTGCGCGGCGCCTCGCGGTGGATCGCCTGCGCCACCAGCTCCTTGCCGCTGCCGGTCTCGCCCTGGATCAGCACCGTGGCCGGCGAGCGCGCATACAGCACCACCGACTGCCGCAGCCGCTCCATCGCCGCCGAATCGCCGCGCAGGTCGGCCAGGCCGCGGCGGGCACGCCGCGTCTCCGGCGTTTGCGGGCGATGGCGGCGCGAAGCTTCCAGCTGCGTCAGCCGCGCCATCTCCAGCGCATCTTCGAAAGCCTGGCGGATCGATGCCGCCGAGTACAGGAACACGCCGGTCAATCCCGCTTCCTCGGCGAGGTCGGTCACCAGCCCGGCGCCGACCACGACCTTGACGCCGGCTGCCTTCAGTTCGCTGATGCTGGCGCGGGCATCCTCTTCGGTCGCATAGATGCGCTGCTCGATCGACAGCCCGAAGGTGTTCGCAAACTCGGCCAGCTGGGGCAGCTCCTGGTAGCTGATGACGGCGATGCGGTCGGACAGGCGCCGCGCCCGCGCCAGCGCCTGCATCACGTCGTAGCCGCTGGCCCGCGCGACCACCACCGGCGCCGACACCCGGCCCTTCAAATAGGCCGCGTTGGAACCGGCTGCGATCACCACGTCGCAGCGCTCGGTCGCCATCCGTTCGCGGATATGGCGCGCCGCCTCGTCGAATCCGAGCGGGATCGGCTCGATGTTTGCAAGGTGGTCGAATTCGAGCGTGATGTCGCGGAACAGGTCCGACAGGCGCGACACTGAAACAGTCCAGATGACCGGCTTGTCCGCGTTTTGCACAGGGAAGGGCAGGGAAGGCATGTTTCAAGTGTAGTTCATTTTCTCATCGATGTGTTTCAGTGAAACATTTGAAACACGATGGTTGCCGGCCAATGTTGAAAGATGGTGTGGAAACGGGCCGGCGCCGCTATAAAAATCAATGGCTTGGCCCGCAGCTTCGAGGCTGGCACGCGGATTGCATTGAAGTACGCGTTCCGCATCCAACGCAACACTTGAAAGGTAAACACATGAGCATCCGTTCCGCCGGCGCCGCGTTCCGCCAGGCTGTCAAGGAAGAATCGCCGCTGCAGGTCGTCGGCGCCATCAATGCCAACCACGCGCTGCTAGCCAAGCGCGCCGGCTTCAAGGCCATCTACCTGTCGGGTGGCGGCGTCGCCGCCGGCTCGCTGGGCCTGCCGGACCTGGGCATCTCCAACCTTGACGACGTGCTGACCGACGTGCGCCGCATCACCGACGTGTGCGACCTGCCGCTGCTGGTCGACGTCGACACCGGCTTCGGCGCCTCGGCCTTCAACGTCGCGCGCACCGTGCGCTCGATGATCAAGTTCGGCGCCGCCGCCGTGCACATCGAAGACCAGGTCGGCGCCAAGCGCTGCGGCCACCGCCCGGGCAAGGAGATCGTCAGCAAGGGCGAAATGGTCGACCGCATCAAGGCCGCCGCCGACGCCCGTACCGACGAGAACTTCGTCATCATGGCGCGCACCGACGCGCTGGCCGTGGAAGGGCTGGATGCCGCCGTCGAGCGCGCGGTCGCCTGCGTCGAAGCCGGCGCCGACATGATCTTCCCGGAAGCGATCACCAGCCTCGAGATGTACGCCCAGTTCAAGAAGGCCGTGAAGGTGCCGATCCTGGCCAACATCACCGAGTTCGGCGCGACCCCGCTGTTCACCACCGACGAACTGAAAGGCGCCGACGTGGACATCGTGCTGTACCCGCTGTCCGCCTTCCGCGCGATGAACAAGGCCGCCGAAAACGTCTACGGCGCGATCCGCCGCGACGGCACCCAGCAGAACGTCCTCGACACCATGCAGACCCGCGCGGAACTGTACGACCGCATCGATTACCACAGCTACGAGCAGAAGCTCGACGCGCTGTTCGCCAAGTCCAAGGCGTAGGGTGGGCACATGTGCCCACGTGCTGGCCGCGCGTGGGCTCGAGAGCCCACCCTACCGATCACAAGACAACTATGGAGATGAAACCATGACCAATCAAACCGCACCCGAAGCCCCAACCTTCAAGCCGAAGAAATCCGTCGCCCTGTCCGGCGTCGCCGCCGGTAACACCGCACTGTGCTCGGTCGGCCGTTCCGGCAACGACCTGCACTACCGCGGCTACGACATCCTCGACGTCGCCACCAACAGCGAGTTCGAGGAAATCGCCTACCTGCTGGTGCACGGCAAACTGCCCAACTTCGCGGAACTGAAGGGCTACAAGGCAAAGCTGAAGGCCCTGCGCGGCCTGCCGCAATCGGTCAAGAGCGCGCTGGAAGCGCTGCCGGCATCGAGCCACCCGATGGACGTGATGCGCACCGGCTGCTCGGTCCTCGGCTGCACCTTGCCGGAAAAGGATGACCACAACCTCGCCGGCGCGCGCGACATCGCCGACCGCCTGATGGCATCGTTCGGTTCGATGCTGCTGTATTGGTACCATTACAGCCACAACGGCAAGCGCATCGACGTCGAGACCGACGACGATTCGATCGGCGGCCACTTCCTGCACCTGCTGCACGGCGTGAAGCCGAGCGACGAGTGGGTCAAGGCGATGCACACCTCGCTGATCCTGTACGCGGAACACGAGTTCAACGCCTCCACCTTCACTTCGCGCGTGATCGCCGGCACCGGTTCGGACATCTACTCGGCCGTCACCGGCGCGATCGGCGCGCTGCGCGGCCCCAAGCACGGCGGCGCCAACGAAGTCGCGCTCGACATCCAGCAGCGCTACGAGAACCCGGACGAAGCGGAAGCCGACATCCGCAACCGCGTCGCCAACAAGGAAGTGGTGATCGGCTTCGGCCACCCGGTGTACACCATTTCCGACCCGCGCAACAAAGTCATCAAGGAAGTGGCGCGCACGCTGTCCGATGCGGCCGGCACCACCAAGATGTTCGACATCGCCGAGCGCCTGGAATCGGTGATGTGGGAAGTGAAGAAAATGTTCCCGAACCTGGACTGGTTCTCGGCAGTGTCGTACCACATGATGGGCGTGCCGACCGCGATGTTCACGCCGCTGTTCGTCATCTCGCGCACTTCCGGCTGGTCGGCGCACATCATCGAGCAGCGCATCGACAACAAGATCATCCGCCCGAGCGCCAACTACGTCGGTCCGGAAGACTTGACGTTCGTGCCGCTGGCCGAGCGCAAGTGATGGCCGCAGAAGGCATCGTCGTACGGCGGCTCGGCCCGGCGGACGCGGCGCCTTACCGCGCGCTGCGCCTGGCCGGGTTGCGCGCGTTCCCGCACGCCTTCCGTTCTGACTACGAAGAAGCGCTGCCCCAGCCGTTGTCGTGGGCTGAAAAGCGCCTGTCCAGCGATGGCGAGTACTGGTTCGGCGCCTTCGACGGAGCACACCTCGTCGGCGCGATCAGCCTAAAGACGCAAAGCGGGAAGAAGGTCCACCACTCGGCCAATCTCAACGCGCTGGTGGTCGATCCGGATCGCCAGGCGCGCGGCACCGGCAAGGCGCTGGTTGCACACCTGATCGGGTTTGCGCGCTCGCTGGGTTACATTCGCCAGATCGTGCTCACGGTCCACGACGGGAACACGCGCGCCGAGCGCCTCTACGATGCCTTCGGCTTCAAACAGTTCGGCCTCGAGCCGGACGCACTTTTGTTCGATGGCCACTACTACGCCAAGCAGCACCGACAACTGATTTTGAATTCCAATGAATAGCTCATACCTCAAGCCCCTGCACGGAACGCAGCTGCATTACTTCGACGCTCGCGAAGCCGTGAACGAGATCCAGCCCGGCGCCTGGGACACGCTTCCCTACACCTCGCGCGTGCTGGCCGAAAACCTGGTGCGACGCTGCGAACCGGAAGCGCTGGTCGCCTCGCTCAAGCAGATCATCGAACGCAAGCGCGAGCTGGACTTCCCGTGGTTCCCGGCGCGCGTGGTCTGCCACGACATCCTCGGCCAGACCGCGCTGGTCGACCTGGCCGGCCTGCGCGACGCCATCGCGGCGGAAGGCGGCAACCCGGCGCTGGTGAACCCGGTGGTGCCGACCCAGCTGGTGGTCGACCACTCGCTGGCGGTGGAATGCGGCGGCTTCGATCCGGACGCCTTCGCCAAGAACCGCGCGATCGAAGACCGCCGCAACGAAGACCGCTTCGACTTCATCGACTGGACCAAGAAGGCCTTCAAGAACGTCGACGTGATCCCGCCGGGGAACGGCATCCTGCACCAGATTAACCTGGAGCGCATGAGCCCCGTGATCCAGGTGAAGGACGGCGTCGCCTTCCCTGATACGCTGGTCGGCACCGACTCGCACACGCCCATGGTCGATGCGCTGGGCGTGATCGCGATCGGCGTCGGCGGCCTGGAAGCGGAGAGCGTGATGCTCGGCCGCGCCTCGTACATGCGGCTGCCGGACATCGTCGGCGTCGAGCTGACCGGCAAGCCGCAACCGGGCATCACCGCGACCGACGTGGTGCTGGCGCTGACCGAATTCCTGCGCAAGGAAAAAGTCGTCTCGGCCTACCTAGAGTTCTACGGCGAAGGCGCGTCCGCGCTGACGCTGGGCGACCGCGCGACCATCTCGAACATGGCGCCGGAATTCGGCGCCACCGCCGCGATGTTCTACATCGACGAGCAGACCATCAAGTACCTCAAGCTCACCGGCCGCGACGACGAGCTGGTGGCGCTGGTCGAGAACTACGCCAGGGAGACCGGCCTGTGGGCAGACGCGCTGGCGAAGGCCGAATACGAGCGCGTGCTCAAGTTCGACCTGTCGACCGTGGTGCGCAATATCGCCGGCCCGTCCAACCCGCACAAGCGCGTGCCGACCAGCGAGCTGGCCGCGCGCGGCATCGCCACCGGCAACGTGGCGCACGAACCTGGCCAGATGCCGGATGGCGCCGTGATCATCGCCGCCATTACCAGCTGCACCAACACCAACAACCCGCGCAATATGATCGCGGCCGGCCTCTTGGCGCGAAATGCGAACAGGCGCGGCCTGGCGCGCAAGCCCTGGGTCAAGAGCTCGCTCGCGCCGGGATCGAAAGCCGTTGCGCTCTACCTCGAAGAAGCGGGCCTGATGCCGGAGCTGGAACAGCTCGGCTTCGGCGTCGTCGCATTCGCCTGCACCACCTGCAACGGCATGAGCGGCGCGCTCGATCCGAAGCTGCAGCAGGAGATCATCGAGCGCGACTTGTACGCGACCGCTGTCCTGTCGGGCAACCGCAACTTCGACGGCCGCATCCATCCTTACGCCAAGCAGGCCTTCCTGGCTTCGCCGCCGCTGGTCATCGCCTACGCAATCGCGGGCACGGTGCGCTTCGATATCGAGAAGGACGTGCTGGGCACGGACGCTGAAGGGAAGCCGGTGACGCTTTCCGACCTGTGGCCGAGCGACGAGGAAATCGACGCGGTCGTCGCGCAGAGCGTGAAGCCGGAGCAGTTCCGCAAGGTGTACACGCCGATGTTCGCGCGCACCGATGCGGCCGAGGAGCAGGTCGATCCGCTGTACGACTGGCGCCCGATGAGCACCTACATCCGTCGTCCGCCGTACTGGGAAGGCGCGCTGGCCGGCGAGCGTACGCTCAAGGGCATGCGTCCGCTGGCGGTCCTGGGCGATAACATCACCACCGATCACCTGTCGCCGTCGAACGCCATCATGCTGAACAGCGCGGCCGGCGAATACCTCGCGAAGATGGGCCTGCCGGAAGAGGACTTCAACTCCTACGCGACGCACCGCGGGGACCACCTGACGGCGCAGCGCGCGACCTTCGCCAACCCGACGCTGATGAACGAGATGGCGGTGGTGGATGGCCAGGTGAAGAAAGGCTCGCTGGCGCGCATCGAACCGGAGGGGAAGGTCACGCGCATGTGGGAAGCGATCGAGACCTATATGGAGCGCAAGCAGCCGCTGATCATCATCGCCGGCGCGGACTATGGCCAGGGCTCGTCGCGCGACTGGGCGGCCAAGGGCGTGCGGCTGGCGGGCGTGGAAGTGATCGTGGCCGAAGGCTTCGAGCGCATTCACCGCACCAACCTGGTCGGCATGGGCGTGCTGCCGTTGGAGTTCAAGCCGGGCACGAACCGGCTGACGCTCGGCATCGACGGCACCGAGACCTATGACGTGATCGGCGGGCGCACGCCGCGCGCGACGCTGACGCTGCTCGTCCATCGCAAGAACGGCGAGACGGTCGAAGTGCCGGTCACTTGCCGCCTCGATACGGCGGAAGAGGTGTCGATCTACGAAGCCGGCGGCGTGCTGCAGCGCTTCGCGCAGGACTTCCTGGCGTCGTCGAAAGTGGCCGCGTAAATTAGTTGAATAGTCGCCGTCGTTCCCGCGCAGGCGGGAACCCCATCTTGTTTTCGGATCACTGCGCTTGATAATTGTGGCCTGCACGAGAAATTGGGTTCCCGCCTTCGCGGGAACGACGGTCGTATTGGAGATAACACGATGCCAAACCTCCCACAGATCAGAATCCCCGCCACCTACATCCGCGGCGGCACCAGCAAAGGCGTCTTCTTCCGCCTGCATGACCTTCCCGAGCGCGCGCGAGTTCCTGGCGCGGCGCGCGACGCGCTGTTGATGCGCGTGATCGGCAGCCCCGACCCCTACGGCAAGCAGATCGACGGCATGGGCGGCGCCACCTCGAGCACCAGCAAGACCGTGATCGTCTCCAAAAGCGAACGCGCCGGCCACGACGTCGATTACCTCTTCGGCCAGGTCGCGATCGACAAGGCCTTTGTCGATTGGAGCGGCAACTGCGGCAACCTGTCCGCCGCGGTCGGCCCCTTCGCCATCGCCAGCGGGATGGTCGACGCGGCCCGCGTGCCGCGGGACGGCATCGCTGCCGTGCGCATCTGGCAGGCCAACATCGGCAAGACCATCATCGCCCACGTTCCCGTGATGAACGGCGAAGTGCAGGAAACCGGCGACTTCGAACTCGACGGCGTGACTTTCCCGGCCGCCGAAGTGCAGCTCGAATTCCTCGATCCCGCGGCCGAGGACGAAGGCTCGGGCGGCTCGATGTTCCCGACCGGGAGCCTAATCGACGAGCTGGAAGTGCCGGGCATCGGCACGCTGCAGGCCACGATGATCAACGCCGGCATCCCGACCATTTTCGTCAACGCAGGCGCGATCGGCTACACCGGCACCGAGCTGCAGGATGCGATCAACGGCGACCCGCGCGCGCTGGAGATGTTCGAAACCATCCGTATCCAGGGCGCGTTGCGCATGGGCCTGATCAAGAGCATCGACGACCCGGCCCTGCGCCAGCACACGCCCAAGGTCGCGTTCGTGGCGCCGCCGCAGGACTACACCGCGTCCAGCGGCAAGCAGGTGAGGGCCGGCGACGTCGACTTGCTGGTGCGCGCCATGTCGATGGGTAAGCTGCACCACGCGATGATGGGCACCGCCGCGGTCGCGATCGGCACCGCCGCCGCCATCCCCGGCACGCTGGTGAACCTGGCTGCCGGCGGCGGCGAGCGCAATGCGGTACGATTTGGACATCCCTCCGGCACGCTGCGGGTGGGCGCCGAGGCGCAGCTGGTCGATGGCGACTGGTCCGTCACCAAGGCCATCATGAGCCGCAGCGCGCGGGTGCTGATGGAAGGCTGGGTGCGCGTCCCCGGCGACGCCTTCTAAGCCGGCACGCAGGGCAGGGCGCGCGCCCACTGTTCAACGCCACCTTTTCAGGAGGCCCGCCATGCCCGAAGCAGCCAACATCGGCCAGCCTTACGACGAAGTCATCGCCGACATCGTCGATTACGTGCGCGACTACCAGGTCACGTCCACGCTCGCCTGGGATACCGCCCGCCTCTGCCTCGCCGACACGCTGGGCTGCGGGCTGGAGGCGCTGGGCTACCCCGCCTGCACCAAGTTGCTCGGCCCCGTCGTCCACGGGACCGTCGTCCCGCACGGCGCGCGCGTGCCCGGCACCCAGTTCCAGCTCGATCCGGTACAGGCGGCCTTCAACATCGGCGCCATGATCCGCTGGCTCGACTTCAACGACACCTGGCTGGCGGCCGAGTGGGGCCATCCTTCCGATAACCTCGGCGGCATCCTCGCCACCGCGGACTGGCTGTCGCGGCGCGCGCTTGCACAGGGCAAGCAAGCGCCGGCGATGCGCGACGTGCTGGCGGCGATGGTCAAGGCGCACGAGATCCAGGGCTGCATTGCGCTCGAAAACTCCTTCAACAAGGTCGGACTGGACCATGTGGTGCTGGTCAAGGTGGCCACCTGCGCGGTGGTGGCGCGTCTGCTCGGCCTGTCGCGCGGCGAGATGCTGGCGGCGGTTTCGCTGGCCTGGGTGGACGGCCAGCCGCTGCGCACCTATCGCCATGCGCCCAACACCGGCTCGCGCAAATCGTGGGCGGCGGGCGATGCCACCAGCCGCGGCGTGCGGCTGGCCCTGATCGCGGCCACCGGCGAGATGGGCTACCCGAGTGCGCTCACCGCGCCCACCTGGGGTTTCTACGACGTGAGTTTCAGGGGCCAGCCATTCCACTTCCAGCGGCCTTACGGCAGCTACGTCATGGAGAATGTGCTCTTCAAGATTTCCTACCCGGCCGAATTCCATGCGCAGACGGCGGTGGAGGCGGCGATGACGATCCATGCGGCGATGGCGAAGGCGGGCAAGAGCAGCGACGACATCGCTCGCGTCACCATCCGCACCCACGAGGCCTGCATGCGCATCATCGACAAGCAGGGGCCGCTCGACAATCCGGCCGACCGCGACCATTGCATCCAATATATGGTGGCGCTGCCGCTGATCCACGGCCGCCTGAGCGCCGCCGATTACGAGGACGACATCGCGGTCGACCCGCGCATCGATGCCTTGCGCGCCAGGATCCACTGCGTGCACGACCCGGCCTTCACCGCCGCCTACCATGACCCGGCGCGGCGCGCGGTCCCGAACGGCCTGACTGTGGAATTCGCCGATGGCAGCAGCTTCGACGAAGTGCTGGTGGAGTACCCGATCGGCCATGCGCGCCGGCGCGCGGAGGGGATTGCGCTCCTGTGGGCAAAATTCCGCGCCAACCTCGCCCGGCGCTTCCCGCCGCGCCAGCAGGACGCGATCCTCGCGATCTCGCAGGATGCGGCGGCGCTCGACGCAATGGCCGTCAGCGACTACGTCGACCTGTACGTCATTTGATACAGCGCCGATCTTTTTTGCCGCTTTGTTGGCAGAACCCGTCCGATTGCGTTTATGATCCTGCTAACACCAGCGGCCCGCCCGAGAAGCCGCATGAACAACAACGAGAGAGCATGGACCGACTTTCGAGCACACCGCCGATCGCAGACGAGTCGCTGGCGCTCCTGGAATACGAAACCATTTTCGACAGCGCGCCGGTCGGCATCGTATTTACGAGAATGGGCACGCTCAAGCGCTGCAATCCGCGCATGGCACGGATGTTCGATTATGCCGACGCCGAACTGGCCGAGCGCCATGCCAGCATCCTGTTCGAAAATACCGACGAATACGAAACCTTTCGCGCCGAATTCCAGCGCGTGATCGCGTCCGGCCAGCCCTTCGAGGCCCAGGCCCAGCGCCTGCGCCGGCGCGACGGCACGACCTTCCTGGGCCGCATCCGCGCCCGCGCCGTCAGCCCGGACCACCGCGACGCCGGCACCGTGTGGATGGTGGAAGACGTGTCGGAGGCGCGCGCCTCGCAGATCGAGGTGAATGCCATCATGAGCAACACCGCGATGGGCATCATCTTCACGCGCGAGCGGCTGCTCACGCGCTACAACCGCGGATTCGCCGAAATGTTCGGCTACGGCAGCAAGGAAGCGATCGGCATGTCGGTGCGCTCGCTGTACCGCGACGACGCGCCGTTCCTGGCGGTTGCCGACCTGGCGGGCGCGATGTTCGCGCAGGGCAGTACCGTCCGTACCGAGACCGAGATGGTGCGCAAGGACGGCACGCCGATGTGGGTGCAGCTGTTCGGCCACCCGATCAATCCCGACGACCCGAGCCAGGGCAAGATCTGGCTGATCGAGGACCGCACCCGCCACAAGCGCGACGAAGAGTCGCTGCGCAATGCGCTGCTCGAAAACCAGGCCATCCTCGACAACGCGGTGCTGGGCGTGGCCGTGGTCGAGAATGGCCGCACCCTGCATTGCAACGCCAAGATGGAGGAGCTGTTCGGCTATCCGCCGGGCGGCATCGACGGCCAGAAGGTGCGCTCGCTGTACGCCAATGGCGCGGCGTGGATGGCGGCGCGGCGCGAGACCGCGACCGATTTCCTGGCCGGCCGCGTGCACATGGCCGAATACGAGATGATGCGCGCCGACGGATCGTGCTTCTGGGCGCGGCTGTCGGGCCGGCTGTTCGACGTGGCGCAGCAGCAGGGCAGGAGCGTGTGGCTGCTGGAAGACGTGACGGCGCGCCGCGAGGCGGCGGAAGCGGTGGCGCGCGCCCGCGACGAGCTGGAACTGCGGGTGCTCGAACGGACCGCCGAACTGGCCGGCGCCAACGCGCTGCTGCAGGCCGAGATCGTCGAGCGCCGCCAGGCCGAGGCCCGCGTGCACCACATGGCCTACCACGACAGCCTGACCGGCCTGCCCAACAGGGCGCTGCTGGCCGACCGGCTCGAACGCGCGATGCTGGCCAGCCTGCGCGGCGGCCGCAAGCTGGCGGTGATGTTCATCGACCTCGACCGCTTCAAGACCATCAACGATTCGCTCGGCCACCTGACCGGCGACCACCTGCTCAAGGAAGTGGCGAGCCGCCTGTGCCGCGCCGTGCGCGCGAGCGACACGGTGGCGCGCCTGGGCGGGGACGAATTCGTGGTGCTGGTGCCGGGCGTGGACGGTCCGGACGATTGCAGCCAGGTCGCGCAGAAGATCATCGAAGTGCTGGGCGAACCGTTTCCCTTCGAGGGCAGGGTGCTGCACATCACGCCCTCGATCGGCATTTGCATGTATCCGGACCACGGCCAGGATGTCGAGGCGCTCATGCGCAACGCCGACGCCGCGATGTATCACGCGAAGGCGGCGGGCCGCAACACCTGGCAGTTCTTCACCAAGCGCATGAACCTGGCGGCGGAGCGCCACTTCGAGCTGGAAAGCAGCCTGCGCGTCGCGCTGGCGGCCGGCGAGTTCGAGGTGTTCTACCAGCCGATCGTCGATGCGGGCACGCGCAGGGTGCGCTCGCTGGAGGCGCTGCTGCGCTGGCGGCGGCCGGGCCAGGGGCTGGTCGGGCCGGACGAGTTCATCCCGATTCTGGAAGAAAGCGGCATGATCCTCGCTGTCGGCGAGTGGGTCTTGCGCAGCGCCTGCGAGCAGTCGATGGCGTGGCGGCGCGCCGGACTGGCAGTGGTGCCGGTGGCGGTCAACCTGTCCGGACGCCAGTTCACGCAGCGCGGGCTGGCGGACTCGATCGGCCGCATCCTCACTGATACCGGCATGCCGCCGGCCTTGCTCGACCTGGAGATCACCGAGACCACGCTGATGCAGTCGGGCGGCCAGACCATCGAGCTGCTGGAGCAGATCGATGCGATGGGCGTGGGTTTGTCGATCGACGACTTCGGTACCGGCTATTCGAGCCTGGCCTACCTGAAGCGCTTCCCGGTGCACAAGATGAAGGTGGACCGCGCCTTTGTGCGCGAGCTGGAAGCGAGTTCGGAGGACCGGGCGATCGTCGCGGCGGTGATGGCGTTGGCGAAGAGCCTGCAGCTGGAAGTGGTGGCCGAGGGCGTCGAGACCGAGGCGCAGCTGGCACTGCTGCGCGAGCAGGGCTGCGAGCTGGCGCAGGGTTTCCTGTTCGCGCGGCCGCTGCCGGCGCAGGAGGTGGCGCTGCTGCTGGGACCGGCTTGATCCACCAGGCTTAATACCGTCGCTGTCAGCCCAGCGTCGCCACCACCGGCGCATGATCCGACGGCTGTTCCCACTTGCGCGGCACGCGGTCGATCGCGCAGGCGATGCAGCGCCTGGCCAGCGCCGCCGACAGCAGGATGTGGTCGATGCGCAGTCCGCAGTTGCGGCGGAAGGCCAGCTGCCGGTAATCCCACCAGCTGTACGATTTCTCGGCTTGCTCGAACATGCGGAACGAATCGCTCAAGCCCAGCGCGCACAAGGCCTGCAGCGCCGCGCGCTCCTGCTCGGAACAATGGATCTGCCCGGCCCACGCCACCGGATCGTGCACGTCGCGGTCTTCCGGCGCGATGTTGTAGTCGCCCAGGAGCGCGAACTGCTCGTGGGTACGCATCTCGTCTTCCAGCCAGTCGCGCAGCGCCGACAGCCAGGCCAGCTTATAGGTATACTTGTCCGATTCGACCGCCTGCCCGTTCGGCACGTAAGCACAGACGATGCGCATGCCTTCGATGGTGGCGGCGATGATGCGCTGCTGCTCGTCGGCATAGCGCGGGTTGTTGCGCACCACGTCCGTGATCGGATGGCGCGACAAAATTGCGACACCGTTATAGGTCTTTTGGCCGGAAAATACCGCCTCGTATCCCGCGGCATTTAATTCCGCGAGCGGGAACTTATCGTCAGTCAGCTTGGTCTCTTGGATGCAGAGTACGTCAACCGGGTTATCGCCCAGCCATTGCAGCACGTGCGGCAGGCGGACCTTCAGTGAGTTCACGTTCCATGTGGCGATCTTCATTGTATGGCAGCATAGTTTTGGACTGCCGCAGTATCGATGCTGAATGACGTTTGCGCAATAGTTACGCACGCACCTTGTCAAATTAAATATTAAAATTATAATACCTATAGACGAAAACGCATGTTTAAGCGTCAAGAGTGAGTTAAACAGGTGCTTATTTGGCGCCAAATGTAGTGAAATGTAACAATCGCGGGCATGCCGGCAACAAATCGCGTATCGTTACTTTCAAATAAAAAATCAATTGCAGTACGGCAATATTTGGTGCTAATATTGCCGTGAAGCAAAACTCCTGTGCCGGTTTAGTAAAGGAACGACATGCGAAACGCATTTGAAGCTTGGGCCCAGCGCGACGGCCATATTGTTCGCCGCCGCGAAGACAAGCCCGACGAATACCTCGTCTACGAAACCCAGCGCCGCTGGATGATCTGGCAGGCCGCGCTCGTCCATGGCGCGCAGGAAGCCAGCATGCCGGCCAAGTTCACCGCCGAGCGCATCGCCAATATGCCGCTCGAAGAGGCGGCGGTACGCGAACGCGTGCTCAACGAAGTGCTGGATGCGATCAACACGCTGGATGACAGCGTCGGCCTGGCCGGCGCGCGCAAGTTGATCCTCAACCTGCGTACCCGTCACCGCGCGCTGGTCAACGAGAAGATCGCCGAAAAGGCCTGATGCAATTCAGGCATTACAAGGGCGGCGTGTACGACTTCGTCTGCGAGGCTACGCTCGAAGCGGATCACACGCCCTTGATCATCTACCGTGCCGCCAATGGCACGGTGTGGGCGCGCCCCAAGCACGTCTTCTTCGAAATGGTCGAGGTCGACGGCAGGCAGCTTCCCCGTTTCGCCCCGCTGGCCGACGACTAAATCCCGATCGCCCTCATGAAACCCGTGTATCCTGACGTTAACAAGTCAGGCTGTTGTCTCGGGTGAAACCATGTCGCAAATAAGGAAGCTGGCCGCACTCGTCGTGCTGGCCGCGCTGGGCGGATGCGCCACGCTGTCGTCGGATTCGACCGACCAGATCGTCGAAGTCCACGTTGTGCAAAACAATCGCGAAGTGGCCGGCGTCGGCTGTGTGCTGTATAACGAGCTCGGACGCTGGTTCGTGGTTGCGCCGGGCCGGGTGACGGTGGCGCGCTATCCGCGTGCGCTGGTGGTGGATTGCGCGCGCGAGGGCATCGGTCGCGCGGTCGAGGTGGCCCAGTCGCGCTACGGCGCTCAAGAATTGATCGGGACCGTGCTCGCCACGGGCGGCCTCGGCTATGTGATGGACACCTACTCGGGCGCGGGTTTTTCGTATCCGCCGGTGCTGACCGTGGTCATTCCCAAGGTCGAAGCGCCGCGCGATCCGGCGACCATCGAGGCGCCGGCGAACAGCATGTTCTAAAAAGAAGGGCAGCCGAAGCTGCCCTTTTTCGCATACCGGGTCCCGGCTTACACGCGGTTCATCAGGAAGGTGGTCAGCAGCGGCACCGGACGGCCGGTGGCGCCTTTCTGCGCGCCGCTCTTCCAGGCGGTGCCGGCGATGTCCAGGTGGGCCCAGGTGTACTTGCGGGTGAAGTTCTCCAGGAAGCAGGCCGCCGTGATCGACGCGCCGCCCGGGGTGCCGATATTGGCCAGGTCCGCGAAATTGGACTTGAGCTGCTCGTTGTATTCTTCCCCGATCGGCAGGCGCCATGCGGTGTCGTTGGCCTGCTTGCCGGCGGCGACCAGTTCGTCTGCCAGCTGGTCGTGGGCGTCGTCGTGGCGGGTGAACAGGCCCGACTTGTGGTGGCCCAGCGAGACGATGCAGGCGCCGGTCAGGGTGGCGATGTCGACCACCGCGGCCGGCTTGAAGCGCTCGGCGTAGGTAAGGGCGTCGCACAGGATCAGGCGGCCTTCGGCGTCGGTGTTCAGGATCTCGATGGTGGTGCCGCTCATCGAGGTGACGATGTCGCCCGGCTTGGAGGCGCGGCCCGACGGCATGTTCTCGCAGGCCGCCACGATGCCGACCACGTTCAGTTTCAGGCCCATCTCGCCGATGGCGCGGAAGGTGCCGAGCACCGAACCGGCGCCGCACATATCGTATTTCATCTCGTCCATGCCCGGACCCGGCTTCAGCGAAATGCCGCCGGTGTCGAAGGTGATGCCCTTGCCGACCAGGACCACGGGCGCGGCCCCTTTCTTGCCGCCGTTGTGCTTGAGGACGATGAACTTGGGCGCTTCGTCGCTGCCCTTGGCGACCGACAGCAGGCTGCCCATCTTCAGCGCCTCGAGCTGCTTGCGCTCCAGGACCTCGACGTCGAAGCCGAAGTCGGCGGCCAGCTTCTTGGCGGTGGCGGCGAGGTAGCTCGGGGTGCAGACGTTGGGCGACAGATTGCCCAGTTCCTTGGTCAGGTTCATGCCGTTGGCGATGGCGACGGCCGATGCCAGCGCGGCCTTGGCGTGCGACGAGGCGGCCTCGAGGGCGATGGTGGTCTTGCGCACGCCCGCCGGTGCCGGATCCTTCTTGCTCTTTTGGCCGTCGGTGCGGAACTCGGACTCGAAACCGGCCACCACGATGGTGCGCAGCGCCCAATTGAGGTCGCGCTCTTTTACCGAATCGAGGGGGAATGCGATAATGCCGTCGGCCGCGCCGAGCGAGGCGAAGGCCTTCATGGTCGCGCTGACGGCGCTCGTGAACGTTTTCTCGCTGACCTTGTCGTCCGCGCCCATGCCCACCAGCAGCACGCGTTGGGCGGTGCTGCCGGCGACGCCGCGCAGCAGCAGGGTCGAACCGGCTTTGCCGGTGATGTCGCCGGACTTCAGTGCGGCGGCGATGTCACCTTGTTGATCGAGGGCTTTCGCGGCCTGCGACAGTTTTTTGTTTTCGAACACCGCCACCGCGACGACGCCGGCTTTGGCCGTGGCCAGGGTGTTTTTTGCGTCGAATGCTTTTATGCTAAAGTCCATTTTTGGTTCTCCGATTGTGTTTTGTGACGCGACCGCCGCCTAATCTGCAATTATAACGAGCGAATGATTTTCCAACGCGCCCTTCAACGTGAAATGGTCAACGCGGCCGGTGCTACCTTCACGGTGCTGTTCTCGGTGACCGTCACCTGGACTCTGATTACCATCCTGGGCCGGGCCGCCGGCGGCCAGGTCGCATCGAGCGACGTGGTCGCGCTGATCGCGTTCACAGTCCTGAATTATCTGCCAACTCTGATCATTCTCACCAGCTTTATTTCGGTGCTGGTCGCGGTCACGCGTAGTTACCGCGATTCCGAAATGGTGGTGTGGTTCGCGTCCGGCCAGTCGCTGTTGCGCTGGATTTCTCCGGTCATGACCTTCGCCATTCCGCTGGTGATCATCGCCGCCGGCCTGTCCTTCGTGGCCACGCCGTGGGCGCAGCAAAAGCGCACCGAATTCACGGAGCGATTCAATAAGCGAGAAGATTTGAAAAGGGTAGCGCCCGGCCAGTTCCGCGAATCGAGTTCCTCCAATCGCGTGTTCTTTGTCGAAGGCAGCACTGGCGGTGGCAATACCGTGGTGCAGAATGTGTTCGTCAACAGCATGGAAAACGGCGCCAGTTCGATCGTCGTGGCCAAGCAGGGCGTGATCGAAGGCGATGGCAAGGGCGGTCAATTCATGGTGCTGAAAAACGGCCGGCGCTACCAGGGAACGCCGGGAATGCCCGATTTCCAGTCGATGGAATTCGAGCGCTACAGCATGCGCGTGCAAACCAAGATGCCGGTGACCGGCACCGACCTGACGGTCGATTCGATGACGACCCCGGCGCTGCTGGCGGCGCCGAACCACGTCACGCTGGCCGAATTGTATTACCGGATGTCGCCGCCGATCATGGTGGTGATCCTGATGCTGCTGGCGGTGCCGCTCGGCTTCGTCAATCCGCGCGCCGGCAGTTCCGCCAACCTGATTCTCGCGCTGCTGATCTTCTTCACCTACAGCAACCTCACCAAGGTCGTGGAAGCGAGCATCAAGCAGGGCAAGAGTTCCTTCGGCATGATGTGGTGGCCGCTGCACCTGGTGGCCCTGCTGGCCGCCGTGCTGCTGTTCGCCTGGCGCCTGAACGTGAACCACCGCTATCATCCGCTGGTGCTGCTGAGCAGCCTCAAGCGCCGCCGCTACCTGCGCAAGGCCGGCGCGCAAGCACAGCCGCAAGCGGCGCGGAAGGCCGAGGCGGAGATCGAATGAAAATCCTGCAGCGCTATTTCGCCGTCAACATCACGCAGGCGGTGATGTTCGTGCTGGTCGCCTTCCTGGCCCTGATCGCCTTCATGGACCTGGCCCAGGAGCTGCCGTCGGTGGGCAAGGGCAATTACATGATCCAGCACGCCTTCCTGTACGTGCTGCTGCTGTTGCCGGGCCATGTGTACGAAGTGATGCCGGTGGCGGCCCTGATCGGCACCATCTACACGATGGCCCAGTTCGCGCAGAGCTCGGAATTCACCATCATGCGCGCATCCTCGATGTCGACGCGGATGGCGGCCGGCATGCTGTGCAAGATCGGCATCGTGTTCGTCGCCATCACCTTCCTGTTCGGCGAGCTGATTACGCCGCGCACCACGCCGCTGGCCGAGCGCGTCAAGCTCGCGGCCAAGGGCAGCACCGTGTCGGCTGAGTTCCGCTCGGGCATGTGGACCAAGGATATCGTGCATGCGGAAGGCGTGAAGGGCGCGGCGATCGGCTCGCGCTTTTTCAACGTCCGCCAGATCAAGCCTGACGGGCAATTGATCGACGTGAAGCTGTACGAGTTCGACACCGGCATGCGGATGCGCTCGCTGATCACGGCGGCCAGCGCCACCTATGACGGCGCCAACAGCTGGCAGCTGCGCGACGTGACCGAGACCCATTTCAACAATTCCCGCGTGCTGCCGGAGCCGGGCGCGCCGCTGCCGCCGGGCACCTCGATCCAGAGCACCTTCGGGCAGGAGACCAGTTCGGTGTCCACGCGCCGCGTGCCGACCTTGAACCTGGTATCGGAGATCACGCCCAAGATCCTGTCGGTGTCGCATTCGGATCCCGACCGCATGTCCGCCAACGAGCTGGCCGTATATACGCGCCACCTCGCGGAAAACCGCCAGGAGACCGAGCGCTTCAAGATCGCGTTCTGGAAGAAGCTGGTCGACCCGCTCGCGATCTTCGTGCTGATGTTGCTGGCGCTGCCCTTCGCCTACCTGCACACGCGCAGCGGCGGCATCAGCCTCAAGATCTTCATCGGCATCATGATCGGCGTGGCCTTCCTCCTGATGAACTCGCTGTTCTCGCACCTCGGCCTGCTGTCCACCTGGCCGGCCTTCCTGACCGCGGTCGCACCCAGCCTGCTGTTCCTGCTGCTGACCATCGGCGCGCTGTGGTGGGTGGAGCGGCACTGATGGCCAGCCGCGCACTGGTGCTGTTTGCGCACGGCGCCCGCGCCGCCGAATGGGCGGCGCCGTTCGAGCGCCTGCGCGACCTCACCGCGGCGCGGGTGGACGATTGCGAGGTGGTGCTGGCCTTCCTTGAACTGATGACGCCGGGCCTGCCCGAGGCGGTGGCCGCGCTGGCCGCGGGCGGCGTTGCCCGCATCGGCATCGTGCCGGTATTCCTCGGCCGCGGCGGCCATCTCCAGCGTGACCTGCCGGCCCTCGTCGACGGCTTGCGCATGCAATATCCGCGGCTGCTGATCGACATCGCCGGGCCGGTCGGCGAAGACGCAGGTGTCCTCGCAGCAATGGCCGATTATTGCGTGACAACGTTGCCCTGATCGTTCTCGCAAGTTTCCTTGAAAGCCTGCTATCCGACGTGAAAAACCTGGCTACTCAGGCTGATAATTTTCCGTTGGATTTTCGCGTACAGCCCGTACTTTAGCCATTTATGCATTGCGGGTGTCGTTGACGTCAGTCATTATTTCCCTTCGTCATTTAATACCGAACAGAATGCGCCACGCTTGGCGCATGCCGCGCCTGCGGCGATCTGGCAGCGAAGGAATCCATGACTATCCCCACCAGCACGATCTACGTCCGCCCCGGTTCGACCAGTTATACCTGGAGCTTCAACGATGCGACGGTCGCCACCGCGAGCGGCAGTTCGTCCGTCAGCGCCGTCTCTTTTTTCCTCGACAGTAGCGCAAGCCAGCAGATGGCGCGCGGCTATTTCCAGTACAGCAGTAACGGCGGCAGCACCTGGAACAACTACACGCTGCCAAGCAATAGCGAAGGCGCGTGGATGCCCGCCACTACGGTGTGGCGCTTCGTCGACCAGGACACGTCCGAGGTGATGGACGCCGGCACTTTCACGATGCACTGGCAGCTTGCGAATGGCGCCGTGGTGTCGACCAATGCCGCCGTGGTGGCGGACGACCAGCCGGTCGGCCTGGTCAACGCCAGCGGCACCATGCTGTCGACCCTGCACAATGGCGACGCCGTCACGCTGCTGCAGGCGATCGACAATGGCGATCCGCTGGGCGGGACCTGGGTCATCGACAGCCAGTCGCAGCCGGGCCTGTTCGGCCTGTCCACCGATCCCGCCACCGGCGTGACCAAGCTGGTGGTCGCCAACGCGGCGGCGATGCCCGCGCTCAGCACGGCCGCCACCGTCAGCCTGCATTACTACGATATCTACCAGCACGACGCCAACGGCAACCCGATCGGCGGCGGCGCGTCCGGCACCATGTCCTTCAATGTGGTGAACGGCAGCTCGACCGACCTGGCCGCCTTCGGCAACGACATCAGCTTCGGTGCGGCCAGCGGGACCAATGCGGCGCCGGTGCTGGCGACGCTGTCCAACGGCAGCTTTGCCGCCGCATGGCAGGGCAGCGATGCGGCCATCTGGGCGCAGTTGCACGATGCGAGCGGCAACGCGATCGGCGCGCCGTTCGCGGTCACCTCGGGCAGCGATGCGGCGGTGGAGAGCCAGCCGGCGCTGGGCGCGCTGGGCGGTGGCCGCGTCGCGGTGGCCTACACCTTGCAGCAGCCGGACGGCGGCAGCCAGGTGGCATTCCGCATCGTCGAGGCCAACGGCAGCGTCGGCGCGCAGGTCGTCGCCGGCAACATGGCGTCGATGGCGGCCGTGGCCGGCCTGTCCGACGGCAGCTTCATGCTGGGCTGGGTCAGCGGCGGACAGGTGCACTTGCAGCACGAGAGCGCCAGCGGCGCGCCGCTCGGCGGCGAGCAGGTGCTGAGCGTACTCGGCAGCGCCTACAGCCCGAGCCTGGCGGCATTGAGCGATGGCGATTATGCGGTCAGCTGGGGCGAGCTGCACGACGGTAATGTGTACGCGGCAATCGGCAGCAATTTGACGCCGGCCGCGGTGACGTCGGACGGCGCGGCATCCAACCTGCTGACGGCGGCGCCGCTGCCGCATGCGGCCGCGCTGGCGGGCGGCGGCTACGTCGTGGCGTGGGATGGCTACAGCAACGATACGCTGCGCTTCTCGTCGAGCGATATCTTCTTCCAGCTTTTTGACAACAGCGGCCATGCGCTCGGCACGATTCAGCAAGCCAATGTCGACAGCGGCAATGGACGGTTCGACGCGGAAGTCGCGGCGACGCCGGACGGCGGCTTCGTGGTGGCATGGCAAGGGCCGGACGCCGACGGCACCGGCGTGTTCGGGCGGCGCTTCGGGGCGGACGGCAGCGCGCTCGACAGTCACGAATTCCAGATCAACCAGATGGCGCAGGGCGACCAGTCCAGCCCGGCGTTGACTGCCTTCGCCAACGGCGGCTTCGCGACAGCGTGGATCGATACCGGCGCGGGCGGCAGCACGATCGAGGCGCGTGTCCTGGCGGGCAGTGGTGCGTCAGGCGTCGTGACCCAGCCTGGCGGGACGGGCCCGGGATCCACCGGTTCGGGCAGCAGCAGCGGCGGCGGAACGACGACCGCGCCGGCGCCGGAATACCTGACCGGCACCAGCGGCAACGACGTCTTCACCTCCGGCAGCGGCAGCCACGTGATCGATGGCGGCGGCGGTCTCGATACCGTGACCTATCCCGGCGTGCACATCAGCTACAACGTGGCGGTCGACAACGCCATCGTCACCGTCAGCGACGGCGCGATGGTGGATACGCTGACCAATATCGAACGCGTCCAGTTCACCGACGTCACCCTGGCCTTCGACGTCAACGGCACGGCGGGACAGGCCTATCGCCTGTACCAGGCCGCGTTCAACCGCACGCCCGACGAGCCTGGCCTGGGCTACTGGATCAAGGCGATGGACAATGGCGCGTCGCTGGCCCAGGCCGCGGCGGGATTTGTGGGCAGCAAGGAATTCACCGAGCTGTACGGCGCCAACACGAGCGACAGCCAGTTCGTCCAGGCGCTGTACCAGAACGTGCTGCACCGCGCGGGGGATGCGGCCGGCTTCGACTACTGGATGGCCGCGATCGAGCAGCATGGCGTGAGCCGCGCCCAGGTGCTGGGCAACTTCAGCGAGAGCGCGGAGAACCAGGCACAGGTGATCGGCAGCATCCAGCACGGCATCGAGTTCTTGCCGTGGAATTAAGTAGCGGAGGTAATCTCGGCGAAGCTTGTGCCGGATCATGAGATTCGGCCTGCGAGACGTTTGACACCTCTATCGAACCACCCCACACTGCAAAGCACCCGTGCCGTTCGTGCGCGGGTGTTTTTTCATCCACCTTACCGGACAAAACCATCATGCTGAATGTCGCGATCAGGCAGATCTTCAGTGCCGCGGTACAGTCCTTGAAAACCGCGGCGGCGCGCACGCTGAGCGGCGCCTTGCCGCCGGGCGTGCTGGTGGAATTCCGCTGCGCGCGCCGGATCGAGGCGCTGACCCGGCGGCTGGCGGGCATGCAGCGCAAGATCGCCAATATGTCCGCGCATGTGCTGTCCGGCAGCACGCGTGGCGCCGTGGATGCGGACCGCAGCTTGCGCCGCATGCTGGCCGAACTCAAGGCCGATCTCAACGGCGTCCGGCGCGATCTGGCCACCTGGCACACGCGCGAGTGCCGCGGGCGCACCGGCATGGTGCTGGCCGCCGCGATCGAACGCCTGAACCGCATCGCTGCCGACACCTACATGGCGGCGGACCGGCTCGGCTTCGAAATCGAAGAGCACGATCGGCGCTACGGGCGCTGACTATCCCGCGGCTGGTGCTCCCGCATCCGCAGCGCCTCGCCGATCATCACCAGCACCGGGCCATGCGCCGGCGCCAGCCCGTGCGCGAGGCCGGCCAGCGTCATGCGCGTGATGTGCTCGTTGTCGCGGCTGCAGTTTTCGATGATGACCACCGGCGTGTCCGCGCTGCGGCCTTGCGCCAGCATGCGTTCGGCTGTGGCAATCGCCTCGCGTCCGCCCATGTACTGGATCATGGTGTCGGTGTGGGGCAGGGCCGACAAGTCGGCCTGTTCCGGCGCGGTGCTTGAAGTAAAGAAGGCCACGCTGCGGGCGACGCCGCGCTTGGTCAGTGGTTGCCTGGTGGCGGCCGCGGCGGCGAAGGCGGTGGTGATGCCGGGTACGATGTCGACGTCGATGCCGGCAGCTTCGAGCGCGGACAGTTCTTCGTCGGCGCGGCCGAACAGCATCGGGTCGCCGCCCTTCAGGCGCACCACCATGTGGTATTTGCCGGCGGATTCGACCAGCAGCGCGTTGATCACGTCCTGCGCGGTGGAACGCTGCCCGCTGCGTTTGCCAACGGCGATTTTTTCGGCCTGGGGGCAGAGTTCCAGCATGTCCGGGGTGACCAGGGCGTCGTAGAGTACGACGTCGGCCTGCGCGAGCAGGCGGGCGCCGCGCACGGTGATGAGGTCGGTGGCGCCGGGGCCGGCGCCGATCAAATAAACCTTGCCCTTGGGACGGGTACTTGCCATCGTGGCGGCCTATGGTTGCCGTCGTTCCCGCGACAGCGGGAAGCCCATGTCGTCAGCCCGCCGCTTACTTTATCGCAGCGGTTGCGCATGCCAAATGGGGCTCCCGCCTGCGCGGGAACGACGGTGTGTGTTTAGCGAGCGTTGGCTTGGAACTTTATTCGTCTATCCGAATCATACCCGCCGCAACAGTCTGGTGGGTAACTTCATCGATGAGAATAAAGGCGCCGGTGGCGCGCACGTCGGCGTAGGCGTCGGCGGCGAGCGGCTGCTGCACGGTCAGGCCGATGCGCGCGATGTCGTTCAACCTGAGCCCATCGGCGGCGCGGCGCTCCTGCGTGTTCACGTCCAGCAGCGTGTCGATCCGCGTGATCTTGGCCGCGCACTGGCGCGTGCCGTGCTTGATCCAGTACTTGCGGCGCGAATCCAGCGCCTCGTCGGCCATCCAGCACACGTCCGCCACCAATTGCTTGAGCAGCGTGGCCGGCGCTTCGGCCGCGACCAGCACATCGCCACGCGACACGTCCACGTATTCGTCCAGCAGCAGCGTCACCGACTGCCCGGCATGCGCGCTCTGCAGCGAGCCGTCGAAGGTGACGATCTCCTTCACGGTCGCGCTCTGGCCGGACGGCTGCACCAGCAGCTTGTCGCCGACCGCCACGCGGCCCGCTTCGATACGGCCCATGTAGCCGCGGAAATCGTTGGCTTCGTGGCCATTGTGGCGCGCGACCAGCTGCACCGGGAAACGGAAGGGCGCTGCGTGCGCATCGTTGTAGACCGGCAGGGTTTCCAGCAGCTCGATCAGGGTCGGGCCGTCGTACCAGGGCATGCTGTCGCTGGGGTCGACCACGTTGTCGCCGGCCAGCGCCGACAGCGGGATCGTGGTGACCTTCTGCAGGCCCAGCGTGGCGGCGAACTCGCGGTAGGCGGCGACGATGCGCTCGTACACGGTGCGGTCGTAGCCGACCAGGTCCATCTTGTTGACGGCGACGATGACGTGTTCGATGCGCAGCAGGTGGGCGATGGTCGAGTGGCGCTTGGTCTGGGTCAGCAGGTCGACGCCGCCATCCTCGCGCAGCTTGACCTTGGATACGTCGACCAGGATCACCACCGCGTCCGCGGTCGATGCGCCGGTCACCATATTGCGGGTGTACTGCTCGTGGCCCGGCGTGTCGGCGATGATGAACTTGCGGCGCGGCGTGGCGAAGTAGCGGTAGGCGACGTCGATGGTGATGCCTTGCTCGCGCTCGGCCTCCAGGCCGTCGGTGAGCAGGGACAGGTCGATGGTGTCGCCCACGGTGCGCTTGTGCCTGGAGCGCGACACGGCGGCCAGCTGGTCGGCGAAGATGCCCTTGCTGTCGTACAGCAGGCGGCCGATCAGGGTGCTCTTGCCGTCGTCGACGGAACCGGCGGTAATGAAGCGCAGGAGGCCCGGCGCGGCGATGTTGTCGGCCAGGTTGTCAGTGCGGGCGTTCATCAGAAGTATCCTGCTTTCTTGCGTTTTTCCATCGAGGCTTCGGAAGTCTGGTCGTCCATGCGGGTGGCGCCGCGCTCGGTGACCTGGGTGACGGCGGTCTCGGCGATGATGGCGTCCACGCCGGCGGCGGTCGAGGCGACCGGGCAGGTGCAGGAGATGTCGCCGACGGTGCGGAAGCGGACCGTCCGGACGCTGACTTCCTCGCCTTCGCGCGGCGGCGTCAATGGGGTGACCGGCACCAGCAGCCCATTGCGCTCGATCACTTCACGCTGATGCGCGAAATAGATCGACGGCAGCGCCAGTTGTTCGCGGGCGATGTACTGCCACACATCCAGCTCGGTCCAGTTGGAGATCGGGAATACGCGCATGTTCTCGCCCGGATGGACGCGGGTGTTGTACAGGCTCCAGAGTTCCGGGCGCTGGGCCTTCGGGTCCCACTGGCCGAACTCGTCGCGGAAGGAAAAGATGCGCTCCTTGGCGCGGGCCTTCTCTTCGTCGCGGCGGGCGCCGCCGATGCAGGCGTCGAACTTGTGTTCTTCGATGGTTTCCAGCAGCGTCACGGCCTGGGCCGCATTGCGCGAATCGGTGGCCGGATTGCGCAGGCGTACGGTGCCGCGCTTGATGGAATCTTCGACCGCGCCGACGATCAGGCGCTCGCCCAGCTCGGCCACCCGGGCATCGCGGAAGGCGATCACTTCGTCGAAGTTGTGGCCGGTGTCGATGTGTACCAGCGGGAAGGGGAATTTGCCGGGGCGGAAGGCTTTCTCGGCCAGGCGCAGCAGCACCACGGAGTCTTTGCCGCCCGAAAACAGCAGGGCCGGGTTGCTGCATTCGGCAGCCACTTCGCGCAGGATGTGGATGGCTTCGGATTCGAGCGCGTCGAGGTGCGCGGCGTTCACTTCCGGCAGCAGGCGCGGGGTATCGCTAAAGTTGGTCATGGCGGCTCTACGGTTCTTGTTGTGGCTCAGGCAGCCACGGATTTGATGCGGACCAGCTTGCCGTCGACGACGTGCAAGCCGCATTCCTTCGATTCCGGGTTTTCCCACCACCAGCGGCCGGCGCGGACGTCCTCGCCGGGCTGGATCGCGCGGGTGCAGGGTTCGCAGCCGATCGAGGGGTAGCCGCGGTCGTGCAGGGCGTTGTACGGCACGTCGTTGGCGCGGATGTAATCCCACACGTCCTGCTCGCTCCAGTCGGCCAGCGGGTTGAACTTGACCATGCCATGGGCCGGATCGTCTTCCTGCACGTCCAGCGTGGCGCGGGTGGCGGACTGCGCGCGGCGCTGGCCCGTGATCCAGGCGCGCTTGCCGGCCAGGGCGCGGCCCAGCGGTTCGACCTTGCGGATATTGCAGCATGCGCGGCGCAGCTCGACGCTGTCGTAGAAGGCGTTCAGGCCATTGGCCGACACCCAGGCGTCGACGGCGGCCGGGTCCGGGCGGAACACGGCGATGTCATGGCCGTAGGTGGCCTTGACCGCGTCCAGCACGGCCAGGGTTTCCTGGTGCAGGCGGCCGGTATCGAGCGAGAAGATGCCGATCGGCAGGCTGGCGCGCAAGATGAGGTCGGTCAGCACCATGTCTTCGGCGGCCAGGCTCGATGCGAACACGGCGGGCGAGAAGTCGGCGGCCACGCGTTGCAGCGTGGCGCGGGTGGCGGCGGTCAGGTCGGCCAGCTGGTTCATGTGCGGGTCCCTCAGATGCCGAAGGCGATGTCGGATTCCGGCGCCAGCCCGCGCTGCACGCGGCGGAACAGCGGCAAGGGCGTGTCGACCGATGCGGCATAGGTTTCCGAGAACACCGTCAGGCCGAGCAGCGCGTCGTGGATATTGCGGTCCGGACGGGTCGAGAATGCATCGAAGCCCGTGCGCAGCATCTGGAACAATTGATCGCGCAGCACGTCGCCGATCGCGCGCAGTTCACCCTTGTAGCCCAGGCGCTTGCGCAGGTTGTAGGCGATCGAGTAGCCGCGGCCATCGCTGAACTTGGGGAAGTCCACGGCGATCAAGGCGAATTGGTCCAGCTCGTCGCGGATGGTTTCGGCGCGCTCGTGCGAGGCGATCCACACGGCCACTTCGCCGCGCGCCTTCAGCTGTTCGCGCTGGGCCTGCCACACCGCCAGCGGCACGATGACCTTGCCTTCGGGGACGACCACGCTGTCGGCGGTGTCGCCGTCGTCCAGGCGCAGCACGCTCCATGCGTCGTCGACGACGGCGCGGTGTTTGATCAGTTGTTTGCGTACTTCAAGCATATTGGTCTTCCCCAACCAGTTCGTCCGCCTCGATCGGCGTGGCGTACACGAATTCCTTGAACGGGACGATGCCCAGGCGCTGCACGGTGTCGATGAAGCGTTCGCCGTCGAAACGCTGGCGCAGGTAGACCTGCAGCAGGCGGTCGATGACTTCCGGCATCTGGGACGCCGCGAAGGACGGGCCGATGATCTTGCCCAGCGCTGCTTCGTCGCCTTGCGCGCCGCCGATCGACACCTGGTACCACTCGCTGCCGTCCTTGTCGACGCCCAGCACGCCGATGTGGCCGACGTGGTGGTGGCCGCAGGCGTTGATGCAACCGGAGATGTTCAGCTCGAACTCGCCGATGTCGTGCTGGAAGTCCAGGCTTTCGAAGCGCTTGGCGATGGCGGTGGCGATCGGGATCGACTTGGCATTGGCCAGCGAGCAGAAATCGCCCCCCGGGCAGGCAATGATGTCGGTCAGCAGGCCGATGTTCGGCGTGGCCAGGCCCTGGGCCTTGATCTTTTGCCAGACTTCGAACAGTTCCGATTGCTTGACGTCGGCCAGCACCAGGTTCTGCTCGTGCGTCACGCGCAGTTCGCCGAAGCTGTAGCGGTCGGCCATGTCGGCCACGAAGTCCATTTGTTCCGCGGTGGCGTCGCCCGGCGGCAGGCCGGGCTTCTTCAGCGACAGCACGACGGCGGCATAGCCCGGCACCTTGTGCGGCTTGACGTTGCGGTGCAGCCAGTTGGCGAAGGCCTTGTTGTCCGGATGCGCGGCGCTCGGATCGATGTCGTCCCGCTGCTCGTAGGCCGGCGGCGCGAAGAAGGCGGCCACACGGTCGAATTCTTCCTGGGTCAAGGT
>JAEWEK010000078.1 GCA_023389425.1 Pseudomonadota bacterium | reverse complement strand
GCATCGCCTTCCTGCGCGTGTGCTCGGGCCGTTTCGAGAAGGGCATGAAGGTCAAGCACCTGCGCCTGGGGCGCGAGGTCAAGCTGTCGCAAGTGGTGACCTTCATGGCCTCGTCGCGCGAGCAGGTCGAGGAAGCCTACGCGGGCGACATCATCGGCCTGCCCAACCACGGCAATATGCAGATCGGCGACAGCTTCTCGGAAGGCGAGATGCTGACCTTCACCGGCATCCCCTACTTCGCGCCGGAGCTGTTCCGCGTGGTGCGCATCCGCAATCCGCTGAAGACCAAGCAGCTGCAGAAGGGCTTGCAGCAGCTGGGCGAGGAGGGCGCGGTGCAGGTGTTCAAGCCGGTGCTCGGCAGCGACCTGATCCTGGGCGCGGTCGGCGTGCTGCAGTTCGAGGTGGTGGCGAGCCGCCTGCTGAACGAGTATGGCGTGGACGCGATCTTCGAGACCGCCAGCATCAGCAGCGCGCGCTGGGTCAGCTCGGAGGACAAGAAGTCCCTGTCGGATTTCGAGCAGGCGCTGGCGCCGAACGTGGCCTATGACGCGGCCGGCAACCTGGCCTACCTCGCGACCTCGAGCGTGAACCTGCGCCTGACCGAGGAGCGCTGGCCGAAGCTGAAGTTCCACGCCACGCGCGAGCACGCGGCGAAGCTGGATTGAACCGGCAGGTCGTCCGCGGCCGCGGACGACCTTGTTGCCTGGCCTGGCGGGCGCCGTTTAGCGGCTGCGGCGCCCGACCAGCAGCGCATCCACGATCGACCCGACCCAGCACACCGCGAAGACGATCGCGGCCACGTGCACCAGCGGCGAACTGCCGCCTTCCTTCTCCAGCTTCGCGGCGATCGCCACCGGATCGGGCGCGATCGCGCCGCTGGTCACCTGGTCGAGGATGGTCGACACCTGCGTCGCCACGTCCCCGAACCAGATCACGGCGGCGATCAGCGCCGGCACCAGGAACAGCCAGGCCCGCCGCGGCCGGCGCAAATAGAAATGTCCGACACCGGGAAAGACGAGGGCCGACAGCAGGGCGGCAGCGGGGGCTCGGTTCATGAATTCATCCTTTTGAAAGCCTGTGCGGGTTGAGCAGTCTCAATTAGGGATTGTGCCGGACAGCGTAGATTGGCTCAATGCGCCTGAGAAAATTTTCGCCAAGGACATTGCCATGCTCTCCCGCCTGAAGATCGGCCCGAAGCTGCTGCTTGCTCCCGGGGCCGTGCTGGTGCTGCTGGTCGTGCTCTCGTGCAGCGCCTACTATGCGATGGTACGCCAGAACCAGTCGCTCGAGACCATCGTCCACCAGCGCGCCGTGCACATGCGCGGGTCGGCCGACCTGGTGGCGACGGCGCAGAAAGCCCACGCCGACATCTACCGCCTGCTCTCGTGGATCAGCGGCAGTTTCCCGCGCGCCCGCACCGATCCGCTGATCGACCAGATCCGGCGCCAGCACGCGGCCATCGATGCCGGCTTCGCCCAACTGGGCAAGCTGACCGGAGCGAAGGGCGCCGAGCGCCGCTTCCTCGACCAGGCCGCGGCCGCGCACAAGCTCTACGTGCGTGCGGTCGACGACGTGATCGAGATGGCGCACAACGACCAGTCGATCAGCGCCAATGCGATGCAGAAGGCCGAGGACGCATTCACGGTGGTGGCCCAGCGCCTGACCGAATTGTCGCGCCTGGAGCAGGAACTCGGCGCGCGCGCGTCGGCCGACGCCGCCGACGACTTCCGCTTCAGCGCGATCCTGATGCCGGTGCTGATCGTGCTGTCGATCGCGGCCTCGCTGGCGATCACGGTGGCGGTGCGGCGCGCCCTGCTGGACGAGATCCGCGCGATCGGCGCTGCCGCCAGCCACCTCGCCAGCTGCGACCTGACGGTCAGGGCGCGCGAATACGGCAACGACGAGATCGCGCAGACGCAGCGCGCGCTGGACGCCAGCATCCGCAACCTCAATGGTTCGCTGCGCACCATTCTCGATGCGGCGCAGTCGATCGGCAACGCCTCGCGCGACATCGCGCTCGGCCACCTCAATCTCACCGCGCGCGCGGTGTTCCGCAGCAGCTCGCTGGAGCAGACGGCGTCGTCGATGCAGGAGCTGGCGGCCACGGTCCACCTCGCCGTCGACGGCGCGCATGCGGCCAACCTGCTGGCCGGGCTGTCGGAAGTGAACGAGGCGATCGTGCAGATGGACCAGGTCAGCCAGCGCAATGCGGCGCTGGTGGAGGAGGCGGCCAACGCGGCGCGCGGCCTGCAGCAGCAGGCGATCACGCTGTCGCGCGCGGTCGCCGCGTTCCGGCTGGAGGAGGCGGTGCAGGAGGCGCCGCCGGCCGCGCCGGTGGCGGCCCGGGCGCCGGCGGTACACAAGCGCCGACGCGGCCCGTCGCACCCGCACCTGGTGCTGGCGTCAAGGCGCGACTAGAAAAGAAAGTTACCGTCGCCCCCGCGCAGGCGGGGGCCCCGTTTCGCGTGAACAGCCCAGCACGCGAAATGGGGTTCCCGCCTGCGCGGGAACGACGGTATTGCCTTGATCCGCCTGGCCGATTACTCGTAGTCCTCGATCGGGGCGCAGCCGCAGAACAGGTTGCGGTCGCCGTACACGTTGTCGGCGCGGCCAACCGGCGGCCAGTACTTCTTCTTGCGCAGCGAAGCCACCGGGAAGGCGGCCACTTCGCGCGAGTAGGTGTGCTTCCAGTCGTCCGCGGTCACCACTTCGGCGGTGTGCGGCGCGCCCTTCAGCGGGTTGTCCATCTTGTCGTACTCGCCGCGCTCGACCTTGGCGATCTCGGCGTGGATCGTGATCATCGCCTCGATGAAGCGGTCCAGTTCCGCCTTCGATTCCGACTCGGTCGGCTCGATCATCAGCGTGCCCGGCACCGGGAAGCTCATGGTCGGGGCGTGGAAGCCGAAGTCCATCAGGCGCTTGGCCACGTCTTCGTTGCTGATGCCGGTCTTGTCCTGCAGCGGGCGCAGGTCGATGATGCACTCGTGCGCCACCAGGCCGTCGTGGCCGGTGTACAGCACCGGGTAGTGCGGCGCCAGGCGGCGCGCGATGTAGTTGGCGTTCAGGATCGCCACTTCGGTCGCGCTTGTTAAGCCTTCCGCGCCCATCATCGCGATGTACATCCACGAGATCGGCAGGATCGAGGCCGAGCCGTAAGCGGCCGCGCTGACCGCGCCGATGCCGGCTTCGTCGCGCTGGTAGCCGGTCGACAGCTGGTTCGGCAGGAACCTGGCGAGGTGCGCGCCGACGCCGATCGGGCCCACGCCCGGTCCGCCGCCGCCGTGCGGGATGCAGAAGGTCTTGTGCAGGTTCAGGTGCGAGACGTCGCCGCCGAACACGCCCGGCGCGGCCAGGCCGACCAACGCGTTCATGTTGGCGCCGTCGACGTAGACCTGGCCGCCGTGATTATGCACGATTTCGCATAATTCCTTGATGCCTTCCTCGAACACGCCGTGGGTCGAGGGGTAGGTGACCATCACACAGGCCAGGTTGGCGCTGTGCTGCTCGGCCTTCTTCTTCAGGTCGTCGAGGTCGACGTTGCCGTTCTCGTCGCAGGCGGTGACCACCACCTGCATGCCGACCATGCTGGCCGATGCCGGGTTGGTGCCGTGCGCCGACGAAGGGATCAGGCACACGTTGCGGTGGCCTTCGCCGCGCGACTGGTGGTACTTCTGGATCACCAGCAGGCCCGCGTACTCGCCCTGCGAGCCGGCGTTCGGCTGCAGCGACACGGCGGCGTAGCCGGTGGCGGCGCACAGCATCGCTTCCAGCTGGGCGATCATCTCGCGGTAGCCGACGGTCTGGTCTTCCGGTGCGAACGGGTGGATGTTCGAGAACTCCGGCCAGGTGACCGGGATCATCTCGCTGGTCGCGTTCAGCTTCATGGTGCAGGAGCCGAGCGGAATCATGGTGCGGTCCAGCGCCAGGTCCTTGTCCGCCAGCGCGCGCAGGTAGCGCAGCATCTCGTGCTCGGCGTGGTAGCGGTGGAAGGTCGGGTGGGTCAGGAAGGCGCTGCTGCGGGCCAGCGCGGCCGGGAACTGGTCGGCCACCTGCGCGTCCAGCGCGTCCATGTCGATGCTCGCGGCCTTGTCGCCGGCGAACACGGCGAACAGCGCTTCGATGTCTTCGCGGGTGATGGTCTCGTCCAGCGACAGGCCGACGTGATCGGTGTCGACATTGCGCAGGTTGATGCCGCGCTCGTTGGCGGCGGCATGCAGTTCGGCGGCGCGCTCGGTCTTGACGGTCAGGGTGTCGAAGAAGCTAGCGTTGGCGAACTGGTAGCCCAGCTGCGACAGGCCGGCGGCCAGGATCGCGGTCTGGCGGTGCACGCGCTGGGCGATGGCGCTCAGGCCTTGCGGGCCGTGGTAGACGGCGTACATCGAGGCCATCACGGCCAGCAGCACTTGCGCGGTGCAGATGTTGGAAGTCGCCTTCTCGCGGCGGATGTGCTGTTCGCGGGTCTGCAGCGCCAGGCGGTAGGCCTTGTTGCCCTGCGCGTCGACGGTCACGCCGACCAGGCGGCCCGGCATGCTGCGCTTGTATTCGTCCTTGGTGGCCATGTAGCCCGCGTGCGGGCCGCCGAAGCCGAGCGGCACGCCGAAGCGCTGGCTGTTGCCGACGACGACGTCGGCGCCCCATTCGCCCGGCGGGGTGAGCATGGTCAGGGCCAGCAGGTCGGCCGCCACCACCACCATCGCGCCGGTGGCATGCAGCTTTTCGACGGCGGCGCTGTAGTCGCGCACGTCGCCGTTCACGCCAGGGTATTGCAGCAGCACGCCGAAGCCGTCTTCCAGCTCGCCCACCTTGTCGGCGGCCACGGTGCGGACCTCGATGCCTAGCGGCTTGGCGCGGGTCTCGATCACTTCGCGGGTCTGCGGCAGCACGTCGTCGGCGACGTAGAACACCTTCGAGCTCGACTTGCCGACGCGCTGGATCAGCGTCATCGCTTCGGCGGCGGAGGTGCCTTCGTCCAGCATCGACGAGTTGGCGATGCCCATGCCGGTGAGGTCGGTGATCACCTGCTGGAAGTTGAGGATGGCTTCCAGGCGGCCTTGCGAGATCTCCGGCTGGTACGGGGTGTAGGCGGTGTACCAGGCCGGGTTTTCGAAGATGTTGCGCAGGACGACTTTGGGCGTGTGGGTACCGTAGTAGCCCTGGCCGATGACCGACTTCATGACCTTGTTCTTCGAGGCGATGCCCTTCAGTTTGGCGAGGGCGGCTTCTTCCGGCAGCGGTTCGACGAACTGGCCGAGGTCGAGCTGGTCCTTGCGGCGGATGTTGGCCGGGACCACGGCGTCGATCAGCGCGGCGCGCGATGCGTAGCCAAGGGTCGACAGCATGGCTGCCTGTTCGGTGTCGGACGGGCCGATGTGGCGCGGGATGAAGCCGTCGCGGGCTTCGAGTTGGGTCAGGCTGGAGCGGGTCATGGTAGCGGGGCGATTAGTTGAAACTTGAAACGTCGTCCCGGCGAAGGCCGGGACCCATGCTGAGTTACCTGGCCTGCGGCCGTCGAATGTTCGACGCCTCAAACGGTCTATGGGTCCCGGCCTGCGCCGGGACGACGGTATTTCTGCTGGTGGTGCTAAAACGATACCGGCGCAATCAAGCGCCGGTTGAATACATCAATGATCTTCGGTGACCTTGCCATAAGCAGCCGCATCCAGCAGGCCGTTCACCGCGCCGGCGTCGGCCGGCTGCAGCTTGAACAGCCAGTTGGCGTAGGCATCGGCATTGATCGACTCCGGCGAATCGGCGACCGGCTGGTTCACCGCGGTCACGGTGCCCGAGACCGGCGCGTAGATGTCGCTGGCGGCTTTCACCGACTCGACCACCGCGGCGTCGTCACCGGCGGTGAAGGCCTTGCCGACCTGCGGCAGTTCGACGAACACGATGTCGCCCAGTGCGTCCTGCGCGTACTCGGTGATGCCGACGGTCAGGGTGCCGTCGCTTTCGACGCGGACCCACTCATGGGACTCGGTGTATTTCAGGTCGGCTGGGATGTTCATGGGGGCTCCTATCTAGGGGTGGATCCCCGCTTCCGCGGGGACAGGCTCGTTAGTATAAATTTAATCAGGCGGCCAGCACTTTGCCATTGCGGACGAAGGGCAGCTTGACCACGGACGCGGCCAGCTTCTTGTCGCGGATCTCGACGTGCACGGTGTCGCCGACGTTGACGTCGGTCGGCACGCGCGCCAGCGCGATCGCCTGCTGCATGCTGGGGCTGAAGGTGCCGCTGGTGATTTCGCCGGCATTGCCCGATGCCGCCACCACTTTCTGGTGGGCGCGCAGGATGCCGCCTTTTTCGCGCAGGATCAGGCCGACGAAGTTGGCGTTCTGGCCCATCTGCAGCAGGGCGGCCTTGCCGATGAAGTCGCGCTCGGACACCAGGTCGATGGTCCAGCCCAGGCCCGCGTCCAGCGGGTTGACGGTTTCGTCCATGTCCTGGCCGTACAGGTTCATGCCGGCTTCCAGGCGCAGCGTGTCGCGCGCGCCCAGGCCGGCGGGCTTGACGCCGTTGGCGGCCAGCGCGTTCCACAGCGCTTCCACCTGTGTGCTTGACACGCCGATTTCAAAGCCGTCTTCGCCGGTGTAGCCGGTACGCGCGACCATCACTTCGCCGAACGGGGTGTCCTTGACGATGACGACGTTGAAGGGCTTGAGCGGTTCCGACGCTTCCTTGACGGCCGGGATGGTTTCCCACACCTTGGCGCGCGCGTTCGGGCCCTGCACCGCGACCAGCGCGATCGGGTCGTTGCCGTCGCGGCGCTGGGTGATCGTCAGGCCGCTGCCGGTGGCGTCGTTCTGCTGCTGGATCCAGGCCACGTCCTTCTCGGCGGTGCCGGCGTTGACAACCAGGCGGAACCAGTCTTCGGTGAAGTAGTAGACGATCAGGTCGTCGATGACGAAGCCCTGCGGGTTCAGCATGCAGGAGTAGAGCGCCTTGCCCGGCACCTGCAGCTTGTCGACGTTGTTGGCCAGCAGGCCGCGCAGGAAGGCGCGCACGTTGGCGCCCTTGAGGTCGACCACGCACATGTGCGAGACGTCGAACATGCCGGCGTCGGTGCGCACGGCATTGTGTTCTTCGATCTGCGAACCGTAGTTGACCGGCATGTCCCAGCCGCCGAAATCGACCATCTTGGCGCCGGCTGCGCGGTGTACGGAATTGAGCGGGGTCGCTTTGAGCGTCATGGAATCCTCGGGCAGATAAAAGGGTTGGGCACGCTGCGCCGTCGCGCGGCGCGTGCCATCGCACCCCTCTGTCCTTGGTACCTGAGAGATAGCGGACGTGATCCGCCTGCCCCTTCGGTGGGCCGCCGGCTGGTGCGCCGCGGCCGCTCTCCAGAGTTGGACCGCCGCGCGATGCGCCAGCAAGTCCCTTGACCGGTCCTTTTGCCTGAGAGTTTTTTGGGTAATGCCCCTTCGGCGGTCGCGTGCGCGACCCTCTCCCGGTCAAGACTGTGGAGGATATGCCAGCAGCCCTTGGCTGTCAACCTGGAAACGGCTGGCGGACGGGTGTTGTCCCGCACGAATGAAGCAGCGGCGAAACGGCTTTGCCCCGGCATTTGTTACACTAGCCCGTAACACTTTTCGAGCAGGGAAGACTATGAGCGAAGAGCAAGCAAAACAGCTAAAAGAGGGCTGGTTCACGCTATCGGGCGACGTCAACAGTGACATGGTGCACCGGGTGTTCGACGCCGTGGCCATGATGACCGAGGACGGCATCGAGCGCGCCCACGTGCTGGTGCAGTCCAACGGCGGCTACGTCAGCGACGGCCTGTGCCTGTACAACTTCCTGGCCAATTCGCCGATCGAGTTCATCATGTACAACGGCGGGGCGGTGGCCTCGATCGCGGTCATCATGTTCCTCTCCGGACGCAAGCGCTATTGCAGTGAAACGGCGCGCTTCATGGTGCACAAGTCGCATGCGACGGCGTCGCCCGGTTCGCGGCCGGATGCGCTCAACATCATTGTCGAGGGCCTGCGCGCGGACGACTCGCGCACCGAATCCATCCTGCGCAAGCAAGTGGAGCTGACCAAGGAACAGTGGGACATCCACCAGTATTCCGACCTGCACCTCAATTCGCGCGACGCCAAGACCGCGGGCATGGTCAACGACATCGTCGATTTCGCGCCGCCCAAGGGGGCCGTGCTGCGCAACATCTAGCCTGCCAGCATCAGGCACATCGTTTGCGAGAGCAGCGCCGAACCCGGACGCAATGGTGCGGGTTCGCCGGCATTGCGAAACCCTTCGCGCAGGTACAGCCTTACGGCCGGCGTGTCGCCCTCGGTGACGCCGAGCGTCATCGCGCGGAAGCCGCGCTCCCGGGCCCAATCGATCGCGGTGCGGAGCAGCCTGGCGGCGATGCCCTGGCCGCGTGCCTCCGGCGCGACCCAGACCTGGAAC
>JAEWEK010000022.1 GCA_023389425.1 Pseudomonadota bacterium | reverse complement strand
CCCTCAAGCCGCGCAAGAGAGGGTCGCTATCACGGCAGCTTTTTCGGAAACTTGAGCGAGAAAAGAAGAATTTTTTCCCGCTTATTTCACGCTTTGGCGTCGCGCCCTGCGCAAGCCGAACGCGCCCAGGGCGATCAGGGCCAGGCTGGGCGGCTCGGGGACGTCGCCGGGTGTGTCGAGCCGGGTACTGACAAAGTGGCCGGTGGCGCCCGCGCACAGGGTGTCGGTATCCCACGGGCAGCCGGCGCTGATCATGCCTTCGTCGCTGTTCGCCCAGATGACGGTGAACGTTGGGCCATTGCTTAGCAGCTCGATATCGCTCGCGACGTTCCTGACCAGGATGTGCCCCGTAAGCGTTCCGTTGCCGAGGAAGTTGATGTCCAGGCTGAGCTCGTCCCATGGGCCCAGCGGCGTGGTGGAGGGCGC
Organism: Pseudomonadota bacterium; assembly: GCA_023389425.1. Lineage (GTDB taxonomy): Bacteria > Pseudomonadota > Gammaproteobacteria > Burkholderiales > Burkholderiaceae_D > Telluria. Next base: position 2,145 of record JAEWEK010000022.1, on the reverse strand, counting down.
GAAGTTGATGGGCCAGGAATTGCCGGCGAACGTGTAGTAGACCGAGATCAGGCCGGACTTGGCGTAGTCCGCGGGGGCGTCAGTGCTGCGGAACTGCATGGAGCCGCTTTTGACGATTGCATCGGAAAACAAGAGGTCCAGCTGGATGTTGTACGGGACGGCGCCGTTGGTGGGGTGCCAGCTGTACTGGATGTTGGCGTGGGCGGCCGGCGACAGGAGCAGGGCGCAGAGGAAGGAGCTGAGCAGGCGTAACATGGCGGGATCGATTGTTGGTTGGTGGAGCTTTGGGTGTAGCAATCGACGTGCCAGTGTGGATTATTCCTTCATTTTCAGGGAGTTGCGAATTCGCGGCGAGCGAGGCTGTAAAGGTGGTCGACAGCAACAGGGGGCGCGTGTCGGGACGCTCAGTATGGGTCCCCGCCTGCGCGGGGACGACGGTGTAAGCTGGGCGCGGTTCAGGAGGCGATGACGACGCGGTTCTTGCCGCTGTGCTTGGCGCGGTACATGGCCTGGTCGGCGCGCTTGAGCAGGCTGTCCTGGGCTTCGCCCGGCTGGCGCAGGGCCACGCCGCAGGAGAAGGTGATCAGCAGCTTTTCGTTTTCGTGCAGGAAGAAGTGCTTGGTCAGGGCGCGCTGCAGGCGGGTCATGGCCTGGGCCGCGTCCTCCAGCGTGGTGTCCGGCATCAAAATCAGGAATTCTTCGCCGCCGTAGCGCGCCACGGTGTCTTCGGTGCGCACGGTTTCCTTGACCACGCGAACCAGGTGGCGCAGGGCCTGGTCGCCGGCGGCGTGGCCGTGGGTGTCGTTCAGGCGCTTGAAATTGTCGAGGTCGAGCATGGCCACGCACAGCGGGCTGTTGCGGCGGTCGGCGCGCGCCTGCTCCCGCTCGAAGGCGTGGTCCATGCCGCGGCGGTTGAGGCTGCCGGTGAGGTGGTCTTCGCGCACCAGTTCGCTCATCTGCTGCAGCTCGGCCTCGAGGCTGGCGATGCGCTGCTCGGCCGCCTGCACCTCGTCCTGCGCCGCCAGCATGCTGTCGCGCGAGTCGATCGCGTCCTGTTCGACCTGGCGCGCGGCCTTGACCACTTCCGACAGCACTTCGTTCAGCTCGGCGATATTGCCGGCGCTGCCGATGCGCTCGACGTAGCCGCCCATGCGGGCCTGGAAATCTCCGGTCGAGGCCGCCACCGACCCGAGCCGGTCGACGAAGGTCATCATCATGTTCTTGACGGTCAGCTTGACTTCGGCCAGGCCGTGCTTGATCTTGCCCTGGCGGTAGATCACGTCCTTCAAGCTGCGCGCGGCGTCGTCCAACAGGCGATGGTTGACCGGGCCGGCGACCAGCTCCTGCACCGTGGCGATCTGGCCACGCATCCAGCTGTCGTCGTCGAGCAGTTCGGCGATATTGTCGAGCAGCAGGCGGAACAGGCGCAGCAGCATCTCTTGCTGTTCGCCCAGGTCGCCACTGTGCAGTTCGATCTGGTAGCACAGCTGCTTGAAGCGGGCGGCCATGTCCGTCAGTTCGGATTCGTTGACCGGAATGCGCAGGGCCATGCCCAGCGATTCGGACTCGGACGCGAGATTGGGCGCGCCCGACAGCAGGGCGGGCAGGGCATAGCCCAGCGCGCGGCCCAGCATTTCGCGCAGCGCGCGCGCTTCCGGCTGTTCGGCGCCGAGGCGCTCCAGCGCGCCGCCCTTGCGCAGGTGGGTGTCGATCAGCTGTCCCAGTTGCTTGCTGTAGCCGTCCCAGTCGCGTTCCTTGATCGCGCGCCGGAACCGGCCGCCATAGTCGGACAACTCGCCGGGCATGTCGGCCAGGCGCAGCGCCAGCGTCGACAGCAATTGCACGGCGCCATCGTTGGACGGCGGCGGCGCCACGCCCGCGACCTCGTTGTAGACGTCGCGGTAGGCCTCCGGCGTCGGCTGGACGCGGCGCGAGGCCAGGCGTCGGAACGCTTCGCGGGCGATATCGGCAGGATTGGCGAACTCGGACGGCGCGGTCAGGGCGGAGGCGGGTGGTCGGTGCATCGAAAGCAATCTTGCTACTGTATGTCGCCATGATAGCGCGCTTGCTTGTCGTTAATCCATTTTAAAGATGCAACTTGTAATGAGTTGTTGTTTTGGCGACAGATCGGGACGTGGGAAAAAG
>JAEWEK010000014.1 GCA_023389425.1 Pseudomonadota bacterium | reverse complement strand
GTCTGAAGGCGTAGCCGAGGGTGTACATGTCCGAATCGGAGCGGATGCCGGGGTAGCGGAACAGGTCCCAGGTGCCGCCGATGGCGTCGCGCGCTTCCAGGATCGCGTAACGCTTGCCGGGACAGCGCCGCTGCAGCTGGACGGCGGCGCCGATGCCGGAGAGCCCGGCGCCGACGATCAGCACATCCAGCGGCATGTCGTCAGGAGAAAGCGGGTGGGCGGACATGATGTCTCGTTGTATTTATCGTTCCTGACACTGTACATTGTCAAATTTTTGGTGGCAAGATGTAGACTGTGCGTTGCAAAAAAATTGCTCCTCGCATATTTTTAATGTTTCAGTGCTAATATTGTTGTCCTACGGTAAATGAAGGCTTTATGCCATCTTTGAAAATGCCCCTGCCGGATTTGCTGGACAGCATCACGGATCTTCTTCTGGACGCGGTCTTCCTGGTCGACGGCGATGGCACCATCGTTCATGTCAGCGCGGGCTGTCATGACATGCTGGGCTACCAACCCGCGGAAATGATCGGGCGCAGGCAGGTCGAGTTCCTGGCGCCCGAGGATCGCGTTTCCACCGAGGCCGAGGCTGCGCGCGTGCGTGCCGGCCAGCGCCGGGTGGGCTTCCAGAACTGCTATCTGCACAAGGACGGGCGCCGGGTCCAGCTCATGTGGTCGGCGCGCCTGCTGCCGGAGTACGGCCTGCGCGTCGGCGTGGCGCGCAATGTCAGCAGCCTGGTGCTGGCCGAGCGGCGCCAGGCCGCCACCTACGAAATCACCGCCGCCGCGCACCGCTGCACGGAGCTGCCGGAACTGTGCATCCAGCTGCACCAGATCATCGCGCAGGTGGTCGAGGTCGACGCGGTGGCCATCGTCGCCGACGGCGTCGGCGAGCGCGGCGAAGCGGCCATCTTTTTCTCGACCGGCGACGGCGCGATGCAGGCCAGCGTGCGCGAACGCCTGCGCCACTGGCCGCGCGCGTCCGACCGTGGCGGCGCGCCGGTGCTGGTGCATGTGCCGGGCGACGCCGGGGTCGATGCCTGGCAGGCATTGGCGCTCAGCGGCCAGCGCGGCACCAACGGCGCCCTGTTCCTGCGCGACCGCTCGGGCAGCGGCGGCGCGGCGGCGGACGCGGAGCTGTTCCGCTTCGTCGCGGCGCAACTGGCGATCGCGGTCGAACGCCAGCAGCTGCATGCCGACCTGCTGCGCGCGGCGCGCTACGACGAACTGACCGGGCTGCCCAACCGGCGCCTGTTCCACGATCGCCTGCGCATCGCGCTGGCGCGCGCCCGCCGTACTGAACGGCGCCTGGCGCTGCTGTTCATCGACATCGACCGCTTCAAGGAAGTCAACGACCAGCTTGGCCACGCCGCCGGCGACCGCCTGCTGCAGGAACTCGCGGGACGCCTCGGCCAGTGTGCGCGCAGCTCGGACACGGTGGCGCGCTTCGGCGGCGACGAATTCGTGATGCTGGCCGACGAGCTGTCGCGGCCGGACGATGCCAACCTGGTTGCGGAGAAGATCCGGGCCGCCGTGGCCGCGCCGCTGGCGCTCGGCGAACATTTCGTGCGGGTCAGCGCGAGCATCGGGGTCGCGCTGTTCCCGGACCACGGCGAACAGGCGGAGCAGCTGCTGCGCCATGCCGACGACGCCATGTACGAGGACAAGCTGCGGCGCTTCTGCACCACCAGTTAAGGGGTGTTTGGCCGTCAATACTGTGCCACATAATCTTATGGTCCCAGACGTTACTATCTCTCGCCCCTACCGCGGGGTGTCGCCGGAAGAACGGCGCGCCCAGCGCCGCAGCCGGCTGGTCGAAGCGGCGGTCGCCGTTTATGGTGAGCGCGGCTATCACAATGCCACCGTCAAGGCGGTGTGCGAAGCGGCCGGCCTCACGGAGCGCTATTTCTACGAGTCGTTCGCCAACAGCGAGGAGCTGCTGATCGCCTGCTTCAACGCGGTCACCTTCAGCATGTTCGGCGAGGTGATGCGCGCGGCCGATGGCGCCGGGCGCAGCCGCAAGGCGCGGGCGCGGGCCATGCTGCAGGAGCACTTCGCGGCGCTGCAGCGCGAACCGCGTTCGGCGCGCGTCTTCATGGTCGAGATCCGCGGGGTCAGCAGGGCGGTGGACAAGGCCTTCGATTCGGCGCTGCGCGAAATCGGACGGCGGGTGGCAAGCATCGTGGCGCCGCCGGAACTGCAGCACGACGAGCTGCTGCAGGCAGGCGTGATCGGCGGCGTGATGCACATCGCGCTGCGCTGGATCGACCAGGAATATTCGCCGTCGCTGGAGAAGGTGACGGAGACCGCGCTGACCTTGGGGATGGTGCTGGCGCGGGCGCCGGCGAAGTAAGAGCAAACGTCGTTCCCGCGAAGGCGGGAACCCCATTTTGCGTGAATGCCGCCAGGCCCGGCGGGCGACGAAATGGGGTCCCCGCGTTCGCGAGGACGACGTTCATTCTTCCCGGCGAGCTGCCGGGAACATTATATAAATTTCTTAAATGTGCAAGGCGTGCCCCAGCGCGCGCAGTGCCGCCTCCTGCACCGCTTCGCCCAGGGTCGGATGCGCGTGGATCGTGCCGCCTACGTCTTCCAGCTGCGCGCCCAGCTCGATCGACTGCGAGAACGCCGCCGCCAGCTCCGATACGCCGCGTCCCACCGCTTGCCAGCCGACGACCAGGTGATTGTCGCTGCGCGCCACCACCCGCACGAAACCGTCCGTGCTTTCGATGGTCATTGCGCGGCCGTTGGCGGCGAACGGGAAGTTGGCGGTGATGACGTCGAGGCCCTGGCGCTCCGCGTCCTGCGGCGTGAGCCCCACCACCACGACTTCCGGATCGGTGTAGCACACCGCCGGAATTGCGGCCGGCGCGAAATGACGGCGCTTGCCGGCGATGATCTCGGCCACCATTTCGCCCTGCGCCATCGCGCGGTGCGCCAGCATCGGCTCGCCGGTCAGGTCGCCGATCGCCCACACATTGCGCATCGACGTGCGGCACTGGTTGTCGATGCGGACGGCGCGGCCGTTCATGTCGAGCAGCAGGCTCTCGAGCCCGAAGCCTTCGGTGCGGGGCTTGCGGCCGACCGCCACCAGCACGCGGTCCGCGACCAGCGTGGTCTCGTAGCCGCCGTCGCCGCGGATGCGCACGCCGTCGCCGGCTTCGGTGGTGCCCAGCACGCTGGTGCGCAGGTGGACGTCGATGCCGAGGCGCTTCAGCGACGCCGCCACCGGCTTGACCAGTTCTTCGTCGTAGGCCGGCAGGATGCGGTCCATCGCTTCCACCACCGACACCTGCACGCCCAGCTTGCGATAAGCGATGCCCAGCTCCAGCCCGATGTAGCCCGCGCCCACGACCACCAGCCGCTTCGGCAGGTTCTCGGGCGACAGCGCCTCGGTGCTGGACACGACCGGCCCGCCGAAAGGCATGAAGGGCAGCTCGACCGCCTGCGATCCCGTCGCCAGCAGCAGGTGCTCGCAGTGGATGCGCATGCTGCCTTCCGCCGCGCCATGCTCGGTGACCTCGACCGTCTTGCCGTCGATGACGCGCGCCCAGCCCTTGATGACCTGCACGCCGTGCTTGCGCAGCAGCGCGCCGACGCCGCCGGTCAGGCGCTTGACGATGCCGTCCTTCCAGTGCACGGTGCGGGCGACGTCGATCTTCACGCCGTCGACGGCGATGCCGAGCGGGGAGTCGCCGCTGTAGTGGTGGGCCTTGTCGAATTCCTCGGCGGCGTGGATCAGGGCCTTGGACGGGATGCAGCCGATGTTCAGGCAGGTGCCGCCCAGGTTGTCGCCTTCGACCAGGATGGTCGGGATGCCGAGCTGCCCCGCCCGAATGGCGGCCACGTAGCCGCCCGGTCCGCCGCCGATCACGAGCAGTGTCGTCGTCACTGAATTCATATCCTCATTCCACGAACAGGGTTGCCGGGCACTCGAGGTAGCCGCGGATGGTTTGCACGAATTCGGCCGCCACCATGCCGTCGATGACGCGGTGGTCGAACGACGAAGACAGGTTCATCGTCTTGCGCACCACTACCTCGCCGTTTTTCACCACCGGCTTCTCGACCATGCGGTTGACGCCGACGATCGCCACTTCCGGCCAGTTGATGACCGGCGTGGTGACGATGCCGCCCAGCGCGCCGAGGCTGGTGATGGTGATGGTGGAGCCGGACAGCTCCTCGCGCAGCGCCTTGCCGTTGCGCGCCGCATCCGCGAGCCGCGCCACCTCGGACGCGTTCGACCAGGGGTCGCGCGCTTCGGCGTTGCGGATCACCGGCACCATCAGGCCGCTGGGGGTCTGGGTGGCGATGCCGATGTGGACCGGGTTGTAGCGGGTGACGATGCCGGCGTCGTCGTCGTAACGTGCGTTCACGTCCGGGTACTTGCGCACGGCGAGCACCACGGCGCGCATCAGGAGCGGCAGCAGGGTGATCTTGCCGCGCTCCCCGCCGTAGCGGGCGTTGAGCTGGGCGCGCAGGGTTTCCAGCTCGGTGACGTCGACTTCCTCGACGTAGGTGAAGTGCGGGATGCGGCGCTTCGCTTCCTGCATCTTCTCGGCGATCTTGCGGCGCAGTCCGATGACAGGGGTCGCGCTTTCGCCGTGCTGCTCGGCGTAGCGATGATCAAGGCCGCCCATGCCGCCGCCGCCGCGCTGGCGTGTCTCGACGTAGGAATCGAGGTCGGCATGCGTGATGCGGCCGGCCGGGCCGCTGCCCATCACGTACTGCAGCTCGATGCCGAGGTCCCAGGCGCGCTGGCGTACCGCCGGTGCGGCGACTGGCTTTTCGCCGGCGGGACGCAGCGCCACCACTTGTGCGCCGGAGCGCGCGGCGGCAGCTTGCGGTGCGGGCGCGGGAGCTGCCGCCGTTTTCGCGGGTGCCGCTTCCGGCTTGCCGGACGGTTTGCCTGATGCGCCGACGGCGACCGGCTCGCCGGCCTGCTGTTCGGCCACCGCATCCTGAGCGGACACCGGCGCGGGAGCGGCCTTCGGCTTGTCCTTGTCCGCCGAATGATTCCCCGCGCCTTCGACTTCGAGGCGGATCAGTTCAGCGCCGACCGCCAGCGACTCGCCGATCGCACCACCGAGCGCGACGACGGTGCCGTGCACCGGCGACGGGATCTCGACCGTGGCCTTGTCGGTCATGACATCGGCCAGCACCTGGTCTTCCTTGACGGTGTCGCCCGGCTTGACGTGCCATTCGACGACTTCGACTTCCGCAATGCCTTCGCCCAGATCGGGCATTTTAATTACATGAATGCCCATATCAACGCTCCATCGCTCGTTTGAATGCCGCGCCCACGCGATCCGGGCCGGGGAAATACGCCCACTCCTGCGCGTGCGGATACGGGGTGTCCCAGCCGCAGACGCGCTCGATCGGCGCTTCGAGATGATAGAAGCAGTGTTCCTGCACCAGCGCCGCGAGTTCGGCGCCGAAGCCGCTGGTCTTGGTCGCTTCGTGCACGACCACGCAGCGGCCGGTCTTCTTGACCGATGCGAGGACGGTCTCGAGGTCGAGCGGCCACAGGGTGCGCAGGTCGATGATCTCGGCGTCGATCCCGGTCTCGTTGGCCGCGGCCTCGGACACCCACACCATCGTGCCGTAGGTGAGCACGGTCAGGTCGGCGCCCTCGCGGAACACGGCGGCCTTGTCCAGCGGCGTCTTGTAGTAGCCCTCGGGGACTTCGCCCATCGGGTGCTTGGACCACGGCACCACCGGTCGGTCGTGGTGGCCGTCGAAGGGGCCGTTGTACAGGCGCTTCGGCTCGAGGAAGATGACCGGGTCGTCGTTCTCGATGGACGCGATCAGCAGGCCCTTGGCGTCCACCGGATTGGACGGCATCACGGTGCGGATGCCGCACACGTGGGTGAAGAAGGCTTCCGGCGACTGGCTGTGGGTCTGGCCGCCGTAGATGCCGCCGCCGCAGGGCATGCGGATGGTGAGCGGCGAAGTGAAGTCGCCGGCCGAGCGGTAGCGCAGGCGCGCCGCCTCGGACACGATCTGGTCGGTCGCCGGATAAAAGTAATCGGCGAACTGGATCTCGACCACCGGGCGCAGGCCGTAGGCGGCCATGCCGACCGCGGTGCCGACGATGCCGCCCTCGGAGATCGGCGCGTCGAACACGCGCGTCTTGCCGTACTTGGCCTGCAGGCCGTCGGTGCAGCGGAACACGCCGCCGAAGTAGCCCACGTCCTGGCCGTAGATGACCACGTTGTCGTCGCGCTCGAGCATGATGTCCATGGCGCTGCGCAGCGCCTGGATCATCGTCATCGGCACGACCTTGCTTTCTGGTTTGTCGTCGTCGCGTGCCACTTCACACTCCCAATTGTTGACGTTGCTGGCGCAGGTGCTCGGGCATGTCCTTGTAGACGTCCTCGAACATCGTCGCCGCGCTCGGCACGCGGCCGTCGATCAGGGTGCCGTGCTGCTCCGCCTCTTTTTGGGCGGCCAGCACTTCGGCTTCCAGTTCGGCCTGTACCTTCTCGTGTTCCTCGTCGCTCCACCAGCCCTTGACGGTCAGGTGTTTGCGCAAGCGTGCGATCGGGTCGCCCAGCGGGAACCAGGACCAGTCGTCCTCGGGGCGGTAGCGCGACGGGTCGTCGGAAGTGGAGTGGGGGCCCGCGCGGTAGGTGACCCATTCGATCAGGGTCGGGCCGTGGCCGCCCCTGGCGCGCTGCGCCGCCCAGCAGGAGGCGGCATACACGGCCAGGAAATCGTTGCCGTCCACGCGCAGCGAAGCGATGCCGCTGCCGACGCCGCGGGTGGCGAAGGTCACGCTCTCGCCGCCGGCGATGTGCTGGAAGGTCGAGATCGCCCACTGGTTGTTCACCACGTTGAGGATCACCGGGGCGTTGTAGACGTGCGCGAAAGTGAGCGCGGTGTTGAAGTCGGATTCGGCGGTGGCGCCGTCGCCGATCCAGGCCGACGCGATCTTGGTGTCGCCCTTGATCGCCGATGCCATGGCCCAGCCCACGGCTTGCGGGTACTGGGTGGCGAGGTTGCCCGAGATGCTGAAGAAGCCTTTCTCGCGCACCGAGTACATGACCGGCAGCTGGCGGCCCTTCATCGGGTCGGCTTCGTTCGAGAGCAGCTGGCAGATCATGTCGCGCAGCGGGTACTCGCGTGCCATCAGCAGGCTTTGCTGGCGGTAGGTCGGGAAGTTCATGTCGCCGTCCTTCAGCGCGAGCGCGTGGGCGGTGCCGATCGCTTCCTCGCCGAGGGAGGTCATGTAGAACGAGAGCTTCTTCTGGCGCTGGGCGATGACCATGCGCGCATCGAAGATACGCGTTTTCACCATCGTGCGCAGGCCGAAGCGCAGCGTCTCGCGGTCGAGATCGGGCGCCCACGGTCCGACGGCATTGCCATCGTCGTCGAGCACGCGGATCATGGTGGAGGCAAGGTCGTTGGTCTCGGACGGCAGCACGTCGATGTTCGGTCGACGGACAGCGCCCGCAGGCGTGACCTGGAGGTATGAAAAATCAGTCTTGCAGCCGGGCCGGCCGGATGGCTCCGGTACATGCAGCGACAGAGGCTTACTCTGGCTCATAAAAACGCTTCTCCCTTGTGAGGTGACTTGCGGCAAGCGGCATGATAAGGCTTCAGGCCGCGCACGCGTGGCGTTTGCTCATGTTTTTTTATGTTGCTGTGCAGCAGGCGTAAGGACAGCGCCGTGACCGGGACGAGGGTTTTACGGGGGGAGGAAGATCAGCGGGGCTGGCCAAGCCACTCCAGCAAGGCGTCCGGCGCCAACGGTCGCGAATACAGGAAGCCCTGTGCCTTGCGGCAGCCGAGCGAACGCAGGATCTGCGCCTGGCGCTCGTCCTCGACGCCTTCGGCGATGATCGACAGTCCCAGGTTGCGCCCCAGCTGGATCACCATCTCGGCGATGCTGCTGCCGCGCGCTGAGCCGGTAATCTCGGACACGAACGCGCGGTCGATCTTGAGCCGGTCCACCTGCAGCCGCTGCAGATGCGACAGCGACGAGAAGCCCGTGCCGAAGTCGTCGATGGCGATCGATACCCCGGTGCCCTTCACCTGCGCCAGCAGCTCGGCCAGCACGTCCGGCTCTTCCATCGCCATCGATTCGGTGATCTCCAGCTCCACGTTTTCGGCCGGCGCGCCGGTGTCGTGCAGCGCGCGGCGCAGCATGTCGATGAAGTGCGGGTGGCGGAACTGCACCTGCGATACGTTGACCGACATGGTGAAGCTCGTGTGGCCGGCGGCGCGGATGCGCGTCAGCTCCGCGCAGGCCTGGTGCAGCACCCATTCGCCGATGTCCGAAATCAGGCCGGAGTACTCGGCGATCGGCACGAAGCGGTCCGGCGGCACGTCCTGGCCGTCCTCGGTGCGCCAGCGCAGCAGCGCTTCGGCGCCGAAGGCGCGGCCGGTGTCGAGGTCGACCTGTGGCTGGTAGGCCAGGTAGAGCTCGCCGCGCGCAAAGCCGCTGCGCAGCGCGTGCATCATGCGCACCCGTTCGCGGATCGCGATGCCGAGGCCGCGCGTAAAGTAGAAATGCTTGCTGCCGTGCTGGGTCTTGGCGCGCTTGAGCGCGATGTCGGCGTCCTTGAGCGCATCGGTGCCGCTGCCGTCATGCTCGGCGAGGCGCACCAGGCCGAGCGTGGCGGCCACCTGCACGTCCTGGCCGTCGATCGAGAACGGCGCATCGAACAGGGTGCAGATGCGGTTCGGCGTGACCGACTGGGCGCTGCCCAGCAGGCAGAACACGTCGCCGCCGATGCGCGCCACCGTCACCCCGGACAGCGAGGCGCGCAGGCGTTCGGCCACCGCGTTGAGCAGGCCGTCGCCGAACTGGTGGCCGAGCGCGTCGTTGGTCTCGGAGAAGTGATCGATGTCGACCAGCGCCAGGATCGCCTCGCTGCGGAACGGGCCGGCCAGCGTGGCGTCCAGCAGTTCGACCAGGCGCGTGCGGTTGGGCAGGCCGGTGAGCGGGTCGTAGAAGGCGGAGCGGTGCAGATGCGTGACCAGCTCCACATTGTCCAGCCCCACCGCGACCACGCTGCAGAACACCTCGAGCAGGCGTTTTTCGATCTCGCCGATGGGCCGCGACAGGCGCAGGCAGGCGGCAAATTCGCGTTCCGATTTCCCGGAAAAATACAGCGCCAGCTGGTCCGGCAGATACAGGTTGGTGCGCTCGGCGAGTGCGAGTTCGATCGCGGCCGGCACGGCGTGGTCGGGGTGGGCGGTGACCGCGCCGTCGGCCAGGTGGGCGCAGCTGCCGCTGCCGGCCAGCACGCGCAGCACCGTGCTGCGCTCGCCCGGTTCGCGTGCGCACAGCACGCCATCGGCCGCCTGGCCGAGCAGGTTGGCCAATTGGGCCAGCACGCCGTGGCCGAAGTCGCGCGGGCCATGCAGCGCCATCAGCTCCGCGCTGGCGCGGGCGATGGTTTCAAGGCCGCTGCGGTTGGCTTGCAGCGCGCGGATCTGTTCGAACGAGCGCACGGCCGCCGCCACCGCCGTATACAGCTTGGTGCGGGTCAGCTCCGACTTGGAGCGGTAATCGTTGATGTCATAGCCGCGGATCGCGTCCATCTCCGGCGCGTAGCCGGGCTGGCCGGTGCGCAGGATGATGCGCACGTCGTGCATGCCAAGCGTCTCGCGCACATGGCGCACCAGGTGCAGGCCGGCGTCGGCCTGTTCCATCACCACGTCGAGCAGGATCACGGCCAGGCCGCTGTCGTGCCGCAGCAGCTCGCGCGCCTCGGCCGCCGAATAGGCGTGGACGAATTCGAGCGGCCGCCCCTGCATCTCCATATTGGACAGGGCAAAGGTGGTGGTGGTGTGGACGTCGGCGTCGTCGTCGACGATCATGATGCGCCACGGCGGTTCGGCGCTGCGCCGCTGGCCGCGCGGCCCCTCATCCGCAAAGATGAGTCCGTCGCTGTCGTCGACTACGGCAGTGCGCGGACTTGTTGCGGACATGAAGGTTTCCCGAGATTGATTCTGTGTTGACTCAGCTCAAGTATATCTGGGTTTGTATGAGGCATTAACGGTTTGTAGCCTTTCTGACTAACATATGTCCTAGAAGCAACACCCGCTTGACGGCTGGCAAAAATGAAGGGTTAGCAATCCGTATTCGTGCAACTGGTAGAATGCGTTTTCCACTTTTGCACTCGCTATCATGTCCGGCAATACCTTTGGCAAGCTCTTTTCCGTTACCACCTTCGGCGAATCGCACGGGCCGGCCATCGGCTGCGTAATCGACGGCTGCCCGCCGGGCATGGCCCTGTCGGAAGCCGACATCCAGCCCGAACTGGACCGGCGCAAGCCGGGCACCTCGCGCCACGTCACCCAGCGCCAGGAAGCGGACCGGGTCGAGATCCTGTCCGGCGTGTACGAGGGCGTCACCACCGGCACCCCGATCGCGCTCCTGATCCGCAACGAGGACCAGCGCAGTAAGGACTACGGCAATATCGCCGAGACCTTCCGCCCGGGGCATGCCGACTACACCTACTGGCATAAATATGGCGTGCGCGATCCGCGCGGCGGCGGCCGTTCGTCGGCGCGCCTGACCGCGCCGGTGGTCGGCGCCGGCGCCATCGCCAAGAAGTGGCTGCGCGAGGCCTACGGCACCGAATTCTTCGGCTGCATGCGCCAGCTGGGCGAGATCGCGGTCCCGTTCCAGGGCTGGGAGCACGTGCACAACAATCCCTTCTTCGCCGCGACCGGCGACGTCGGCCTGATCGCTCGCATGGAAGAGGCGATGGACGCGTTGCGCCGCGCCGGCGATTCGATCGGCGCCCGCATCGACGTGGTGGCGACGAATATCCCGGTCGGCCTTGGCCAGCCCATCTACGACAAGCTCGATGCCGATATCGCCTACGCGATGATGGGCATTAACGCGGTCAAGGGCGTGGAAATCGGCGCCGGCTTCCAGTCGGTGCAGCAGAAGGGCTCCGAGCACGGCGACGAACTGACGCCCGAGGGCTTTGTCGGCAACAACGCCGGCGGCGTGCTGGGCGGGATCTCGACCGGGCAGGACATCACGGTCTCGATCGCGATCAAGCCGACGTCCTCGATCCGCATCCCGCGCCGTTCGATCGACAAGGCCGGCCATCCGGCGCTGGTCGAAACCTTCGGCCGCCACGATCCCTGCGTCGGCATCCGCGCGACGCCGATCGCCGAATCGATGCTGGCGCTGGTGCTGATCGACCACGCGCTGATGCATCGCGCCCAGTGCGGCGACGTGCGCGTCGATACGCCGCGTATCTGATCTTGCCGGCTAGGCGCGGCTGGCCGCGAGGTCGGCCTGCCAGCGCGGATCGAGAGTGCGCGCCAGCAGGGCGCGCAGCTCATTGATCAATCCCAGTTCGACGGGGCCCGGCTTGAGCGGCTCGTCCGCGCCGGTCCAGTCGCCATACAGGAAGCCCACAGGCTGGCCGCGCACGCTGAGCGGGGCGACGATGAAGGCGCGCGCATCCGCCAGCGTGGCTTTCCACCATGCCGGAAGGCGCGCCGCGAAGGCCGGATCGGCCGGCTGGCCGATGAAGACCGGCTGGTCCTGGCGCAAGGCGGCGTGAAACACGGTCGCTTCGAAACCGTCGCCGAAACGCAGGCGCGGCTCCAGTGCGCCGACGCCGTCGCCCAATCCCATGCGCGCCAGGTACAGCGCATCGAGCCGGTGGTGCAGGAAGGCGAGGCTGCGCGAGCAAGCCAGGCCACGGTGCATCGCCTCCAGCGCCAGCTCCAGCGCGCGCGCCGGATTGCCCCGGCCGAGCGCGCCGCGCAGCTCGGCGCAACCGGCCATCATCACGCGATTGCCCTCGGCGCGGCGGCTGGCGCGGCGGGCGGCCTGTTCGCGCTGTTCCTGCGGGCGCGCCAGCGGCGCCACTGACAGTTCCGCGCGGGCGTCGGCCCGGGCCTGTTCGGCCGCCTGCAGGATGCGCTCCGGCGCCATGTCGAGCATCGGCCCGTAGGCCGCCGCCAGCGCGCGCAACTGCGCGGCGCCGTCAGCGTCGTCGTTCCACAGCGCCTGGGCGCAGCGGGCCGACATGGTGCCGATGGCGGCCAGCCAGTCCTCCTGCGCCAGCTTGCCCGCCTGGCCGGGCGCCACGCTGCGTATCGCCGCGACCAGGTTGTGCGGCAAGCCCCAGTGGAGCGCGGCGGCGCGGCCAAGCTCTTCCAGCGTCATGCCCAGCTGCGCCCGCGCGGCGGCGTCCTCGCCCGCCTGCGGCGGCTGCCGCCGCAGCGCCGACCAGTGCTCGGGCAGATAGTAGGTGGCCATCATCCGGCCCAGCGAGTGCAGCAGCGCGCACACCACGGCCGCTTCCGGATCGCGCAAGGACTGGCTGGCCGCCACCTGGTGCGCCACCATCCCGGCCAGCACCGCCTTCTCCATTTCGCTGTGGGCCTCGGCTGAATCGGCGCGCGTTTTGCCCAGATCCTCGACCAGCTTGAGGCCCAGCGCGAGGTGGCCGATGGTTTCGGTTCCCAGCACCAGCACCGCTTTCGATACCGTGTCGACGCGCTGGCCGAAGGCGGCGTACATGCCGCTGTTGGCGAGCCTGAGCACGTGCTGGGCCAGCGCCGGATCGGACAGCACGGTGCG
>JAEWEK010000315.1 GCA_023389425.1 Pseudomonadota bacterium | reverse complement strand
ACCAGCAGATCGCCGGCGCCGCTGGTGCGCAGGTAGCGGCGCTGCGTCTGTGGCGCGATCGGGCCGGCTTCGAGCGCGATGCGCACCTGCTTGCCATTGGCCTGCGCCCAGTCGAGGAAGGGCGCGGCGAAGCCGTGGACCTGTCCCGGGTCGGTGCGGTAGTCCATCACGGTGAGGCTGTCCACGGCCTGCGCCAGCCCGGCCAGCAGCTCGTCGCGTCCGGACCACCAGAACGGGACCACGAAATCCAGGGGCAGCGATCGCGCCGCCGCGCGCAGCGATTGCGCCAGCGCCAGGTAGCGCTGGTTCCACGCGGCCGGGGCAAGGCGGTACTGGTCGAGCAGGTAGGGCTCGATGTCGAACTGGATGCCGTCGATGCGGGCGGCCGCGTCCACCTTTTGGTTGTAGGCCGCGTAGGAATGCGCCAGCCGCACGGCGGCGGCCTGCTCGGACGGCAGCGCCATGTGCGGGTCGCCGTCCACGCTCCACACCGCGATGTTGCGGCCATGCGCGCGCCGCACGAAGCGCGCCAGCTGCGCCGGATCGCGCACGCCATCCGGCCCGGTCGGAACCGTGATGAACAGCAGGCCCAGTTCCTGTTCGCGCGCCCATGCCAGCAGGGCGTCGCCGTCGTGCTGCCATTGCGCGGCCCGCCAGATCCAGGTCGCGCGCGGGCCGGCCGTGCGTGACAGCGGTTCGAGGCTGAGCGAGGCCATGGACAGCGTGGCCGCCTCGTTCGGGCAGTTGACGACGAAGTGGCGCCATTGGGCGCCGTCCAGGCCCGCCGGCAGCGGCAGGTCGACTGTGGCGACCATCCCCAGCGGCATGGCGCTCTCGCTGCGCGCGTGCGCGGCATCGGCCACCTGCATCCGGAACGCGCCGTGCGCGTCGGCCTGCACGCGCAGCGTGGCGGATGCGCGCGGCAGATACCACGGGCCGCCCAGCAGCACGCCGGCCGGGCGCTGTCCCGCGCGGCAGCTCAGCTCCAGCACCGGTCCGTTCAGGCGCGCCTGCACGCGTTCCTCGGCGCCGAAGGTGCGCAGCGCCATCTGCGGCAGCAGATTCGCGTGGAAGGGCATGGGCGCGGGCGGCTCGGGCAGCGGCCGCGCCGGCGGCAGCGTGTGTTCGCCGACGGCGAAGCGGCCATCCTTGACGGCGCCCAGCAGCAGGATCGTGTTCTCGGGCCGGGCGCCGGCCGGCAGCGGGTAGACCGACTCGACCTGGGCGCTGTCCACGCCAAGCTCGGCGCTGACGCAGCCGGGCATCGACTGCTCGCCGGACACCACGATGCGCGCCGCGCGGCCATCCGGCATGGCCGCCGGGCCATGCTCGTCCGGGCACAGGTGCAGCCAGGCGGCGCGGGCGTGGCTGGTCATCGCGATCAGCATCAGGAAAAGCAGGCGCGGCATCGGAGCCAGCATGGCGGCTATTTGGCCTGGCCGCTTTGCCAGCTGCCCTTGCGCTTCATCGCGCCCCAGCTGGACTCCTTGTTCACCAGCCAGCGATACAGGCCGATCAGGCGCCACACGGTGTTGATCTGGCGGTAGCCGAAATTCTCGGCCAGCACCACGAAGCCCAGCATCAGCAGCTGCTTGCCCTTCGGGTACATATGGAAGGACATCTCCTCCAGCAGCAGGCCGGAGGCCGACAGCAGCACGCCCAGGCCGATCGCGACGAACAGGAAGGAGCCGAAGGCGGTCCACGAAATCGCGCCGGACAGGAAGGCGAGGATCATGAACAGGTAGCCGCCCAGTTCCAGCACCGGCCCGAGCCATTCGAAGGCGACCATGAACGGGAAGGCCAGCCAGCCCGGCGGCCCGCCGTTACGCGAGAACATCAGGCCCCAGTTGGCGTTCAGGCTCTCCGACAGGCCGCGCTGCCAGCGGATGCGCTGGTTCTTGAGCGTCTTGAAGTCTTCCGGCGCCTCGGTCCAGCATACCGGGTTCGGCACGAACTCGACGCGGTAGGGCTGGCGCCGCGCGCGCAGCATGCGGTGCATGCGCGCCACCAGCTCCATGTCCTCGCCGATGGTGTCGACGCGGTAGCCGCCGGCCTCGATCACCACGTCCTTGCGGAACACGCCGAAGGCGCCGGAGATGATCAGCATCGCGTCCATCGCCGACCAGCCGAGCCGCCCGAACAGGAAGGCGCGCAGGTATTCGACCACCTGGAACAGCGCCCAGATATTTGTCGGCAGGCCGATCCTGGTCAGGAAGCCGCCCTTGACCTCGCAGCCGTTGGCGACGCGCACGGTGCCGCCGGTGGCGACCACGGTCGGGTCGCGCAGGAAGGGCTCGGTGACCTTGACCAGGCTGTCGCGCTGCAGGATCGAATCGGCGTCCACGCCGCAGAACAGCGGATAGCGCGCAGCGTTGATGCCGGCGTTGAGCGAGTCGGCCTTGCCGCCGTTGACCTTGTCGATCACGCGCAGGTTGGGGTGGGTGGTGGAGCGGTAGATGCCGCGCGTGTCCCTGGTTGCCAGCTTGCGGCGATACGCTTCGGGGAAGGGCAGCAGGGCGAACTCGCGCTTGAGCACTTCCAGCGTGCCGTCCTTCGAGCCGTCGTTGATGACGATGACTTCGAACTCGGAATAGGTCAGCTGCAGCATCGAGCGCACCGAGGCGGCGATGGTGGCTTCCTCGTTGTAGGCCGGGACCAGGATGCTGACCGGCGGTTCGAGGCCGGAGTAGGCGCGCGGCAGGTCGTCGAAGAAGGCTTCCTGCGCGCTGCGGCGCAGCGCCTTCATCGACATCAGGTTGAGCAGGAGGTAGCCGCCGTTCAGCGCGATGAAATAGCACAGCACGAACCAGGTGACGCACTCGATGACGATATTGTTCATGCCTGTCCTTTTTCGGCCATCACCTGGGCCAGCATGTCGGTGGCGAAGCGGTCCGACAGGCGCGCGCGCACGGCGTCCAGCGCTTCGCCGTACAGGTTCGCCAGTTCCACCAGCGACTGCGCCGCGCGGTAGCGCACCCACCACTCCGGGTCGGCCAGCAGCTGGGCGAGGCGTTCGATGTCGGTCGGATCGCCGATGCGGCCGAGGGCGCGCGCGGCTTGCACGCGCACCTGCCAGTGCGCGTGGCCGAGCAGGCGGCGCACGGCGTCGAGCGCGTTGGGCAGGGTCACGCCGCGCAAGACCGCCACCAGCACCGCGACATCATCGCTGGCCAGCGCGCGGCCCAGCACCGCGGACGGCAATTGCATGCGCAGCGCTTCGGCCATGCGCAAGGCGCGCGGCAGCTGCGTGTCCGGCAGGCCGGGCAGCAGGCGCGCCAGCACCTCGGCGGCCGGTGCGCTGGCCTCCTGCAGCATGCCCGCCACGTGCGGCAGCGCCCAGTCTTCGTTATCCAGGAATTGCGGCATGATGCGTTCGGCCGCCGCTTGCGGATCGATGCGGATCAGCGCCCAGATCGCGGTCAGCGCCAGCGCGCGGTCCGGCATCACCGACAATGCCTGCAGCTGCGGCCAGGCCTGCCGGTCGCGCAGGTAGCCCAGCGTGAGCGCGGCCAGCATCTGTTCGGTGCGGCCGCCGGAGAGCATGGCACGCGCCGCCGCTTCCATGCCGAGCCGGCGCGCGATGTCGTTCAGGGCTTCGCGGGCATCGCCGCGCAGCGAGCGCTGCAAGTGCACCCACAGCTTGAGGAAGGGCAGGCGTTCGCCGGAGGCCAGGCGCGGCAGTTCCGGCGCCTCGCCGACGATGGCCGCGTGCAGTACCGGCCGCCATTTGTCGACGGCGCGCTGCTCGATGCGCTCGCTGCGGCGCAAGGCCAGGCGCAGGCGCACGATCTGCAGGCTCAGCACGAGCGTGAGCAGGACGGCGGCGGCGCCGGTCCAGAATGCGGCGGCGACGATCGGGTCGGGCAGGATCGGCAAAGCGGGGCGGCGCCTCGCGTCAGGCCGGCACGCGCAGCGCGCGGCGCACGCGCGCCAGCAGCTCGTTCGGCTGGAACGGCTTGGCGATGAAGTCGTCGGCGCCGGCGTCCAGCGCGCGCACGGTGTCCTGTTCGGCGTTCTTCGCGGTCAGCATCAGGATCGGCACGCCCGCCCATTCGGCACGGGCGCGAATCTGGCGCACGATCTCGAAGCCGTCGACGTAGGGCAGCATCACGTCCAGCAGCACCAGCTCGGGCGCTTGGTGGCTGGCCACATGCTCGGTGGCGGCGCGGCCGTCGGCCACGTGCGTCACACGATAGCCCTGGCGCTCCAGCATGAAGCTGAGGATCTTGGCAATGTGTTCGTCATCCTCGACCACGAGGATGGAAAGGGGGGCTTGATCGTTCGGCATATTCGAACCCGGCAATATGGTGACGTCATTATAGCCAAGCTCGTGATTCTTCAAATCAATAAATTGCGGAACTTTTCCTTTCTAATCAGGGATTTGTCGGGGCGAGGCGACATTCCGGGCCTCAGCCCGGCAAGTCGAATACCAGCAGCTCCGCCCCGGCCGCGTCCACCAGCCTGACCGAGTGCTCGCGCGTGAGCTTGAGCGCATCGCCGCCATGCAGCTCCACGCCATTCGCCCACACCGTGCCGCGGATCACGTGCACGTAGGCGCGGCGGCCGAAGGCCAGCATGTGCTCGACATCGTCCTTGCCGTCCATGATCGAGGCGTAGACGGCCGCATCCTGGTGGATGGTCACCGAGCCGTCGCGGCCGTCGCCGGAGGCGATCAGCCGCAGCCGCCCGCGCTTCGATTCCGGCGCAAAATGCTGCTCTTCGTAGCCGGGCGCGATGCCGAGCGCGTTCGGCTGGATCCAGATTTGCAGGAAATGCACGGGCTCGGTGGGCGAGCCGTTGAATTCGCTGTGGCGCACGCCGCTGCCCGCGCTCATGCGCTGGACGTCGCCGTAGTGCAGCACCGAGCCGGTGCCCATGCTGTCCTGGTGCTCCAGCGCGCCGGACAGCACGTAAGAAATGATCTCCATGTCGCGGTGGGCGTGGGTGCCGAAGCCCATGCCGGGCGCGACGCGGTCCTCGTTGATGACCAGCAGCGGGCCGAAGCCCGTGTGGCGCGGGTCATGGTAGGACGCGAAGGAAAAGCTGTGGTGCGAATCGAGCCAGCCGTGGTCGGCGTGGCCACGGTCGCCGCTCTTGCGGACTTCAAGCATGGGATGCTCCTCCGGTTGTTTCGATTGATTCTTACTGCTAGGATCGCTTACCCGAGCCCAGCCATTTCGATCATGATCCGACAACTTGCTGCAAGTATCGCATTCCTCGCCGCATCCGCCGCCGCGGCGGCGGCCGATTCGCACGGCTTCCACGTCCAGGACCCGCAAGGCGCCCTGAGCGCGGACACCCAGGCCGCGCTCGACGACCAGCTGCGGATCGTCGAATCGGTCGGCTTGCCGCAGGCGGTACTGGACAAGATGCGCGAGACGCCCATCGTCATCGACGCCGGCCTGCGCGGCCAGCCCGGCGTGTTCATGCCGCGTGACGGCGGCGTGGTCGTGGTGCGTCCCTTCGTTTTCCCGGCCAACAAACCCATCTTGCTGCACGAACTGCTGCATGCGTACGACTTCAAGGTGCTCGGCATGCGCGATCCGACCGTCGGCGCCGCCTACCGCGACGCCAAGGCCAATGCCGGCTTCCCGGCCCAGTACCAGTCTTCGCACTTCCTGGCCAATGCCAGGGAATTCTTCGCCGTCACCGGCACGCTCTACCTGTTCGGCGACATCCAGCAGCCGCCTTTCGCCTGCGCCAGCCTGGCCAGGCTGGGACAGGCCTACCTCGACTTCCTCGCGGCGCAGTTCGGCCCGCATTCCTGCAAGGCCTGAATCAGCGCCCGCGCAGCGGGTCGAGCAAGCCGCGCAGGGCGTTGTGGTCGATCTCGTACATCAGCTCCAGCAACTGGCCCAGCTCGCCGCGGGGGAAGCCTTCGCGCGCGAACCAGCCGAGGTAGTGGCCGGGGAGGTCGGCGATCTTCTTGCCCTTGTACTTCCCATAAGGCATCTCGCGCGTCAGCAGCAATTGGAGGTGTTCCGGTTTCATTGCCTGACACTTTAGCAAACATCGTGGCCGCTGATGTAGCATGGACCGGCAGGAGGCTGACATGGATACCGACTACGATCTTGAACGCTTCGTCGCCGCGCAGGCGGACGTCTACCCGCAGGTGGTGGCCGAACTGCGCGGCGGCCGCAAGCGAAGCCACTGGATGTGGTTCATCTTCCCCCAGGTGGCCGGCCTGGGCCACAGCGCGATGGCGCGGCAATACGCGATCCGTTCCGGCGACGAGGCCGCGGCCTACCTCGCGCATCCGGTGCTGGGAGCGCGCCTGCGCGAGTGCGCGGCACTGGTCGCGGCCATCCGGGACGCTCCGGCCGAGGAGATTTTCGGCAGCCCCGACGACCGCAAGTTCCAGTCCTCGATGACCCTGTTCGCCGACGTGGCGCCGCACGAAGCCGTGTTCCAGGCCTGCCTCGACCAGTTCTACGATGGCCGGGCCGACACGGCGACGCTCGACTTCCTCAGCCGCGAACACGGATGAGGCACAAGCGGGTGTGACGCCCTTGTAATGTTGTTGCGTATAATCGACGGGTGGCATTGTCGCCCCCTCAACAGAAAACAAACTACATGGCTTCATTTTCAGACAACATCAGCATGGCGGTGTTCTGCGACTTCGAAAACGTCGCACTCGGCGTGCGCGACGCCAATTACGAGAAATTCGACATCCGGCCGGTGCTGGAACGGCTGCTGCTCAAGGGCAGCATCGTGGTCAAGAAGTCGTATTGCGACTGGGAGCGCTACAAGGGCTTCAAGGCCGGCATGCACGAGGCGAACTTCGAGCTGATCGAAATCCCGCACGTGCGCCAGAGCGGCAAGAATTCCGCCGACATCCGGCTGGTGGTCGATGCGCTCGACCTGTGCTACACCAAGTCGCACGTCAATACCTTCGTCATCATTTCCGGCGATTCGGACTTTTCGCCGCTGGTGTCCAAGCTGCGCGAGAATGCCAAGAAGGTGATCGGCGTGGGCGTCAAGCAGTCGACCTCCGACCTGTTGGTGGCCAATTGTGACGAATTCATTTTCTACGACGACCTGGTGCGCGAGAAGCAGCGCGCCGCCGCCAAGCGCGACGAGCGCAAGGCGCAGCCGCAGGCCAAGCGCCCCAGCGACGACCGCCGCAAGGAAGAACTGGATGCGCGCCGCGCGCAAGCGCTGGAAATGGTGGTCGAAACCTTCGATGCGCTGGTCTCCGAGCGTGGCGACACGGGCAAGATCTGGGCCTCGCTGCTCAAGGACACGCTCAAGCGCCGCCGCCCGGACTTTTCCGAGACCTACTACGGCTTCCGGACCTTCGGCAATCTGCTGGAAGAAGCGCAGGCGCGCGGCCTGTTCGAATTCGGCCGCGACGAGAAATCCGGCACCTATGTGTACCGCAGCAGCGCGGCGCAGGCGCAGGTGGAGCAGGCTGCCGTCGAGCCGGCGGTAGCGGAGCCGGTGTCCGCCGAAGCGGGCGAACAGGCAGAGGCGAAGGAAGCGCGCCGCCGCGGCCGTGGCGGCCGCAAGCAGCGCGAGCAGGCTGCGCCTGTCGTCCCGGAAGAAACGGCCCCGCAAGCGGTGATCGAGGCGCAGCCGGAAGCGGCGGCGGAGCCGATGGAGGCGGAAGGCCTGTCGGAGCGCATCGAGGCGAGCGCGGCAGAATCTGCGGAAGCGGCCGCGGCGCCGAAGGAGCGTCGCCGCGCACCGCGCAAGAAGGCCGCGCCCAAGGCGCAGGCGGCCGCCGCTGTCGCCGAGCAGCAGGCCGTGCAGGCTGAGGCCGCGCTGATGATGGCGCCGGAGGACGTGGCCGAGCCGGCAGCGGAAGCGGCGGAAGGCGAGGAAGGCGCCAAGGCGGCCCGCAAGAAGACGTCGCGCGCCGCGCACAAGGCGCCGGTGCGCAAGAGCGCCGCGCGCCCGCGCCGCCCGGCCAAGCCGAAGACGCCGGCCGAGGGCGCATAAGCTCCCGGCGCATGAGGGAACGGGGCGACGCCCGCCCCGGCCGCTCTGCTATAGTGATTCGACGGCGCCCGCGCGCGGCGCCGCATCGCTTGTGCGAAGGAATCTGCCATGCGTAAGCTCATCGGATTGTTCTTGCTGGCGCTCGCCAGCCAGGTCACGCATGCTGCCGGTCCACTGCCGGCGTCCAATCATCCGCTGCTGGGGATCTGGCGGCTGGACCTGCCGCAGATCGGCTGCTCCGAGACCTACCACTTCCGCGCCGACGGCACCTCGCTCGTCAGCAGCGCGGACGAGGTGTCCGAAAGCGAATACAAGGTAATGGACAAGCCGAGCGCGCAGGGCTTCTATCGGCTCGAAGACAATATCGTCAAGGACAATGGCAAGAAGGACTGCGCGGGCGAGATCACCAAGCCTGGCACCAAGGCCGTCAACTACCTGCGCTTTCACCCCTCCGGCTCGCTGTTCCTGATGTGTGCGGACGAGTCGATGAAGACTTGCATCGGTCCGTTTGAAAGGGTGGAAGGGCTCGATCTCTGAGCGGCCGATGATGTATGCATGTAAGCATTCGTCGTTCCCGCGAAGGCGGGAACCCCATGTCGCCGCTTACCGCAGGCGCGAGCGCTTGTAGGCAAGCACGCACAATGGGGTCCCCGCGTTCGCGAGGACGACGGCATCGCTGGAGCGAGCCCGTTGTCCCTTCACCTTCCTTCCGTGTATATTGCTGTGCGATCTACTTTCGCAACGGAACCATATGTCCCCGGCACTACTTTTCTGCATCCTGCTCGGCTATTTCGCATTGCTGATGGCCGTCGCCTGGGCAACGTCGCGCAACGCCAACAACGACAGCTTCTTCATCGGGAACAAGAGCAGCAACTGGGTGCTGGTGGCCTTCGGCATGGTCGGCACCACCTTGTCCGGCGCCACCTTCATCAGCGTGCCGGGCGCCGTCGGCCACGATGGCTTCGGCTATGGCCAGGTCGTGATCGGCTATGTGTTCGGCTACATCGCCGTCGCCTGGCTGCTGCTGCCGCTGTACTACCGCCTGAAGCTGACCTCGATCTACCACTACCTCGACGTGCGCCTCGGCCGCCGCGCCTACCAGAGCGGGGCCGGCTTCTTCATCCTGTCGCGCCTGCTCGGCGCCACGGCCCGGCTTTATCTCGTGGTGAATATCCTGCAGGCGATCATCCTCGACAGCCTCGGCATTCCGTTCTGGCTGACCACTTTCGTGGTGCTGGGCATGATCCTGTTGTACACCTACCAGGGCGGCGTGAAGACCATCGTCTGGACCGACACGCTGCAGACCAGCTGCATGCTGTTCGGCCTGTTTGCCTGCGTGTGGTTAATGCTGTCGCACATGAACCTGACGGCCGCGGACAGCCTGGCCCAGATGCACGCGAACGGCCTGTCGCGGGTGTTCACGACCGACGCCAACCACCCGCATTACTGGCTCAAGGACATCGTGGCCGGCGCCTTCATCGTGCTGACCATGACCGGCATGGACCAGGAAATGATGCAGAAGACGATCTCCGTGAAGACCCTGGCCGACTCGCAAAAGAACCTGCTGAGCCTGACCGCGGTGCTGGTGATCGTGCTGTCCGCCTTCCTGTTCCTCGGCGGCCTGCTGTACCTGTATGCGCCGCTCGCCGGCGTCACCGCGACCGGCGACAAGATCTTCCCGGCCGTGGTGATGGGCCACCTGCCGGCCGCCGTGCAGATCATCTTCCTGATCGCGCTGATCTCGGCCCTGTTTCCCAGCGCGGACGGGGCGATCACGGCGCTCACCTCCACCTTCTGCATCGACATCCTGGGCATCAAGCGCCGCGACGATTTATCCGACCAGGCCAAGATGCGCCTGCGCCGCCACGTGCACCTCGGTTTCGCCTTCCTGTTCCTGGCCTTGGTGCTGGTGTTCAAATGGGTGGACAATCCAAGCATGATCGGCGTGATCCTGCGCGTGGCCGGCTATACCTATGGACCGCTGCTGGGCCTGTTCGCCTTCGGCATGATGACGCGCCGCATCCTGAACGACCGCCTGGTTCCCCTCGTGACCGTGGGTGCGCCGCTTCTTTGCGCTATCCTTGAGTTCAATCAGGATAAATTGTTTGGCAGTTATCGCTTTGGCCTTGAATTGCTTATCGTTAATGGCATGTTCGTGTTTGCCGGCCTGTTTGCCATCTCGCGCCACGAGAAAGCCGGTCCCGCAGTCGTGACCGCATAATCCACCATTTTTTGCCGGGAGTCCCGATGTCCGATAAGCCTAAATCTTCCCTGCGCCGCGGTATCGGCGCACTCTGGCGCGGCCTGGATGCCACCCGCCGCGCGGTGATGAACCTGCTGTTCCTGATCGTGCTGATCGCGGTACTGTGGGCTATCTTCGGCGGTGGCGGCGGCGCCCGCCCGATCGGGCCGAAGACGGCGCTGGTGATGGAGCTGAAGGGCCAGCTGGTCGAGCAGACCAGCGGCAGCGTGGCCGAAACCCTGGCCGCCGGCCTCGGCGCCGGCGAGGTGCGCAGGACCATCCAGCTGCGCGACGTGCTCAAGGTGCTGGACGCGGCCGCCAAGGATCCGAACATCAGCAGCGTGCTGCTGTCGCTGGACGAGCTGGAAATCGGCGGCCTGGCATCGATGCACGAATTCGGCGCCGCGCTCGACCGCGTGCGCGCGGCCGGCAAGCAGGTCACGGCCTGGGGCGGCAGCTACGACCAGAAGCGCTACCTGGTGGCCTCGCATGCCAGCGAAGTCTATGTGCATCCGATGGGCATGGTGATGATCCAGGGCTTCGGCCGCTACCGCAATTACTACCACGACGCGCTCGACAAGCTGGGCGTGACCGTCAACCTGATGAAGGTCGGCACCTACAAGAGCTTCGCCGAGCCCTACATCGGCAACGGCCCCTCGCAGGCGGCGGTCGAGGCCGACACTTACCTGTACCAGGGTTTGTGGAACAGCTACACCAGCGAGGCCGAGAAGGACCGCAAGCTGGCCGCCGGCGCCATCGACGCCAACATCGACCAGCTGCCGCAGCGCATGGAAGCGGCCGGCGGCGATGCCGCCAAGGTCGCGCTCGACGCCCACCTGGTCGACGGCATCAAGACCAAGGACGAAGTGCGCACGCTGCTCATCAAGCGCGGCGAGTACGACGAGCGCATCAAGTCCTTCCGCCAGATCTCGTTCAACGACTATCTCGAGCGCCATCCGGACAAGCTGCTGGGCAAGGCGGTGGGCGTGATCGTGGCCGAGGGCGACATCACGGAAGGCAACGGCGGCCCGGGCTCGGTGGGCGGCATTTCCACGGCCAACCTGATCCGTTCGGCGCGCAACGACGACAACATCAAGTCGCTGGTGCTGCGCGTGAACTCGCCGGGCGGCAGCGCCTACGGCTCCGAGCTGATCCGGCGCGAGCTGGAGCTGACCCGCGCGGCCGGCAAGCCGGTGGTGGTGTCGATGGGCGACGTGGCGGCCTCGGGCGGCTACTGGATCTCGATGGCGTCCGACGAGGTGATCGCCGATCCGGGCACGGTCACCGGGTCGATCGGCGTGTTCGCCATCCTGCCGACGGCCGACAAGGTGGTCGACAAGCTGGGCATCCACACGGCCGGCGTGACCACCACCTGGCTGGCCGACGCCTACAACCCGCTGCGTCCGCTGGACCCGCGCTTCGGCCAGCTGGTACAGCAGAGCATCAACCACATCTACCGCGAGTTCACCACCAAGGCCGCCGCCGCCCGCAAGACCACGCCGGACAAGATCGACGCGGTGGGGCAGGGCCGGGTCTGGACCGGCACCCAGGCCAAGGAGCGCGGCCTGGTCGACACCCTCGGCAGCTACCAGGATGCGCTGAACTCGGCCGCGCGCCGTGCCAAGCTGGGCAGCGATTACCGCGTGGCCTACATCGAGCGCCCGACCACGGCTTTCGAACGTTTCCTCGGCAAGTTCGGCGTGTCGGCTGAACAATTGGTCCACGTGCAGGTCAAGCTGGGCTTGCTGCCGGCCGGGATCGAGAGCGCCCTGCCGGCGCCGGCCGTGGCCGGCGTCGCCAGGGAACTGGGCTGGCTGGGCGGAGTCGCCGACGGTAAAAAGCCGTTCGCGGCGGTGACACATTGCATGTGTGGATTCCCCGGAACGTAAATATTTGTAACGGCAAGTATCCGCCATCCAGGGCGCGGTGTATGCCGCGCCCTTTTTATTTGCCGGGAACCCTGTCGCCATCGGGGAAAGCAGGGCTGGAATCGTATATGGACAATGTACGATACGAAACATAACGGCACTCCTCTCCGTGCTAGAGTCGATTATTCTAAAAATGGTTCGCGCGCTGTCGCCGAACAAATAAGGAAGAGCATGGATTCGACCGTCACACCAGAAAAGCCAGTCACCCGCCAACCCCGCAGCAAACGCTCGCGGCTGATCGGGACCATCGTCGCCATCCTGGCC
>JAEWEK010000297.1 GCA_023389425.1 Pseudomonadota bacterium | reverse complement strand
GGAACCAGCCGCGGTGCTGGTCCGAGCCTTCCAGGTACAGGTCGGCCGGGAAGTGCGACTGCTCCTTGTGCGAGCCGCGCAGCACGGTGTAGTGGGTGGTGCCGGAATCGAACCAGACGTCCAGCGTGTCGCGGTTCTTTTCGTAGTGCGCGGCCTCGTCGCCCAGGATGTCCTTGGGATCGAGCTTGTGCCAGGCCTCGATGCCGTCTTCTTCGATCAGCCTGGCCACCTGTTCCAGCAGTTCCGGCGTGCGCGGGTGCAGGTCGCCGGTCTCGCGGTGCAGGAAGAAGGCCATCGGCACGCCCCACTGGCGCTGGCGCGACAGGGTCCAGTCCGGACGGTTGGCGATCATGCCCTGCAGGCGGGCCTGGCCCCAGTCCGGGAAGAACCGGGTATCGGCGATGCCGGCCAGCGCGGTCGCGCGCAGGGTCGGGCCGCCGTCCTTCGGCGTGACGTCCATGCCGGCGAACCACTGGCTGGTGGCGCGGTACACGATCGGGGTCTTGTGGCGCCAGCAGTGCATGTAGCTGTGGTCGAACATCTTCAGCTCGAACAGGGCGCCGGCGCCCTTGAGCGCTTCGCAGATCGGCTTGGACGCTTCCCAGATGGTCATGCCGCCGAACAGCGGCAGGGTCGAGGCGTAGCGGCCGTCGCCCATCACGGGTTTCAGGATCTCGTCGTCCTTCATGCCGTGCGCCTTGCAGGACTGGAAGTCCTCGAGGCCGTAGGCCGGCGCCGAGTGCACCACGCCGGTGCCGCTGTCGGTGGTGACGTAGTCGGCCAGGTAGACCGGCGAGCCGCGGTCGTAGAACGGGTCGGCCGCGTGCAGCGGATGCTTGAAGCGGATGCCTTCTAGCGCGGCGCCGGCGGCGGTGGCGATGATCTCGCCTTCCAGCTTGTAGCGCTCGAGGCAGGACGACACCAGGTCCTCGGCCAGGATCAGCAGCAGCGGCTTGCCGTCGCGCTCAGTTTGCACCAGGGCGTAGGTGACTTCCGGGTGCACGTTCAGGGCCTGGTTGGACGGGATCGTCCACGGGGTGGTGGTCCAGATGACGACGAAGCCGTCCCAGTCCGGCAGCTTGGGCAGGCCGAAGGCGGCGGCCAGCTTGTCGCGCTCGTGGAAGGCGAAGCCGACGTCGATCGCCGGGTCGCGCTTGTCCTGGTATTCGACTTCCGCCTCGGCCAGCGCCGAGCCGCAGTCGAAGCACCAGTTGACCGGCTTCAGGCCGCGGTAGACGTAGCCCTTGTCGAGCAGCTTGCCGAGGGCGCGCAGCTCGTCGGCCTCGTTACCGTGGGCCATGGTCAGGTAGGGGTTTTCCCATTCGCCCAGCACGCCCAGGCGGATGAAGCCTTCGCGCTGCTTGTCGACCTGCTCGAGCGCGTAGGCGCGGGCCTTGGCCAGCACCTCGTCGGTCGGCAGGTTCTTGCCGTACAGTTTTTCGATCTGGATCTCGATCGGCATGCCGTGGCAATCCCAGCCCGGCACATAGGGCGCGTCGAAGCCGGCGATGGTGCGCGACTTGACCACCATGTCCTTCAGGATCTTGTTGACCGCGTGGCCGAGGTGGATGTCGCCGTTGGCGTACGGCGGACCGTCGTGCAGCACGAATTTGGGACGGCCGGCGGCCGCCTTGCGGATGCGCTGGTAGAGCTTCTTGTCCTGCCATTGCTGGACCCAGCCCGGCTCGCGCTTGGCGAGGTCGCCGCGCATCGGGAAGGCGGTGTCGGGCATGTTGACCGGGTATTTGCTCTGCGGCTTGTCGGCCGCCTTGGCGGGCTTGTTCTGGACGGGTTTGCTGTTATCGGACATATTCGGTTTTCTTGGGTGGATGCTGTGGTGACGCTGGTGGGGCGGCGGGCCGCCGCTGGCGGGCCGGCGTCAAATTCGATCGGTGGCGGTCAGGGCGCCGGCGCGGCGCGCGAAAAAGGCGCGCGCCATCTCGCCGTCGCGTTCGATGGCGGCGGTCAGGGTGGCCAGGTCTTCGTATTTTTCTTCGTCGCGCAGGTGGGCCAGGAATTCCACGCGCACCAGCTTGCCGTAGCAGTCCTGGCTGAAATCGAACAGGTGCACTTCGAGCAGCATGCGGCCGGAATCGTCCACGGTGGGGCGCACGCCGAGGCTGGCGACGGCGGGCAGCGGCTGCTGCGCGAGGCCATGCACCTGCACCACGAACACGCCGGACAGGGCCGGGCGGTGGGCCACGCGCAGGTTCAGCGTGGGGAAGCCCAGCGTGCGGCCGAGCTTGGCGCCGTGGATCACGTGGCCGGACATCGAGTAGGGGTGGCCCAGCAGCTCGCGGGTGGTGGCGAAATCGCCGCGGGCGAGGGCGGCGCGCACTTCGGACGAGGAGATGCGCAGGTCGCCATGCATGACGGCCGGCAGGGTTTCGACGTGGAAGCCGTATTCCTTGCCGGCGTCGACCAGGGTGTGGACGTTGCCGGCGCGCTTGGCGCCGTAGCAGAAGTCCTCGCCGACCATCAGCCATTTGACGTGCAGTCCCTGCACCAGCACGCGTTCGGTGAACTCGCGCGGCGACATCGCCGCGAAGTGTTCGTTGAAGTGTTCGACGATGACGCGGTCGATGCCGGCATTGGCCAGGGCGCCGAGCTTGTCGCGCAGGTTGGCGATGCGGGCCGGGGCCCGGGACAGGTCGCCCATCCTGGCGGCAAAGAATTCGCGCGGGTGCGGCTCGAAGGTCATGACGGCCGCTTCCAGCCCGAGTTCGGCCGCGGCGGACGTGACGTGGCCCAGCAAAGCCTGGTGGCCACGGTGGACGCCGTCAAAATTGCCGATCGTGAGCGCGCATGGAGCGCGCGCCCTGTCGTTGGGAAGTCCGCGGAATACCTTCATTCAAGTACTAAATCGATCCGGAGCGAAATATTAGATTATACGGTCAACAGGGCAATCGCATGGGGATTCGGGTCCGGGCGAAAAAAAAGCTGCCGGCACAGGCCGGCAGCTTTCAGCGTTGCTGCTGTCAGGACCGCGATCAGCCGCCGATCGGCTTGTTGATCGCCATGATCCAGTAGCGCGCCAGGTCGGCCGTGCCGTCGTGGCCGCCGACGGACTTGAAGGTGTTGATGGCTTGCTGCTTCTTGCCGGCCACCGCGAGCGCTTCGCCCAGGTGCAGCTTGGCTTCGTCCACGTTCTTGACGTTGCCCGACTTGATGGCGTCCTCGATCATCTTCAGGCCCTTGTCGCTTTCGCCGGCCTGCACCAGGCCGTAGCCGAGCGCGACCAGGGCGTCGCCGTCCTTGGCCTTGACGAAGGCGGCTTCGTCGGTGGCAGCGGTCTTGCTCTGGTCGGCCAGGGTCTTGGCGGCCAGTTCCTTCAGGCGCTGGTGGCGGGCCGCATCCGGACCGGTGCCCAGCACGCCTGCCTTGTAGCCCTTGTCGATGACCTTGACGGCTTCCGCCGGTGCCTTGGCCTGCAGCACGAGCTGGCCCATTTCCATGAACTCGCTCGGCTTCTTCAGCAGGCCGTTGGCCAGCTTCAGGCGGTCGACGTCGACCAGCAGGCGGCTCGAGAAGCCCGGCTTGCCTTGCACGCGGTTCAGCAGGTCTTCCCAGTAACGGACTTTCGGATAGCTGGCGGCCAGCTTCTCGATGGTGTTGACGTAGCCGGCCTTGTCGTTCTTCTTGAGCTGGACGTTGGCCAGCATGCCCAGCTGGTCCTCGTTCAGGCCGCCGCGCTTCTCGGCGTTTTTCAGTTCGGACTCGAGCGCGCTCCAGTTACCCTGCTTGTAGTAGTTCTGCATCAGGTAGCCGCGCAGCTTCGGATCGTCGCGTTCCTTGAGCTGCTTCTCGATGAAGACATTGGCCTTGTTCAGGTCGCCGCCACGCTGGTACAGCGAGAACAGGGCTTCCTGGAACTGCGACTTCTGGGCCGGCGACAGGCGGCCGGAGCTGAGCAGCCCCTCGATGGCCTTGATCGCGACATCGGTCTCGCCAGCCGCAGTGGCGGCGGAGGCCATGGTGTATTCGATCAGGAAGTTTTCGTTCGGGGTCTTGCCGCCGACGCTGTCAAGCGAGCGCAGCTTGGCAACCGCTTCCTTGTTCTTGCCTTGCTTCATCAGCTGCTGCGCTTCCTGCAGCGGCTTGCCGACTTCCGGGCGAACGGTCTCGGCGGCGTAGGCCGGAGCCATGCCGATGACGGGAACGGCGGCGGTGAAACCGAGGGCGGCCATCACGAGGCCGAGGTGTGCGAGACGGAACTTGGACATGTTAATAAAATTCTTCCTCAAAATGGACACGGCAGGGAAACCCTGCCGTGCTTGTCACAGTCGAAACTGCTTATTGGAACTGCTCGTTGCCGACCATACCAATTTTGGTCACGCCGAGGCGCTGTGCTGCTGCCATCACGCCGGCCACGTACTTGTACTCGACCAGCTTGTTGGGGCGCACATGCACTTCCGGCTGATCAGCCTGAGCCGCCACATTGGAGAGCTTGCTTTCCAGTGTAGCACGATCGACCGGCGCGTTGTCCCACAAGATCGTGCCGTCGAAGTCGACGTCAATCGTGACAACCGTAGGCGGCGTGGTCGGCGGCGGAGGATTGCCGACCGGCATGTTCAGGTTGACCGAGTGCATCTGCTTCGGGATGGTAATAATCATCATGATAATCAAGACCAACATCACGTCGATCAAGGGTGTCATGTTCATTTCCATCATCGGTTCCGGATCGGCGTTCGATGCTCCGCCTCCACCGACATTCATACTCATAATGTTTCCTTTCTGCTGTCTGGCCGCCGCAGCCCGGAGGCCGCGGCGAAGGGCTTAGCCCTTGTCAGGTGGTTCGATGACGAAGCCGACCTTCTGCACGCCAGCACGTTGTGCCTGGAACATCACACGGCCGATGGCCTCGTAACGCGCCGACATGTCGCCGCGCACGTGGACCGCAGGTTGCGGCAGCTTGACCGATTCCTTCTTGAGCAGTTCGAACAGCTCGTCGGAATTGGCCAGCTTCTTCTGGCCCCAGTAAACATCGCCATCCTTGCTGACAACGATATTCACGTCTTCCGGCTTGTTCTTCACAGGCTCGTTGGTTTCGGACGGCAGCTTGATGGGCACCAAGTGCATCACCACCGGGCTTGTGATCAGGAAGATGATCAGGAGAACCAACATGATGTCCACGAGGGGCGTCGTGTTGATCTCCGACATCACCTGATCTTCATCTCCGCTATCGGAGCCGACGGACATCGACATGATTAGCCAACCTTCTTGCTACCTGCTGCTGCGGCGTTAGCGGTGGTCATGACGCCCGAGACCAGCACCGAGTGCACGTCAGCCGAGAACGAACGGACATCTTCCATGGCCGACTTGTTGCGACGGACCAGCCAGTTGTAGCCCAGCACGGCCGGCACGGCGACGAACAGACCGAAGGCGGTCATGATCAGTGCTTCACCCACCGGACCTGCGACCTTGTCGATCGACGCGTTACCGGTCATACCGATGTTGGTCAGTGCGTTGTAGATGCCCCAGACGGTACCGAACAGACCGATGAACGGTGCGGTCGAACCGACGGTTGCCAGGAAGGACAGGCCGTCTTGCAGGCGCGACTGGACTTTCTCGACCGAACGCTGGATCTGCATGGTGGTCCAGGTCGACAGGTCGATCTGCTCGAGCAGGGCGCCGTCGTGGTGCTGGATGGCCTTGGTGCCGGTTTCAGCGATGAAGCGGAACGGCGAGCCGTCTTTCAGCGAAGCCGAGCCAGCGGCGATCGACGGAGCTTTCCAGAACTTGGCCGACGCTTCTTTCGACTGCTTGAAGATCTTCATCTGGTCGATCAGCTTGGTGATGATGATGTACCAGGAGCCCATCGACATCAGCGACAGGATGATCAGGGTGCCGCGCGAGACGACGCCGCCGTCCCAGACAGCCGAGAAGCCGTACGGGTTTTCTGCTTCAACTTTCTCTGCCTTGGCGGCCGGAGCGGCTGCGCCATCGGCCGGAGCAGCTGCAGCATCAGCAGCCGGTGCGCTTGCCGCCGGGGCCGAAGCAGCTGCCGATGCCGGAGCGTCAGCGAAGGCCGGTGCGGACACCAGCGCCGAAGCCGCCGACACCGAGAACAGGACAGCCGCCAGGAGAGCGGACAAACGGGTATTCTTAAACATGCTTCCTCCAAAAATTTAAATAGAGCGTTCGCTGAACAAATTTGACAACGAATTGATAAAACGTGGCTTGCGATGTCCTGACTGATCGATCAGTCGAGGCGCCAGTCGTAAGCCACCGGCTGCCAGGTTTCCACCGGCTGGCCGTTTTCAGTTGCCGGCTTGAATCGGCACTTGCCCAGCGCTGCCTGCGCTGCTTTATCCAGGTCACGGAAGCCACTCGACTTCGTAATCTTGGAATCCTTGACGCCACCATCGGCACCGATCAGGAAGGTAATGGTCGAGGTACCAGTCTCTTCGTTACGCAGCGACGACTTCGGGTATTCCGGCTTGGCGCAGGTGTCGAAGTTCACCACGGCCGGGGTTTTGCTCGGACCGCTTGCTTTCGCGGGCTGGGCCGGCGGGGCCGGGGGCGTACGCTGCAGGTCGGTCGATTGCGGCTTGGCCTGGCTGCTCACCGCGATGGTGTTCTGGACCGGCGGCGGCTGCTGCACCTGCACTTCGACCGGCGGGATGAACGGCGGCGGAGGAGCCTTCATCTCGGGCGGCGGCGGCGGGGGCGGCGTTTCAGGCGGTGGGGGAGGCTTCACTTCCTCGATAATCTTGGTCTCCACTGCCTCCTGCATCTTGGTAATCATGCGCTTGCCGAGACCGTTGATGATCCCCCAGGCGACAATGACGTGCAAGACGACGACAATGGCGATACCAGTGAAATTCTTCCCGGGTTCCTTCTCGTGCGAAAAATTCATCCTGCTTTCTCCAATACCAACTCTCTTTTGGTTGCTTCTATAACCCACAAAACACGACAAAAAACTAGGGCCGCATCCGGGACATCGCGGAATTATACCTACGAATTGTTTTTTGCACAGACATTTTTACGGCCTCAAAGGAGGTTTAACTGCCTGTAAAAACAGGCAAACATGCTCATCCGCGCAGGCTTGTGTCACGCTAGAAATTGATGAAACATCTAGATGAATGGTGACAATTACATTGTGCATATCCCTATGGCGTGGAAGATGAGGATGCTGCTGTCGTGGACCGAATTTATGACGCCATTTTTGCCGATCAGAAAATATCGTACGAAATTGGCATGGCGTTTCTGCTAACTATAGCCAGTTTCAGCCGGCAGCGGCGTTCTATTGAATGTCACTTCCCTGGGTAGACCGGCCGTCACCCATGACTTCCAGTGATGGGTTGACGATTTCTTGATATGAGTCAAAGGTAAATATGCATGGCGCGCCGCAGCGCCCGGCGGCGGCGGGGGTGATTGGACTCGCTCTATATATATAGTAGAGCTGCGCGCCTCAGCGCCCGCGCTTCTCGCGGCGGCACTCGAGGAAGTTGACCACGTGCCCGCTCGGGTCGACGGTCTCGAGCCGGACGTCGAAGCCCCACAGCCTGGCCACATGCTTGAGCACTTCCTGCGCCTGCTGGTTCAGCGGCCGGCGCTGGAACTGCGTGTGGCGCAGGGTGAGCGCGCGGTCGTCGCGGGTATTGACCTGCCAGACCTGGATGTTCGGCTCGCGGCTGCCCAGGTTGTACTGCTCCGCCAGCTTCTGGCGCACGTAGCGGTAGCCCGATTCGTCATGGATGGCCGAGACGGACAGCTTGTCGTGGCGGTCGTCGTCCAGCACGGCGAAGAAGTGGAAGTCGCGGATCAGCTTGGGCGACAGGTACTGGGCGATGAAGCTCTCGTCCTTGAAGTTGCGCATCGCGAAATCGAGCGTCTTGATCCAGTCGCTGCCGGCCATGTCCGGGAACCAGACGCGGTCCTCGGGCGTCGGGTCTTCGCAAATGCGGCGAATGTCGCTCATCATCGCGAAACCCAGCGCGTAGGGATTGATGCCGCTGTAGTACTGGCTGGTGGCCGGCGGCTGGTAGACGACATTGGTGTGGCTCTGCAAAAATTCCATCATGAAGCCGTCGCCCACGATGCCTTCCTTGTACAGCTCCTGCAGGATGGTGTAATGCCAGAAGGTGGCCCAGCCCTCGTTCATCACCTGGGTCTGGCGCTGCGGGTAGAAGTATTGCGAGATCTTGCGCGTGATGCGCACCAGCTCGCGCTGCCAGGGTTCCAGCAGCGGCGCGTATTTCTCGATGAAGTAGAGCAGGTTCTCTTCCGGCTCCGGCGGGAAGCGCTGCGGCATCGACAAGCCGCCGCCTTCCTCCTCCTCGCGCTTCGGGATCGTGCGCCACAGCGCATTGACCTGGGATTGCGCATATTCCTGACGCTCTTTCTGGCGCGCCGTTTCCTTCGCCATCGACAGTTTGGCCGGACGCTTGTAGCGGTCCACGCCGTAGTTCTGCAGCGCGTGGCAGGAATCGAGCAGCTCCTCGACGGCGTCGATACCGTGGCGCCGCTCGCATTCGGCGATGTAGTTCTTGGCGAAGACCATGTAGTCGACGATGGCGTCGGCGTCGGTCCAGGTGCGGAACAGGTAGTTCCCCTTGAAGAAGGAGTTGTGGCCGTAGGCCGCGTGCGCGATCACCAGCGCCTGCATCGTCAGGCTGTTTTCCTCCATCAGGTAGGCGATGCAGGGATTGGAGTTGATGACGATTTCATAGGCCAGGCCCATCTGGCCGCGGCGGTAGCTCTTCTCCGTCGACAGGAAGTGCTTGCCGAAGGACCAGTGGTTGTAGGACACCGGCATGCCCACCGAGGTGTAGGCGTCCATCATCTGCTCGGCGGTGATGATTTCGAGCTGGGTGGGATAGGTGTCCAGGCCGAAGCGCTGGGCGACGCGGCGGATTTCTTCGTGCGCCTGTTCGATCAGGTCGAAGGTCCATTCGGACTGCTCGGGCAGGGCGCGCGGGTGGCGGGGATCTCTTGGCATGGTGCGCCTCGCTGATTACTTGGGCTGTTTCTTGAACAGTTCCCGGAACACCGGATAGATGTCGGCCGGCGTGACGATCTTTTGCATCGCGAAATTGTGGTGGTGCTCCGCGACTTCCATGTATTGCTCCCACAAGTTCTGCGGCGGCCCGTCGGTGATTTCGACGTAGGTGTAGTACTGCACGCGCGGCATGATTCCGCTTTGCAGGATCTGTTTGCACAGCACCGAATCGTTGTCCCAGTTGTCGCCGTCCGAGGCCTGGGCCACGTAGGCGTTCCAGTCGGCGCCGGAGTAGCGTTCCTGCAGTACTTTCTGCAGCAGGTGCAGGGCCGAGGACACCACGGTGCCGCCCGATTCGCGCGAATGGAAGAATTCGTCCTCGTCCACTTCCGCCGCGGCCGTGTGGTGGCGGATGAAGACCACCTCGATTTTTTCGTAGACCCGCTTGAGGAAGAGGTAGAGCAGGATGAAGAAGCGCTTGGCGGTATCCTTGCGCATCTCGTCCATCGAGCCCGACACGTCCATGATGCAGAACATCACGGCCTGGGTGCTCGGCTTGGGCACCTTGATGCGGTTGGTGTAGCGCAGGTCGAAGGGATCGATGAAGGGAATCGCCAGCAGCTTGATGTTCAAGGAATGGATTTGCCGCTTCAGTTCGACGATGCGGGCGTCGTCGTCTTGCGCGCCCAGGTCCTTCAGGCGCGCGATTTCGGCCTCGGCCGCCGCGATCGCGCGGCGCGACGGCGCGCCGATCGCGATGCGCCGGCCGAGCGCGCCGCGCAGCGAACGCAGCACGTGGATGTTGGACGGCGTGCCGGACACGTTGTAGCCGGCGCGCTGGTTCTTGAACTCGACGGTCTGCGCCAATTGCGTCTTGACCATATTGGGCAGCTCGAGATCCTCGAAGAAGTAGTTCATGAATTCTTCGCGGGTCAGCTCGAAGATGAAATCGTCCTCGGTGGTCTGTTCGCTGTTGCCGGCGCGGCCGCGGCCGGATCCGCCGCCGCCCGACTTGGGCCGGTTGATCTGGTCGCCCTTTTGATATTCGGTATTGCCGGGGTTGACGACTTCCCACACGCCGCCGTGGGCGTGGCCGAAATGGGGCTCGTTGACGTCCTTGACCGGGATCGAGACTTTCTCGCCGTTCTCGATGTCGGTGATGGAGCGGCCCTTGATCGCGCGCCCGACGGCGTCCTTGATCTGTGCTTTGTAGCGACGCAGGAAGCGCTCGCGGTTGACCGCTGACTTGTTCTTGCCCTGCAAGCGTCGGTCGATGAGGTAAGTCAAAACTGCCTCCTGATTCTCGCGGCGGGCCGGAAGATCCGGTCCCCTTATCTTAATACTCTGCGTGTTTATGTGCTGGCGCACGGGTGGCGCGCGGTGGACTCAAGAGTCCACCCTACCAACCGAGGCGACGCGCGGCGGGCATGGATGCACGCCCTGCCGCCTGGGCGTGAGCGCCCACCCCAACGTTCGTGTCAGGAGGATTTCCTCACACGCAGGTACCATTCGCACAGGAGCCTGACCTGCTTGGCGGTATAGCCTTTCTCGACCATGCGCGCGACGAAGTCGGCGTGCTTGTTGGCGTCTTCGGCGCTGGCCTTGGCGTTGAACGAAATCACCGGCAGCAGCTCCTCGGTATTCGAGAACATTTTCTTCTCGATCACCGTGCGGAACTTTTCGTAGCTCGTCCACGCAGGGTTCTTGCCGTTGTTCGTGGCCCGCGCGCGCAGGCAGAAGTTGACGATCTCGTTGCGGAAATCCTTCGGGTTCGAGATGCCGGCCGGCTTCTCGATCTTTTCCAGCTCCGAATTGAGCTGTTCGCGGTCGAACGATTCGCCGGTGTCCGGATCGCGGAATTCCTGGTCCTGGATCCAGAAGTCGGCAAAGGTCACGTAGCGGTCGAAGATGTTCTGGCCGTACTCGGAATAGCTTTCCAGGTAGGCCGTCTGGATCTCCTTGCCGATGAAGTCCACGTAGCGCTGCGCCAGGTGTTCCTTGATGTAGGACAGGTAGCGCTGCTCGACCTCGGGCGGGAACTGCTCGCGCTCGATCTGTTGTTCGAGCACGTACAGCAGGTGCACCGGATTGGCCGCGACCTCGGTGCTGTCGAAGTTGAAGACTTTCGACAGGATCTTGAACGCGAAGCGCGTCGACAGGCCGTTCATGCCCTCGTCCACGCCGGCGTAGTCGACGTACTCGTGCATCGACTTGGCCTTGGGATCGGTGTCCTTGAGGTTTTCGCCGTCGTACACCAGCATCTTGGAGAAGATGCTGGAGTTTTCCGGGTCCTTCAGGCGCGACAGGATGGCGAACTGCGACATCATGCGCAGCGTGCCCGGGGCGCAGGGCGCCCGCTCGAGCGAGGAGTTGCGCAGCAGCTTGTCGTAAATCTTGATCTC
Organism: Pseudomonadota bacterium; assembly: GCA_023389425.1. Lineage (GTDB taxonomy): Bacteria > Pseudomonadota > Gammaproteobacteria > Burkholderiales > Burkholderiaceae_D > Telluria. Next base: position 14,306 of record JAEWEK010000297.1, on the reverse strand, counting down.
GTCGGACACGCGCAGGCAGTAGGGCACCTTGACGATATAAATGCGGTCGAGGAAAGCCTCGTTGTTGCGGTTGTTGCGGAAGGTTTTCCACTCGGACTCGTTGGAGTGCGCGAGGACGATGCCTTCGAAGGGAATCGCGCCGAAGCCTTCGGTGCCCTTGTAGTTGCTTTCCTGCGTGGCCGTCAGCAGCGGGTGCAGCACCTTGATGGGCGCCTTGAACATCTCGACGAATTCCATCAGGCCCTGGTTGGCCAGGCACAGGCCGCCGGAATAGCTGTAGGCGTCCGGATCGTCCTGCGGGTATTCCTCGAGCTTGCGGATGTCGACCTTGCCGACCAGCGAGGAAATGTCCTGGTTGTTCTCGTCGCCCGGCTCGGTCTTGGAGATCGCGATCTGCTTGAGGATCGACGGGTAGCGCTTGACCACGCGGAACTGATTGATGTCGCCATTGAACTCGTGCAGGCGCTTGACCGCCCACGGGCTCGGGATGGTGCGCAGGTAGCGCCGCGGGATGCCGTAGTCTTCCTCGAGGATGGTGCCGTCTTCGTCCTCGTTGAACAGGCCGAGCGGCGATTCGTTCACCGGCGAGCCTTTCAGGCAATAGAAGGGCACCAGTTCCATCAGCTGCTTGAGCTTTTCGGCGATCGACGATTTGCCGCCGCCGACCGGGCCCAGCAGGTAAAGGATCTGCTTGCGCTCTTCCAGGCCCTGGGCGGCGTGGCGGAAGTAGGAAACGACCTGCTCGATCACTTCCTCCATCCCGTAGAACTCCTTGAAGGCGGGATAGACCTTGATGACCTTGTTGGCGAAGATGCGCGACAGGCGTGGGTCGAGGCGGGTGTCGACCAGGGTCGGCTCGCCGATCGCTGCCAGCATGCGTTCCGGGGCGCTGGCGTAGGTCAGGGGATTTTTCTTGCAGAGCTGGAGAAACTCCGACAGTGAATATTCCTCTTCCTTGGTACGCTCATAGCGGGCGGCGTAGTTGTCAAAAATGGTCATTTTGAATGTCCTTTAATGTACTTAACAACGATCACTGTCATGGCATTGCTGCGATGCAAAGCCAAGGCCCCGGATTTTTGGCGTACTCCTTTATTATTTTTGGTCGCTGCCGCACAGGTGTCTGGGTAAGGACCATGGCGGCGGCGAGCGAATTTCTTGTTGTTGTCCCCGGCTTGCGCCAGGCCCCCCGCATCGTGTGGAAGCATCTTATGATGTTTATGAAATTCACTATATGCCTAATAATTCCGGAAGTCAAAGCAGTATCGTGTGAGCCAAAGTAGCAGTTGTAACAAATTGATTTATAAATAAAAAGCACCAATTTGGAGCATGCGCGAAATGGTTTTTTATTCGCTTTTTCGAAGCCTTTTTGAGGCCGCTTAAAAGCGATTTCGGGTGGCGCATTTCACAATCTACTTTCACAAATGGTAAGTTCATACTGCACGATATGGCCAAGCTGTGGCGCACGCATACTGCAGGCAATCTGCCCGGCCTTTCAGAGGGGACGCAAGCGTCGGTGCCCATGCGATACACTTGTGGGCGTGGTCCTACCAGGGCGCTCATTGCAGGAGAAAATTGATGCTGACTGATCCGCTGCGCAACATTGTTGTCCGCATGCCAAAGGCCGAATTGCACATTCATATCGAGGGCTCGCTCGAACCGGAATTGATTTTTGCGCTCGCGCAAAGGAATGGTGTTTCGCTGCCTTATTCCTCGGTTGAAGCGTTGCGCGCTGCGTACGCGTTTACTGATTTGCAATCCTTTCTCGACATTTATTACGCGGGCGCCAGCGTATTGCTGACCGAGCAGGATTTCTATGACATGACCGCCGCCTATCTGGCGCGCGCGCATGCCGACCATGTGCGCCACGCCGAGATCTTCTTCGACCCGCAGACGCACACCGCACGCGGGGTGCCGATGGAGACGGTGATCAAGGGCATCTGGCGCGCCTGCCAGGACGGGCCGGTCAGCGCGCGCCTCATTCTGTGCTTCCTGCGCCATCTGTCTGAAGAGGAAGCGATTGCCACGCTGGAAGATGCGGCGCCGTATCGGGACAAGTTCATCGGTGTCGGCCTGGATTCGTCGGAGGTGGGGCATCCGCCGGAAAAATTCGCGCGCGTGTTCGACCGGGCGCGCGAGCTGGGCCTGCACCTGGTCGCGCACGCGGGCGAGGAGGGGCCGCCATCCTACATCCGCAATGCGCTGGACGTGCTGAATGTGGAGCGCATCGACCATGGCGTGCGCTGCCTGGAAGATCAGTTGCTGGTGGACCGGCTGGTGAGCGAGCAGATTCCGCTGACGGTGTGTCCGCTGTCGAACATCAAGCTGCGCGTGTTCGACGTGATGGAACAGCACAATCTGCGCGACCTGCTCGACGCGGGGCTGGTGGCGACGGTGAACTCGGATGATCCGGCCTACTTCGGTGGCTACGTCAACGATAACTACGTCGCCGTGTTCGACGAGCTCGGCCTCGATGTGGAACACGCGAAGACGCTGGCGCGCAACAGCTTTTCAGCGTCGTTCCTGGATCCGGAAGAAAAGCGCAAGTACCTGGCCGAAGTCGAAGCGTTTTTTGCCGAGCAAACCTGAAACACCGTCGTCCCCGCGCAGGCGGGGACCCATGCTGACTTCGCGGCCACGCGGCTTGGCCAACTGGACGCTGGCTCAGCATGGATTCCCGCCTGCGCGGGAACGACGGACGAGAGCTAACTTAGGAAAGTAACCGGCCCAATGTTCACCCAAGCCCTCCGAATGACCCTGCGCGACTGGCGTGCCGGCGAGCTGCGCTTCCTGCTGGTTGCGCTGGTGGTTGCCGTCTCCGCGCTGTCGGCCGTCGGCTTCTTCGTCGACCGCATGCGCACGGCGCTCAACCGCGATGCGCACCAGCTCATCGGCGCCGACCTGCTGGTCAACGCCGACCAGCCGATCCGCGCCGACTGGCGCCGCGAAGCCGAGCGCCGCGGCTTGCTGCTGGCCGACACCGTCACCTTCCCCAGCATGGCGCAAGCCGGCGCCGGCGAAGACTCGGTCGCGCAACTGGCATCGGTGAAGGCCGTGTCGAAGGGCTATCCGCTGCGCGGCCAGATGCGCATCTCGACCAATCCCGACGACGCCAGCTCCGCGCTCGGCGCCAAGACCACGGCGATCCCCGCGTCCGGCACGGTGTGGGTCGACGCCAACCTGCTGGTCAGCCTCAAGGCCGGCGTCGGCGACAGCATCCAGCTCGGCGACAAGCGCTTCACGATCGCGCAGCTGATCGCCAGCGAACCCGATCGCGGCGCGGCCTTCGCCAATTTCGCTCCGCGCGTCATGCTGGCGCTGGATGACCTGCCGGCCACGCACCTGGTCGACAACTTCGCGCGCGTCACCTACCGCATGCAGGTCGCGGCGCCGTCGAACAACGAGCTCGCGCGCGTCGACGATTACGAACGCTGGCTGCGCGCGCAGATCGAGGGCGAACACGTGAAGGGCGTGCGCATCGAATCGCTGGAGAATGGCCGGCCCGAAATGCGCTCGACGCTGGACCGCGCCGACCGCTTCCTGTCCCTGGTGGCGCTGCTGTCGGCGATGCTCGCGGCGGTGGCCGTGGCGATGGCGGCGCGCCGCTTCATGCAGCGCCATATCGACGCCTGCGCCATGCTGCGCTGCCTGGGCATGACGCAGAACCAGGTCGGCCTGATGTACCTGATCGAATTCGCGCTGGTCGGGCTGGCGGGCAGCGTGCTGGGCGTGCTGGTCGGTTTCGGCGCGCACTACGTGCTGCTCGAACTGGTGGGGCGACTGGTGACCACCGACCTGCCGCCGGTCTCGCCGCTGCCGGCGCTGCAGGGGATCGCCACCGGATTGCTGCTGCTGGTCGGCTTCGCACTGCCGCCAGTGCTCCAGCTGCGCAACGTGCCGCACAACCGCGTGATCCGCCGTGAACAATCCGCGCCGCAGCCCATGGCGCTTGCCACCTACGGCATCGGCATCGCCGCCTTCCTCGCGCTGCTGCTGTGGCAGGTCGGCGATCCCAAGCTGGCGCTGATCACCGCCGGCGGTTTCCTCGGCGGCTTCGGCGTATTCGCCCTCGTCGGCTGGCTGGCGCTGTACCTGCTGCGCCAATTGCGCGGCATCTCCAGCGGGCAGGGGTGGCGCTTCGCGATCACCTCGCTGCAGCGGCGCCCCGGCGCGACCGTGGTGCAGATCGTGTCGCTGGCGCTGGGCCTGATGGCGCTGCTGCTCCTGACCGTGGTGCGCGGCGACCTGATGCAGGCATGGCGGCTGGCGACGCCGGCGGACGCCCCGAACCGCTTCATCATCAACATCATGCCGGACCAGAAGGACGACGTGGCGCACCGCATCGCAGCGGCCGGTGTGCCGTCGCCGGTGCTGTACCCGATGATCCGCGGCCGGCTGGTCGCGGTGAACGGCAAGACGGTCACGCCGCAGACCTATCCGAACGAGGACGCGCGGCGGCTGGCCGACCGCGAGTTCAACCTGTCGACGATGACCCGGATCCCGCAGCAGAACGAGATCGTCGCGGGCGCGTGGTTCACCGACGGGCCGGGCGTGTCGGAAGCGTCGGTGGAACAGGGCATCGCGCGCACGCTGCACCTGAAGCTCGGCGACGTGATGCGCTTCGATATGGCGGGGCAGGTGGTGGACGCGAAGATCACCAGCCTGCGCAAGCTTGAGTGGGGCTCGATGCGCGCCAACTTCTTCGTCATCATCAACCCGAGCGCGATGCAGAACGCGCCGCAGACCTTCATGACCGCGTTCCATTTGCCGCAGCGCGGCGCGGCGCTTGCCAATTCGCTCACGCGGGCCTATCCGAACCTGACGGTGGTCGACGTCTCCGGCATCATCCGCCAGCTGCAGGAAGTGCTGGACCAGGTTGTCACGGCGGTCGAGTTCCTGTTCCTGTTCACGCTGGCGTCGGGCGTGCTGGTGCTGTATGCGGCGCTGATGGGATCGCAGGCCGAGCGCACGCGCGAAGCCGGGCTGCTGCGCGCGCTCGGCGCCACGCGTGGCCAGCTGGCGCAGGCGCAGCGGATCGAGTTCCTGCTCGTTGGTGCCTTGTCCGGGTTGCTGGCGGCATCGGGCGCGGCGGCCTTGGGCTGGGCGCTGGCCAAGTACCAGTTCAAGTTCCCGTGGTCGTTCGAACCGGGCGTGTGGGCGGCCGGACTTGTGGCGGGCGCGATCTGCGCGCTGATTGGCGGCTGGCTGGGACTGCGCAATGTGCTGCGCCAGCCGCCGTTGCAGACGCTGCGGGAGGCTTGATTCGGCTGCGAAGCAGGCCATTAACGCTTGCTCTAGTTGGCCGCATGCGAAAATGGGGTTCCCGCCTGCGCGGGAACGACGTATGCATTCGCGTACTAATAATGACCGTCGTCCCCGCGTGTCTATACATTCGCGTACTGATAATTACCGTCGTCCCCGCGAAGGCGGGGACCCCATTTCGTCAGCGTGCCACTTCGTTCGAATGTTGCGACTCGCTTGCCAACATGGGGTTCCGGCCTGCGCCGGAACGACGTGCTGTTTTGTGTCGTGCACCTGCCCATCCACAGCACATCCGCCGTGCGCTATCATGGCGGCATGTCAGATACGCCTACTCCCTACGAAATGATCGGCGGCGAAAGCCGCCTGCGTGAACTGGTCGACCGCTTTTACGACCTGATGGAACTGGAGCCGGAATTCGCCGGCATCCATGCCATGCATCCGAAGCCCAACGACAGCTCGCGCGAGAAGCTGTTCATGTTCCTGTCCGGCTGGCTGGGCGGCCCCAATCTCTTCATCGACAAATTCGGCCACCCGATGCTGCGCGCGCGCCATCTGCCGTTCGGGATCGGCACCGGCGAACGCGACCAATGGCTGCGCTGCATGGCGATGGCGATGCATGACGTCGGCATCGACGACGACCTGCAGCTGCGCCTGATGCAATCGTTCTACAACACCGCCGACTGGATGCGCAACAAGGCTGACTGACCATGACCGATACCCAGTTCCTGATCCTCGCCGGCGCTTTGCTCGCCATCGTCGTCCTCCAGCTGTTGGCGCTGCTGCGCGGCCGCGGCGGCGCGCAGTTCGAACGGATGGAGCGCGAGTTGCGTCTCGAAATGCAGGCCAGCGCGCAGGGCACGCGGCAGGAACTGTCGGCCCATCTCGCACAGAACCAGGCCGCGATCGTGCAGCAGCTTGAGGCGATGCGCCAGCAGATCCAGGTGCAATCCGCCGGCGGCCGCGAAGAACAGGCGCGGGCGCTCAAGCGCTTCGCCGACACGCTGAACCAGGCATTGTCGACGCTGACGGAGTCGAACGCGCAGCGCATGGCCGAAGTGCGCGCGACGCTCGAAGCGAAGATCGGCGATCTTCAGCACGACAACGCCAAGCGCCTGGAGGAGATGCGCCAGACCGTCGACGAGAAACTGCACGCGACGCTCGAAACGCGCCTGACCGAATCCTTCCGCCACGTTTCCGAACGGTTGGAGAAGGTGCATCAGGGCCTGGGCGAAATGCAGCAGCTCGCCGTCGGCGTCGGTGACCTCAAGCGCGTGCTGACCAATGTGAAGACGCGCGGCACGTGGGGCGAGGTTCAGCTGGAGATGCTGCTCGAGCAGGTGCTCACCGTCGACCAATACGCGCGCAACGTCGAGACGGTGGCCGGCACCAATGCCCGCGTCGAATTCGCGATCAAGCTGCCCGGCGCAACGGAAGGCGGCCCGCCGCTGTGGCTGCCGATCGATGCCAAGTTCCCGAAAGAGCAGTACGAACGGCTCGTCGAGGCGGCGGAACACGCGGACGCCGACGGCGTCGCCAGGTTCGGCGGCGAGTTGGAACGCGCGGTGCGGGTCGAGGCGAAAACGATCTGCGAGAAGTACGTGTCGCCGCCGCAGACCACCGATTTCGCGATCCTGTTCCTGCCGACCGAAGGCCTGTACGCCGAAGTGATGCGCCGCCCCGGCCTGGCCGATGAACTGCAGCGCACACTGCGCGTGATGGTCGCGGGGCCGTCCACGCTGACGGCGCTTCTCAACAGCCTGCAGATGGGCTTCCGCACCCTGGCGCTGGAGAAGCGCTCGTCCGAAGTGTGGCAGGTGCTGGGCGCGGTGAAAACCGAGTTCGGCAAATTCGGCGACGTGCTCGCGGCGACCAAGCTTACGCTGGAGCGCGCCGCGAAGAACATCGAAAGCGCCGAAGTGCGCAGCCGCGCCATGGCACGCAAGCTGAAATCGGTCGAGGCGCTGCCGAGCGAGGCGGCGCAACTGATGCTGGGGACCGAGCCGGTGGAAGCCGACGACTGATCCCGCGTTTTTTAGCGTAAAAGCATCGCGGTCATGGGTGGTGCCGGCCGAGGATACCCACGTTGTAGGCCAGCCGCTCATGCAGTAATGCCCGCCAGTCTTGATCGAGCCATGGCGCGACGTGCTCGAAGCCCGCCGTGATCCGCGCGAGCAGGCCGTCGAGGTAGGTGGCGGCATCGACCTGGCTTCCAAATCCAAACCGGTGGGCGTCGGCCAGGGCGGCGTCCCTGGAAATATCGAAGCGGCCAATGGATAGCTGCATGTGCAGCGCGGCGGGCGTGTCTACTGGATTGGGTACGACATCGAAGGCAGGCGCCAGTCTCCAGCGGCGTTCGTTCGCGCGATAGACAATCGCGTGGTTGCGCACGTGGTCGTCGTCATTGCCGCAGACCGCGTTAAAAATCATGCGGCCAAACAGCTCGATACGGTCGTCCACGGGCGCACCCGACAAACGCAACTCTTCGGCCAAGCGTGGATAGCTCCAGCGGTCAGTCTGCAATAGCCCGGGATATTCTGCTTGCAGCAGCGATGCCGCGCTGACGCACATATGGCGCTGCCGACCCTCGCGGTCGAATCGCAAAACGCGAACCGTGCTGCGGCCGGCAGCAGCAGGGTGGAACCCGGTTGGTGCGAAGTTCAAGCCGCTTGCAGCGCCCCATTGCTGAGCAACATGTTCCAGCAAGGGGATGTTGGCGGGATCGGTGGCGAGCTCCGGTTTGACCAGCCAGAATTGCCCCTGCTCGTCCAGCACCGTCGCTTTCGGCCGTGCGCCTCCGACGCTGGCTGTCTGAATAAGCCTGGCGCGAATCCGTGGCCGCACAGCAGGCCGGCGCTCCGCTAGAGCGGCCAATTCTTCGACGACCTCGTTGAGTTGCGGCAGGCTGGGCGCGCTCATCTTCGCGGCCGGCGGTTTGGGGTTGGGCCCGACTGCGAGCGCACCCCAACGGTCCATGTTGCTGGCTTTAAGCAGATATTGAAGCGGAGGCGCACCCTCGGGGATATTGAATTCGCGGCGCAGCAAGGCCTGGCCCCAGGCGTCAGGACAGGCATCCCGCAGAACGTCGTGCAGGCCGTGATAGCGCGGTGCGAGGACCTCGGTATCCGGTAAAAACGGCAGGTTCGCCGGGTCGATGGCCCAGGCCAGGCCGGCATCCACGTAGGACGGAGCGTATTTGAAGAAACCCTGGTCAGCATCGCCTTTTTTGTAACGGCCTACCGTTACCCAATCGCCGGTATCAGGACGTTGCAAATACACGAATAAGGGCTTAAAAATACTCGTCATCGCCTTGGCCCTTTTCGTGCCGGCTCAGTTTGACGCGGTGCCCGAAGTCGCCCTGCCAAAGCTCGGCAGGCAGCGCGGGCGCCGCCACGTCAGCGACGCCGAGCGCCAGAAGTGCTGTCAGGTATGCGCCTGCACTCGCGCCGGGATCCCCGCTTTCCAGCCGCATCAGCGTCGTTCGTGATACGCCGAGGCGTGAGCAAAGGTCCGCGACGGTGATACGCTGGCGGAGCCGCTGTGTACGAATGCATTTTCCCCATATCGTCAGTCGCTCGTGCACCAGGGTTGGCCAGGTTTCAGCAGAGGAGAGCTTTTTAGGCATGATTACCTCGATTCATAGATAAGTCATTATGCCATATAAGGCATTATCTACGAGCACGAGAATCTCATGGTAGTCCCATAGATGTGGCGTTATAATTCATAATGTCACTTCTATGAGACACATCGTGAGTGTCAAAGCACAGATCAGGCTTTCGAATATGGCTTAGCGAGGGCGCCGGTAATAACTCATCATGCAGACGTAATCGGCCAGCGGCATCAAGGCTAGCGCGCGCCGGTTCGCGTCCACTTCGCGCACGGCTTCGTCGCTTGGCAGGCCGAAGTGTGCGGTGGCCCATTCCTCGGGCGGGAATTGGGTGCCGTAGCGCTGCGGTTTGTCTTGCGCTTTCAGCACGCGGTCAGTGAAGCGGGCCAGGTTGTTCGCGCTTAGCTCGCCGTCACGATGGCGCTGCTCCAGTATCGGCAGCAACTGGGCCTGGAAGCGCGGCGCGAGGTCGGCATGATGGGCCAGCAGCCAGGCATCGTTCACGCCGCGCTCGCCGACTTCCGCGACGGTCGGAAAGCCACGGGTGGTCACGAGCGTGTACAACCATTTGATGTTGTCCTTGTCGATCTCCCGCACTGCGCGCGAAGTCCGGTTGTCTGCGGCGTCGTGCAGCATGGCCTTGCGCGCGTCCTGGTCCTTCTTGACGCGCGCCGAAAGTTCGGCGCGCAGCGCGGCATCGCCGAACGTGCGTGCGGCGTCGCGGCTGTCCATCGCCTGGTCCGATTCTTCCGGGTGCGTCAGGTTCCAGATGATGGCCCCGGAGCAGGGCATGCCTGCCGTGGCGGCATCGTCGGTGACCTGGGCTATCGCGTTCACGGCGGCGCACAACAGCAGCACGGGTACAGCGGTCGCAAGGCGCATTTACACCAGCCCTTCGAACAACAGCACGTCAACCATGTCGCCGGCGGCGACGCTGCCCTGTTCGTCGTGCAGCACCACCATGCAGTTCGCCTCGGACATCGAGCGCAGGATGCCCGATCCTTGCAAGCCGGTGATGCGCACCTGCGGTATGCCGTCGTCGCCGCGCGAGAGGATGCCGCGCTGGTATTCCGTGCGGCCCGGCTTCTTGCGGATCGCGTCCGCCGAACGTGCCTTCAGCAGTTCCAGCGGGGCCTCCGCGCCCATCATGCGCAGCAGCGCGTCGCGGGCGAAGAAGTAAAACGAGACCATGACCGCGACTGGATTGCCCGGCAGGCCGAACAGGTAGGCGCTACGTGCGCCGGATGCGATGCGCCCAAACGCCAGCGGGCGGCCCGGCCGCATGCCGATCTTCCAGAAGGTGACGTCGCCCAGCCTGGCCATCACCTGCTTGGTGTAGTCCGCCGCGCCGACCGATACGCCGCCGGAAGTGACGATGGCGTCCGCGTTTTCGCAGGCGGTGCGCAGCGCGTCCTCCAGCGCCTGCGGATCGTCGCGCACGATGCCCATGTCGATGATGTCGCAGCCGAGCCGCTGCAGCATGCCGTAGATCGTGTAGCGGTTGCTGTCGTAGACGCAGCCTTCGTCCAGCGGCTGGCCGATCGAACGCAGCTCGTCGCCGGTCGAGAAAAAGGCGACGCGCAGGCGGCGCCGCACCGGCACTTCGGCCACCGCGAGCGAGGCGAGCATGCCCAGATCCGCGGGGCGGATCACCTTGCCTGTGCGGAGCGCGGCGCTGCCCGCCTTCAGGTCTTCTCCGGCGAGGCGCCTGTTGTCGCCGGTGCGGATGACGCCTGGCGGGATGGTGACGCTGTCGTCGCTGTCGGCGCCGACGAATTCCTGCGGAACGACGCTGTCGCATCCCGCTGGCATGACGCCGCCGGTCATGATGCGCACGCATTCGCCGGGGCCGGGGACAAGTTCGCAGGGACGGCCGGCGTAGACCGTGGCGATCACGCGCAACGTGGTCGGTGCGTCCGGCCGCAGCTCGCTGCCGCGCAAGGCGAAGCCGTCCATCGCGGAGTTGTCGTGAGCGGGGACGTTGATGGTGGAGATGATGTCTTGCGCGAGCACGCGGCCGAGCGACGAGCGGAGCGCGACTTGTTCGATGCCGCGTACGGGAGTGACGAAGTCGCGGATGATGCGTTGGGCGTCGCGGACGGGGAGGGCGTTGGGGTCGTAGCCTGCGAGGCAGCTGGCGACTTGGGCGAGCGATTGGGGCTGGTCGGCGAAATGGGGTTCTCCGGGGGGCGCCGAGCCCCTGCGCGGGAACGACGTATTAGCTGGATCGAGCTGATTGAGTTCTTCGCGGGTGTTGATGTTGCGGAAGGCGTCGGCGTCGTCGAACAGGACTTCGACCGCTTTCAGCTCCTTGTACCAGCCATCCATCTTGCGCCCGCCGGCGGCGAGGTAGGCCGACAGCACGGGCTGCAGGTCCGCACGGACGAGGCAGAAGACGGGATGCGGCTGCACCATCTTGCCCGGCTCTTGCGTGGCGGCGAATGCGAGATCCGCACCTTCTCGCTGCAGGGCGTCGAACAGGCGCTGTGCCAGATCCTCCGGCACGAAAGGCGAATCGCAGGGGGCACTGAGGAGATACGGCGTGGCGCAGCGGCGCATGCCTGCTTCCAGTCCGGCCAGCGGACCGGCGAAACCCGGCGTGTCGTCGGGCCAGACCGGCACGCCGAAGCCGAGCCAGGTATCGAGATTCTGGTTGGCGTTGATGGCGACGCTGGCCACTTGCGGCGCCAGGCGCTCCAGCACGTGCGCCGCCATCGGTTTGCCGCGGAAAGGCTGCAGGCCTTTGTCGACGTGGCCCATGCGCGTACCGCGCCCGCCAGCGAGGATCAGCCCACTGATCGATTCGTTCTTTGTCATGTTCTAGCCGCCGATGTAGGACATTTCGACTTTGCGCTCGCCGCGAACCAGGCCCTCGGTGTTGATGGTGCGGGTTTCGGAGTAGCGGTCGGCGCGCACGCGCCAGAGCTGCGCGATCGCGTTGGAGATTTCGAGGTCGTTGCGGCCTTCGCGCAGCAGCGCGCGCACGTCGTGACCGCGCGATGCGAACAGGCAGGTATACAGCTTGCCCTCGGTGGACAGACGAATGCGCGAGCAGTCGTGACAGAAGGCGTGGGTGACGCTGGAGATGACGCCGATCTCGCCGCCGCCGTCGACGTAGCGCCAGCGCTCCGCGGTCTCGCCGGTGTAGTTGGCCGCGATGGGTTCAAGCGGCAGCTCGGCGCCGATGCGCCGCACCACTTCGCTGGAAGGGACCACGTCGGCCATGTTCCAGCCGTTCGATGCGCCCACGTCCATGAATTCGATGAAGCGCAAAATGTAGGGCGAGTCCTTGAAGTGGCGCGCCATCGGCAGGATCTGGTCGTCGTTCATGCCGCGCTTGACCACCATGTTGACCTTGATCGGGCCCAGGCCGACGGCGTGCGCGGCATCGAGGCCTTCGAGCACATCGGCGACCGCGAAGTCGACATCGTTCATGCGGCGGAAGGTGGCGTCGTCCAGCGCGTCGAGCGAGACCGTGACGCGGTCAAGGCCCGCATCCTTGAGTGCGCGCGCCTTGCGCGCCAGCAGGGAGGCGTTGGTGGTCAGCGTGAGGTCGAGCGGGCGGCCGCTGGGCGTTTTCAGCTCGCGCAGCATGGCGACGAGGCGCTCGAGGTCCTTGCGCAGCAGCGGTTCGCCGCCGGTCAGGCGCAGCTTTTCGACGCCGTGTTCGACGAACAGGCGGGCGACGCGCGTGATCTCTTCAAACGACAGCAGCGAAGAATGCGGCAGGTAGGGGTAGTCCTTGTCGAACACTTCTTTCGGCATGCAGTACACGCAGCGAAAGTTGCAGCGGTCGGTGACCGAGATGCGCAGGTCGTGCAGCGGGCGCGCGAGCGCGTCTTGTACGCGGCCGGTTGGCGTGTCGAGGATGGCTGGGACGGCGAGCGCACGGGCGCGGTCGTCGACCAGCATGATGTTTTTTTCAGCCATGCCGATACGATAGCACGAGGCCCGCGACGGCACAGGCGAGGATCAGCCTGATCGTATCGACGCGATAGCGGAACAGCGCGACGCAGGCCGCGGCGCAGATGAGGATCGCGGCCGGCTGCAGCTGGCCGCCGGCGAAGAAGACCTGGCGGCCGAAGAACAGCGCGAGGCTGGCGATGACGCCGACCACCGCGGCCGAGATGGCAGTGAGCGGCGCGGTCAGGCGCAGGTTGCCGCGCGTGGATTCGACGATCGGGCCGCCCGCCAGGATGAACATGAAGGACGGGATGAAGGTGAACAGCGTGGCCACCGTCGCTCCGGCGGCGCCGGCGGAGGCCAGTGCGTTGGAGCCGAACAGCGCGTGGGTCCAGCCGCCGACGAAGCCGACGAAGGCCACGATCATGATGAGCGGGCCGGGCGTGGTTTCGCCGAGCGCGAGGCCGTCGATCATCTGCGCGGTGCTGAGCCAGCCGTAGTGTTCGACCGCGTTTTGCACCACGTAGGGCAGCACTGCATAGGCGCCGCCAAAGGTCAGCAGGGCAGTCTTGGTGAAGAACCAGCCCATCTGGGCGAGCGGGCCGTGGATGCCGAACAGCGAGGCAATCACGATCCACAAGCCGAGTGCGAGGGCGCAGCTGACCAGCACCATGGTCGCCAGGCGGCGCATTGAAAACTGGGCGTGTTCGGGCGTCGGCGTGTCGTCGTCGATCAGGGCGGGACCGTAGGAGAGGTCGCGGCCCGCGTGGGCGCCGCCGAGGGCGAAGCGCTGCGGCCACCGGCGTGCGCCGAACCATCCGGCGAGCGCGGCGCCGAGGACGATCAGCGGGAAGGGCACGTCGAGCATGATGGCGACGAGGGCCAGCGCGGCAACGGACGCGAGCGTGGCGTTGCGAATGGTGCGGGTACCGATGCGCCACGCGGCGGCGAGCACGATCGCGATCACGGCCGGCTTGATCCCGTACAGGATGCCGGCGACGGCGGGCACGTGGCCGAAAGCCATGTAGATCCACGACAGGCCGATCAGGATGGCGAGCGAGGGCAGCACGAACAGGACGCCGGCGATGATGCCGCCTGGCGTGCGGTGCAGCAGCCAGCCGATGTAGATCGCAAGTTGGGTCGCTTCCGGGCCGGGCAGCAGCATGCAGTAGTTGAGGGCGTGGAGGAAGCGGCGCTCGGAGATCCAGCGGCGGCGTTCGACCAGCTCCGCGTGCATCAGCGCGATCTGGCCGGCCGGGCCGCCGAAGCTGATGAAGCCGAGTTTCAGCCAGTACCGGACGGCTTCGCGCAGGGTGATGGGCGCGGGGCGGGGCAGGGTGGGTTCGGGCATTCGGCGGCGTGCGCTTTGAAGGTTGTTAATCGTACAGCAAATGGGGGCTTGAAAGTGTTGGCGCCGCGTGGAAGGACGCTCAGCATGGATCCCGGCCTTCGCCGGGACGACGGTTTTACGTGGGCGGGTGAACGCTTTGTCGCGCATTTTCATTGTTACCCCAAATACCGTCGTCCCGGCGCAGGCCGG
>JAEWEK010000281.1 GCA_023389425.1 Pseudomonadota bacterium | reverse complement strand
CGGCAGCGCCTTGAGCTTTTCCGTGTCGCGCGCGATGGCGCGGCGGATGCTGATGAACTGCGGCTTGTCGGAGCTCGACAGCGAACGGTCGGCGTTCCCCAGCGCGATCAGCGCGCCCTGCACGTTGCCGGCCAATTGCAGCTGCTGGCTGGCGGTCGACAGCACCTGCTCGATCTCGGACAGCGCCCATTCGTCGCGGTTCTTCGACAGGTCCTGGTACAGCTGCCCGAGCGCGGCAGCCTGGCTCGCCGCCTCCTGCTGGCGGGTTTCGAGCACGCCCACCTTCACCTGCATCTGCTTGACCTGCTCGGCCACGTCGCGCGCCTGGGCCGAGGTTTCGGCCGCGAGCTGCTGGTCCTTCTGCAGCATCCTGGCGACGTCGGCGCGCAGGCTGTTGATGCGGCCGTGCGTGGACCAGGCCTGCGCGGCCAGCAGCACGGCCAGCACCGTGACCGCCAATGGGAGCGGCCGGCGCAGGGTCTCGAACAGGCCCCCGCGCCGCTGTTGCGGCACGTAGGGAGCGGGTTGGCCGGCAGTCGCGGACTGCGTGCCTTGTTCTGGGAGATTCGGCAGTTCGTTCATTCTTGTGATTGTAACGCGGCAAGCACGCCCGCGTCCCCTGAACCGGTCTGCGTGACCCGGTCCAGGCCCAGCGAAAACGCGGTTTCCGCGATCCGGGCGTGCGGAACGACGAGATGCTGTTGTTGCAATTTTGCGACGCCCCCCTGCGGATCAAGCGTCCTGACGTGGTCGACCAGGCCGCGCAAGGCCTCGGAACTGGTGATGATCCAGTGGTTCGGGGTGGCGATCAGCTCGGCCAGTTGCGCCGCCAGCGCGGCCGTCAAGGGCGGCACGGCGCGGCGGTAGGCGGCGACCACGGCGACCTCGGCGCCAGCGGCCGTGAAGCCGGCGGCCATCAGTTCGCGCCCGCTTTCGCCGCGCACGATCAGCACGCGGCGGCCGGCCAGCCGCGACAGGTCCATCGCCAGCAGCAGGTGTTCGGAGTCGCTGGCCTCGCCGTGGGCCGGGCAGTGGATGGTGGCGCTGCGCTCATCCACGCCATGTTTGGCCAGCGCCGCGCGGCTGCCCTCGCCCACCACGCCGATCGCGACGCCGGCAGGCCAGGCAGCGATATGGGCGAAGGCGGCGTCGATCGCATTGGGCGACACGAAGGCCACCAGCGCGTAGTCGCCCAGCCGGGACAGCGCCTGCTTCAGCGCCGACTGGTCGGGCAGCGGCTCGATGTCGAGCAGCGGCAGCACGACCGCCTCGCGGCCCAGCGCGGCGACGGCGCGCGCCAGCGGCTCGGCCTGGGCGCGCGGACGGGTGATGATGACCTTTTCAGGCATCGGGTGCGGCGACCTCCCGGCAAGCGGCGAGGATCGCATCCGCGTCCTGCTGCTGCAGCAGCTCGGACACCTGCTGGCCCAGTTCTTCCGGCTGGTCCGCCGGGCCGGACAGCTCGGCGCTGGCGCTGCGCTTGCCGTCGGGCGTGGCGACCATGGCGCGCAGGTGCATGGTGGCGCCGGCGATGGTGGCGTGGGCCGCGAGCGGAATCTGGCAGCTGCCGCCGAACACCTTGGACACCTTGCGCTCGGCGGCGACGGCGTGCGCCGTGTCGGCATGGTTGAGCGGCGCCAGCAGCGCGCGCAGGTCGACGCCGTCGGCGCGCGGGCCGCCGACGATCTCGATCGCCATCGCGCCCTGGCCGGCGGCCGGCAGGCTCATTTCCGGCGGCAGCAGCGCGCGGATGCGCTGCGGCAGGCCGAGGCGCTTCAGGCCGGCGGCGGCGAGGATGATGGCGGCATAGTCGCCGCGATCGAGCTTGCCGAGACGGGTATCGAGGTTGCCGCGCAGCGGCTTGATGACGAGATGAGGATAGCGCGCCGCGATCAGGGCCTGGCGGCGCAGGCTGCTGGTGCCGACCACGGCGCCTGCCGGCAGTTCGTCGAGGCTGGCGTAATCGTTGGAGACGAAGGCGTCGCGCGGGTCTTCGCGCTCGAGCACGGCGGCCAGCTCGAAGCCGTGCGGCAACTCCATCGGCACGTCCTTCAGCGAATGCACGGCGAGGTCGGCGCGGCCCTCGTCCATCGCCACCTCCAGCTCCTTCACGAACAGGCCCTTGCCGCCGACCTTGGACAGGGCGCGGTCGAGGATCTGGTCGCCACGCGTGGTCATGCCCAAAATCTCGACCGTGGTATTTGGATATAATGCTGCGAGGCGGTCGCGCACATGCTCGGCCTGCCACATGGCGAGCCGGCTCTCGCGCGAGGCGATCACCAGCTTCGAGGGCATCGGCGGCGTCATTTCAGCTGCTTTCAAAAGTATTCTTTCAAAGTCGTGAGCCCCACCCGGCTTGCGGCGCCAAAGGGCTCGTACAAGAGATCACAAATTTTAGCACGCGCCCTCCTGCAGAACCGGTCAAAAGCCCTCCGCCAACCTTCATCATTTTGGTCGACATGGAAACTCAAGCCGTAACCGTTGCATCCGCTGGCGCAGACAAGGACGCGCCGCTGAAAGAAGACATCCGCCTGCTCGGCCGCCTGCTCGGCGACGTGCTGCGCGACCAGGAAGGCGATGCGGTATTCGACGTCGTCGAAACCATTCGCCAGACCGCCGTGCGCTTTCGCCGCGACGCCGACCCGAAAGCAGCCGAGGAACTCGACGCCCTGCTGCACAAGCTCACCCGCAACCAGACCATCTCGGTGGTGCGCGCCTTCTCGTATTTCTCGCACCTGGCCAACATCGCCGAGGACCAGCACCACATCCGCCGCCGCCGCGCCCACCTGATCGCCGGCTCGGCGCCGCAGGAAGGCAGCGTCGGCTTCGCGCTGGCACGTTTGCACCAGGCCGGCATCGGCCAGGGCACGGTCGAAACCTTCCTGCGCGACGCGCTGATCTCGCCGGTATTGACGGCGCACCCGACCGAGGTGCAGCGCAAGAGCATCCTCGACGCCGAGCACGAGATCGCGCGCCTGATGGCCGAGCGCGACCTGCCGCTCACGCCCAAGGAAAAGGTGCGCAACCTGCAGCTGCTGAACGCGCGCATCGCCACGCTGTGGCAGACCCGCATGCTGCGCTACACCAAGCTGACGGTCGCCGACGAGATCGAGAACGCGCTGTCCTACTACCAGACCACCTTCATGACGGAGCTGCCGGCGCTGTACGACGACGTCGAAGTCGAGATCGGCGCCCAGTACCGCGGTCGTCCGGCGGACCTCGACGATTCCGCCTTCATGCAGATGGGCAGCTGGATCGGCGGCGACCGCGACGGCAACCCCAACGTCAACGCCGACACCATGCGCCGCGCGCTGGAGCGCCAGTCGACCACCATCCTCGGCTACTACCTGGAACAGGTGCACCAGCTGGGCGCCGAGCTGTCCACCTCCACGCTGATGGTGGAGGCCAGCCCGGAACTGCAGGCCCTGGCCGACGCCTCGCCCGACCAGTCGCCGCACCGCAGCGACGAGCCCTATCGCCGCGCCCTGATCGGCATCTACGCGCGCCTGGCCAGCACCGCGCGCGAGCTGGGCACGGCCGACATCCTGCGCAAGGAAGTCGGCCACGCCGAGCGCTACAAGGATGCGCGCGAATTCCGCGCCGACCTCAAGACGGTGGCCGACTCGCTGGCCGCCAACCACGGCGCCATGCTGGTCGCGCCGCGCCTGGCCGGCCTGATTCGCGCCGCGCGCATCTTCGGCTTCCACCTCGCCTCGCTCGACATGCGGCAAAGCTCGGACGTGCACGAGCGCGTGCTGGCCGAGCTGTTCGAACGCGCCGGCGTCGAAGCCGACTACGCGAGCCTGGATGAAGCGGCCAAGGTCAGGCTGCTGCTGGCCGAACTGGCGCAACCGCGCCTGCTGCTGTCGCCGTACGAGACCTATTCCGAGGAAGCGAACAAGGAGCTGGACGTGTTCCGCGCCGCGCGCGAGATCCGCGCCCGCTACGGCAAGCGCGCCATCCGCAACTACATCATCTCGCACACCGAGACCGTGTCCGACCTGCTGGAAGTGATGCTGCTGCAGAAGGAGACCGGCCTGTTCCGCGCCGGCCACGGCGAATCGGACGTGATGGTGATCCCGCTGTTCGAGACCATCCCCGACCTGCAGCGCGCCTCCGAGATCATGGGCGAGTGGATGGCGCTGCCGGTGGTGGCGAAGGTCATCGAGCAGCGCGGCCGGATCCAGGAAGTCATGCTGGGCTATTCGGACTCGAACAAGGACGGCGGCTTCCTCACCTCGAACTGGGAGCTGTACCAGGCCGAGATCGCGCTGGTGAAGGTGTTCGAGCAGGCAGGCGTGAAGATCCGCCTGTTCCACGGCCGCGGCGGCACGGTCGGCCGCGGCGGCGGCCCGAGCTACCAGGCGATCCTGGCGCAGCCGCCGGGCACCGTCAACGGGCAGATCCGCCTGACCGAACAGGGCGAGATCATCGCCTCCAAATTCTCCAACGCCGAAATCGGCCGCCGCAACCTCGAGCTGCTGGTGGCGGCGACGCTGGAAGCGGGCCTGATGCCGCATCCGATCGAAGGCGAGAAGGCCGAGCGCATCCGCCAGTTCGAGTCGGTGATGGCCGAGCTGTCCGAACGCGCGTACAAGGCCTACCGCAAGCTGGTCTACGACACCCCGGGCTTCGCCGACTACTTCTTCGCGGCCACGCCGATCCGGGAAATCGCGGAACTGAACCTCGGCTCGCGCCCGGCTTCGCGCAAGGCCACCAACCGCATCGAGGACCTGCGCGCGATTCCCTGGGGCTTCTCGTGGGGCCAATGCCGCTTGCTGCTGCCGGGCTGGTACGGCTTCGGATCGGCCATCGGCGGCTGGCTCGATGAGGGCGACGGCGACGCGAAGCTGGAAACGCTGCGCGCGATGCACCGCGAGTGGCCGTTCTTCGCGACCCTGCTGTCGAACATGGACATGGTGCTGGCCAAGACCGATCTGGCGATCGCGTCGCGCTACGCGGGGCTGGTGCCGGACGTGGCGCTGCGCGAACGGATCTTCAAGCGGATCTCGGATGAGTATGCGGAGACGCTGCGCTGCCTGGCGGCCGTGACCGGGAGCGCGGAGCGGCTGGCGTCGAACCCGCTGCTGGCGCGCTCGATCCAGAACCGGTTTGCCTACCTCGATCCGCTCAATCACCTTCAGGTGGAGCTGATCCATCGGCACCGGGCACTGTCCAAGGAGCCGGACAAGGTGGATCCGCGCGTGCATCGGGGGATCCAGCTGAGTATCAATGGAGTGGCGGCGGGCTTGCGCAACACTGGTTGACCCGCTGCCTTGGCACGTCGTCCCCGCCTGCGCGGGGACGACGTGCGGCGGTGTCGGTTTAACGCAGACTGCGTTTGATCGGTGCGCGTACCAGGGCTCGCTGCGACGGCGCGCCCTCGCCCACTTCCTCTTCCAGCCGGAACACCGACACCACCTGCTCCAGCCGCGCCGACTGCTGCTGCAGCGCCGCCGCAGCGGCCGCGGCCTCTTCCACCAGCGCGGCATTCTGCTGCGTCGCATCGTCCATCGCGCCGATCGACTGGCCCACGCGGCCGATGTTCTCGCTCTGCTCCGCGCTGGCCGCCGCGATCTCGCTCATCAGGTCCGCCACGCGCCGCACCGCGCCGACGATGTCGGTCATGGTGCTGCCGGCCTGGTCGACCAGCGCGCCGCCGGCTTCCACCTTGCCCACCGATTCCGCGATCAGCGTGCGGATCTCGCGCGCCGCCGCAGCCGAGCGCTGCGCCAGGTTGCGCACCTCGCTGGCCACGACCGCGAAGCCGCGCCCCTGCTCGCCGGCGCGCGCCGCTTCCACCGCCGCGTTCAGCGCCAGGATATTGGTCTGGAAGGCGATGCCGTCGATGACGCTGATGATGTCGGCGATCTTGCGCGAGCTGGCGCTGATCGCGCCCATCGTCGCCACCACTTCGCCTACCACGTCGCCGCCCTTCTCCGCCTGCTCGCGCGCCGCCAGCACCAGCTGGTTGGCGGCCCGCGCGTTGTCCGCGTTCTGCTTCACGGTGGCGGTGATCTGCTGCATGGTCGATGCGGTCTGCTCCAGGTTGGCCGCTTGCGCCTCGGTGCGGCCCGACAGGTCCTGGTTGCCGGCCGCGATCTCGCTCGATGCGCCGGAAATCGCCAGCGTACTGCCGCGCACTTCGCTCATGGTCCGGTTCAGGGACGACACGAAACGGTTGAAGGCCTCGGCCAGCGCGCCCACTTCGTCGCCGCTTTCGACCGGCATGCGGCGCGTCAGGTCGCCCTTGCCGTCCGCGATTTCGCTCAGCATCCCGGCCGCACGCGCGACCGGCGCCGCGATCGCGCGGCTGACGAAGAACACCACGCACAGGCCGATCACGCCACCCAGCACGCCGGCGATCAGCGCGACCACGGTCGCGGTGCGTGCGATCTGGCCCAGCACTTCGTCTTCCGGCACTTCGGCCACCACGTACAGGTTCAGCTCCGGCAGGAAGGAAGTCGCGACCAGCATGCGGCCCTGCGGCGCCACATAGCTGGCGTGCGCGAACTTGGCGCCGGTCATCAGCTGCGCGCGCAGCTCGTCGGTGAAGCCCGGCAGGTCCTTCATCAGGTGCTTGCCGTCGCCCAGCGCGGCGTCGCGGTGCACGACGATGCCGCCGTCCGGACGCGCCAGATAAACATATCCCGATTGGCCCACGTGGTAGGCGCGCACGGACTCGGCCATCGATTCGACCGACAGGCCGATGCCGGCCACGCCGGCCTTGCCCGGCCCCGCATCGAAGCGCGCATTGATGAAGACCATGGTCTCCTTGGCGCCCAGCGTCGTTTTGTCGACCCGCATATTGTAAGGAACGCCGCTGGACAGGAAGGCGTAGAACCAGCCGTCGCGGGGATTGTCCTTGCTCAGGGTCAGGCCCATCCCGGCTTCGGTCAGGTATTTGCCGGTCGCGCCGGACACCCAGTACACGCCCGCCGCCTTGTACTTGGCCTTGATCGCGTTTGCGTAGGCGGTCCAGGCGTCCATGCCGCTGTCGGGCAGGCCGTCCTTTTCCCAGCCCTGCAGGAAGGTGTTGCCGGCGATGTCCTGCGACACCGTCAGCGGCACGGCGATCTGGTGCAGGATCTCGTTGCGGATCTCGCCGACCACGGCCGGCAGCTCCTGGCCCACCACGCGCTCGCGCAGTGCGCGGCTGTTCAGGGTCACGCTGAGCGTCACCGAGATGACGAGGAAGACCAGCAGGCAGGCCGCCATGCTGAGCATTAGCTTGGTCTTGATGGACGCGGAGCGAAGGTAGCTTGAGAGCATTTGGTATTTACCGGCGTAGTACGGAACTCTGCATATTCTCCGTTCAAGAAGAGTTGGTCAAGGGAAAATATTTGGGTGTCGTTTCGGCGTCATTCCGCCACAACTCGCGCACCCGGCCGTCACACCGATGACACAACTATTGCTGCGCGGCGGCGCAAAAAAATCGCGCCAACCCTTGCGGGCGGCGCGTTTTTTGCATGCCAGTCCGGCAGATGCTTACTGGTGCTGCAGGAAGGTCTTCAGCTTGTCCGAACGCGAAGGCTGGCGCAGCTTGCTCATGGCCTTGGCTTCGATCTGGCGGATGCGCTCGCGCGTCACGTCGAACTGCTTGCCCACTTCTTCCAGCGTGTGGTCGTTCGACATTTCGACGCCGTAGCGCATGCGCAGCACTTTCGCTTCGCGCGGGGTCAGCGAATCGAGCACCTCGGCGATCACGTTGCGCATCGAGGCGTGCATCGCCGCTTCCAGCGGCGCCAGGGTCGCGGTGTCCTCGATGAAGTCGCCCAGCTGCGAATCGCCGTCCTCGCCCATCGGCGTTTCCATCGAAATCGGCTCTTTGGCGATCTTCATGATCTCGCGCACCTTCGATTCCGGCATCTCCATCTTTTGCGCCAGCGTCGCCATGTCCGGCTCGGTGCCGGTTTCCTGCATGATCTGGCGCGAGATGCGGTTCATCTTGTTGATGGTCTCGATCATGTGCACCGGCACGCGGATGGTGCGCGCCATGTCCGCGATCGAACGCGTGATGGCCTGGCGGATCCACCAGGTCGCGTAGGTCGAGAACTTGTAGCCGCGGCGGTATTCGAACTTGTCCACCGCCTTCAGCAGGCCGATATTGCCTTCCTGGATCAGGTCGAGGAACTGCAGGCCGCGGTTGATG
>JAEWEK010000253.1 GCA_023389425.1 Pseudomonadota bacterium | reverse complement strand
GGCCGGGGGCGCCGTGTTGTCCATCGCCAGCTCCTTGTTCAAGTACTCGATCTTGGCGCCGCTACGCAGGCGCTTGATCTCGGCCGCCGCCGCATCCTTGTTGCGCTCGCCGGCGAGCACCTGGCCGATCTGCGGCCCGGCCACCTCCAGCGTCACCGGCGCGTCCCTGACCTCGGCGACCGCCATCATCAGCGCGCGCCCGCCTTCGTTGATGATGAAAATCTGGCCCTTCGGCATGGCCAGCAGGCGCTGCGAGATTTCCGGCGGCATGTCGGAAGTCGAGCGCGTGACCTGGCCGCGCTGGTACTTGACCTTGTGCGCGTCCAGCCACACCGCCACCTCCTCCAGCGACCTGGCGCTGTTGGCGGCGGCGCGCAGCTCGGGCGTCAGGGCGGTCGACGGCACCACCAGCTCGTTCATCGAGAGCGACTTGCGCTTGCTGAAGAATTCGGGGTGCTTGTTGAAATAGTCCTCGACCTCGGCCGGCGTCGGGCCGGCCGGCGTGCCGAGGCGCTTCTGGATATAGGCCTGGGCCAGGATCAGCGAGCGGGCGCGGTCGATCGCCTGCATCACCCGCGGGTCGCGGTCGAGCTTGTCCTTTTCGGCCGCGTTGTCGAGCAGCTGGCGGTCGATCAGGGCTTGCAGCAGCTGCTTGCTGGCGGCCTGCTGCTGGGCGGCCGGAATGCCGGAGCGCTGCAGCTCCTCGTTCAGCTGCAGCACCGTGATCTCGCTGCCGTCCACCCGCGCAAGCGCCTGCCCCGGACGCGCCTCCTTGGCCTTCTCGGAACAGCCGGCCAGCAAGGCCGCCAGCAGCAGGCCCGCACACAGGGCGCGCTGGGGGCGGGAAGGGCTCATGGTGTGCAGGGTGGACAGGGTAGTTTTCAAGATCGTTTCCTCGGACTGGGTGGCGGCGCCTTCACCGGCCGGCGCGGCCCTTGTTGTTAATCGGTCGGCACATCCATTCTGGGAGCCGCGGCGCCGCGGCTCTGTACGTCACTTCACGCTGACGAGCTCGCCAGCTCCGGCGCCTGCTGCAATGCGCGGTAGGCCGCATAGGCGCGCCGCAAGCCTTCCGGCAAGGGGGTGCTGGCCTGCCAGCCCAGCGCCTTCAGCTTGGACACGTCGAGCAATTTGCGCGGCGTGCCGTCCGGCTTGCTGGTGTCGAATACGATGCGGCCGCGGTAGCCGACGGTCGCGCCCACCAGCCGCGCCAGCTCGGCGATGGTGACGTCCTCGCCGGTGCCGACATTGATGTGCGAATGCATGGGGTCGGTGTGGGCGGCGTAGGTGCCCCGGTCCAGGTTCATCACGTGGACGCAGGCGGCGGCCATGTCGTCGACGTAGAGGAATTCGCGCATCGGCTTGCCGCTGCCCCAGATCACCACTTCCGGCGCATCGTGCTCCATGGCTTCGTGGAAACGCCGCATCAGGGCCGGGATCACGTGGCTGTTTTCCGGGTGGTAGTTGTCGCCCGGGCCGTACAGATTGGTCGGCATCACGCTGCGGTAATCCGTGCCGTATTGGCGGTTGTAGCTCTCGCACAGCTTGATGCCGGCGATCTTGGCCATCGCGTAGGGTTCGTTGGTCGGTTCCAGCATCCCGCTCATCAGGTATTCCTCGCGGATCGGCTGCGGCGCCAGGCGCGGATAGATGCAGGACGAGCCGAGGAACAGCAGCTTCTGCACGCCGGCGCGCCAGGCTTCCTGCACCACATTGGCCTGCACCATCATGTTGTCGTAGATGAACTCGGCAGGATAGGTATTGTTGGCGTGGATGCCGCCGACGCGGGCGGCGGCCAGGTAGACCTGGTCGATTTTTTCGGTGCGGAAGAAATCGTGGACCTGGCCCTGGTTGGTCAGCTCCAGCTCGGCATGGCCGCGGGTGACGATGTTGGTGTGGCCGCGCGCGGCCAGCGCCCGGATGATGGCGGAGCCGACCAGGCCCTTGTGGCCGGCGACGTAGATGCGGGGTTGCGTGTTCAAAGCCTTACTCCAGAGAGATTGCTACGTCATAACCATGCGACTTGAGCAGCTTGTGGCGGCGCGCCGTGTCCAGGTCGCACAACACCATTTCCTGCACCATCGCCTCGAATGAAATGCGGGGCTCCCAGCCGAGGCGGCGCCGGGCCTTGCCGGGATCGCCCAGCAGGGTCTCGACCTCCGTTGGGCGGAAGTATTGGGGATCGACGGCGACGATCGCTTGCCCTACCGCAACCCCCGGCGCTTTATCGCCGTGCACCGCGGCCACCACGCCGCGCGCGTCGACGCCGCTGCCCTGCCAGCCGATCTCGATGCCCAGCTCGCGCGCGGCCACCTCGACGAAGTGGCGCACCGAGTATTGGCGGCCGGTGGCGATGACGAAGTCCTCGGGCGCGTCCTGCTGCAGCATCAGCCACTGCATGTGCACGTAGTCCTTGGCATGGCCCCAGTCGCGCAGCGCATCCAGGTTGCCGAGGAAGAGTTGCTGCTCCAGGCCCTGCGCGATATTCGCCAGCGCCCGCGTGATCTTGCGGGTGACGAAGGTTTCGCCGCGGCGCGGGGATTCGTGGTTGAACAGGATGCCGTTGCAGGCATACATGCCATACGCCTCGCGGTAATTGACCGTGATCCAGTAGGCGTACAGCTTGGCCACCGCATACGGGCTGCGCGGGTAGAACGGGGTGCTCTCGCGCTGCGGGGTCTCCTGCACCAGGCCGTAGAGCTCCGAGGTGGAGGCCTGGTAGAAACGGGTCTTTTTCTCCAGGCCGAGGAAGCGGATCGCTTCCAGCAGGCGCAGGGTGCCGACGCCGTCGACGTCGGCCGTGTATTCGGGCGATTCGAAGGACACCGCCACATGGCTCATCGCGCCCAGGTTGTACACCTCGTCCGGCTGCACCTGCTGCAGGATGCGGGTCAGGTTGGAGGTATCGGTGAGGTCGCCGTAGTGGAGGAAGAAATTCTTGTCGTCCGCCTGGGGCGACTGGTAGATGTGATCGATGCGCTCGGTGTTGAAGAGCGAGGCGCGGCGCTTGATGCCGTGGACTTCGTAGCCCTTGTCCAGCAGCAGCTCGGCAAGGTAGGAACCGTCCTGCCCGGTGACACCGGTAATCAACGCTTTCTTCATATTCTTGTCCTTGTTTAGCCGAGGAAACAATTCACCAGCTCGCTTAACAATGTTGCAAACTCAACAAAATTTTTACGCATCGCGCGTAGCTCGGCAAGGCAAATCCAATCGTGCGCGGCCCGTTTAAGCCGGACTTAAGCCGCCTGCCCGGCCATAACGACTCAGAAAGCGTTTTCGCGCGCCAACACCACTTTCACGGTCTTCAGAATGATCCACAGGTCCAGCCACACCGACCAATTGCGCAAATAGTCGAGGTCGTACTGGATGCGCGCCTCCATCCGGTCGAGCGTTGCGGTTTCGCCGCGCAGGCCGTTGACCTGGGCCCAGCCGGTGATGCCGGGCTTGACCTTGTGGCGCAGCATGTAACCCTTGATCAGCTTGCGGTATTGCTCGTTGTGCGCGACCGCGTGCGGGCGCGGGCCGACGATGCTCATCCGGCCCTGCAGCACGTTGATGAACTGCGGCAATTCGTCGAGCGAGGTACGGCGCAGGAAGCCGCCGATCGGGGTCAGGCGCTGGTCGCCGCGCCTGGCCTGCACCACCTTGTCGCCATCCTCGGCCACCGTCATCGAGCGGAATTTGTAGACGATGATTTCCTCGCCATACAGGCCGTAGCGGCGCTGGCGGAAAATCACCGGCCCGGGCGAGGACAGGCGCACCGCCAGCGCCGTGGCCAGCATCACCGGCGCCAGCAGCAGCAGAATGAGGCTGGCCAGCACGATGTCGCTGGCGCGCTTGATCATGCTGTTCAGGCCCATGAATGGCGTCTCGCAGATGGCGATCACGGGCATGCCGCCGACATTGTCGAAGCGCGCCTGCATCAGGTCGAAGATGTAGACGTCCGGCAAGAAGTAGACGGAAGCCGTGGTGTCCTGCAATTCGTCGATCAGCTTGCGGATGCGCGGCTGGGCCGAGATCGGCTGGCTGATGAAGATCATCTTGATGTGGTGCTGGCGCACATAGGCCACGATCGCCTCCATCTTGCCCAGCATCGGATGAGTCAGGGCGGGCGGCTGGCGCTCGCCGGCGCGGTCGTCGAAGAAGCCGTGCACCTGCATGAACAGGTTGGGATGGCGGTCGCAGATGCGGGCGAAACGCAGGCCGAGCTCGTTGGCGCCGACCACCACCGCGCTGCGCACTTCCTTGCGCTTGTCGGGCGCGCCGGCGCTGCGCACGGCGATGTGGCTGGTCAGCAGGATCACTGGCACCGCCACGAACCAGGCAATCACCACATTGTCGCTGTAGTAGTAGCGCAGGCCGCTGGAGTTGCCGAGGAACCAGAGCACGGCGATGGTCAGGCACCAGCCGAAGATGGTGTCGCGGGCATAGGCCAGCATGCGCCCGCTGCGCCAGGTGCGGTAGGGATCGATGTGCTCGTAGACGGCCGAGGAAATGAAGAAGGCCAGGATCATCAGCACCAGCGTGTAGCCGGTGAAGGGTTCGCCGAACGCCAGCGACGACAGGTACAGCGTGCCCATGATAATCAGCGGATCGAGCACGCGCTGGAAGAACGAAATGATCGGGATATCGTTGACCGTCATATTCGTTGTCCTGTCTCCATATCCTTAAAACGTCAGGCTGGCGTTCAGCGTGACCATGTTCGACTTGAAGCTGCCCAGGCCCAGCACCGCCGAGCCGCTGCGCGCCTGGTGCGCCACGCCGGTCGAGACCTGGATCTTGCGCGTGGCTTGCCACACGGCGTTCAGGCTGGCGGTGCGCAGCGCGTCGCGCAGGTCCTGGCCCTGCAGGCCGGCGCTGGCGCGCGGATCGTAGGCGCGCCGTTCGTAGGAAGCGAGGGCGTCGACCTTGATCTTGTCGGTGGCCTTCCAGGTCGCGCCCAGGCTGGCGCCCTTGTTCAGCGTGGTGGACACGGTGGTGCTTTCGAGCGGAGCGAAATCGCGCCACACCGACACCGTGTAGCTCATCTTGCCGCGCGGCGTGTACAGCAGCGAGAGGCGGCCGTTGGCGCCCTTGGTGGTGCCGCCGAAGGACGGCTGGTCGCGCCGCGCATAGCCGACCAGGCCTTGCAGCGTGGTGGTGCCGGTGATGATCCAGTCGATGCGCGCCTTGAGCTCGTCCTGCTTGTAGTCGTTGTTGACGATAAAGAAGCCGATCGGATAGCCGTTCGGGTAGCGCCCCTTGATGTGACGGTAGACCAGGCCGATGGTGCTGCCGCTGGCCGGCAGGTAATCGCCTTCCAGCTCGCTCACGTATTCGCTGCGGTCGTTGAAGCGCTGCGCGCCCTGCTCGTAGTTCCAGGTGTCCTTGGAGAAGGCGGTCTTGGCCTGCCAGCTCGGATGGAGGCGCCAGGCGCCGTCGAAGAAATTGCGGCGGTGGGTGCGCAGGTTGCGCTGGTCGGAACTGAAGTCGGTGTAAGGCGCCAGCGCCTCGTCGAACACGGTGCCGGCCTTGCCCGACAGGTGCTTGCCCAGCTGCCAGTACCAGGTCGCCTCGACATCCTTGCCGGTGTAATTGAGCTGCTTGAAATGGCTGTAGTCGACCCGCGCCACCCGCGTCCGCAGGGTCAGGCGCTGGCGGCTCCAGGTGTGGTCATAGAAGAAGCCGGCCACGCCCTGCTTCCAGCTGTCGGCGCGCGTGTTGTCGAAGCCGGGCGAGTTGTCCGGCACCCGCAACAGGTTGTCGTCGTGGCCGTAGCCGATCGCGGCATAGGGATGGAAGCCTTCGTCCTGCTGGGCGAATGCCGGCAGCGCGAACAATGCCCCGATCAGGAGCGCCAGGGTACGGGAGGTTTGCATGTTCTTTGTTTTCTCGAGCATCATTGTCTTGTTCACCAATACGACCAGTTACCGGTCGCCACGACCCAGACCCCGAGCAGGCCATTGGTCACCGCATGCGCCACGATCGGCGCCCACAAGGTGCGGTAGCGCTTGTACAGCCACCCGTACACCGCCCCCGCCACCATCCCCGCCAGCCACAAGTTGTGTTCGAAGCCGAACAAAAATATTGTGATGACGAAACTCTTGATGCCGAGTTGAGCCGGATCAAGCGACTGGAACTCGGCGGCCTCGATCCAGCGCATCAAGAACGAGCGCCAGAACAATTCCTCCATCACGGGCACCACCAGCGCGGCGCCAGCGGTCCGCACCAGCACCAGCGGCCAGTCGATCCCCTTGCCGACCTGCGGGTCGTAACCGGGAGCGGAGCCGACGACCATCCACGGCGCATCCAGGCTGATCCACAAGACCAGCACCACCGCGCCCGCCACCGCCGCCAGCGCCACCGTCCGACCCGGCGCGCCCTGCCTGAGTTCCTCGTACTGCCGCCAGTTGACGGCCAGCAGGACGATCACGACGGCGATCTTCACCGGGTACAGCCACAGCAGGCTGGACGCCGGAAAGCCCATCCGTTCCAGCATGTCGCCGACGAAAATGAAGAACACGTAGGCCAGGAAGGGCAGGATCCGCCTCCAGGCAGCGCGGTTCAGCATGGGCACGTCGGCCGGGGCCGGGCTGGCGGTGGTGGCGATCCGCGGTTCGTCAGGCTCGGTCATGTCGCTCCGGTGGCTGGCCGCGTGTTAAGCGCTGCCGTTATCAAAAAGTTAAATGTTGCGACGACCGCCATCCACGGCAGCCGCCTGCACTGCGACTCAACTTTACGCGGATGCCTGCAAGCTTCTGTGCGGTAGATGACAGAACCAGGCCGATGGCGGACTGGTCTGGTTGACCGAATTCATGAGAGAGCGAAATGGCTGGCTCGATGGAAACCCCTGCGCCGGAACGACGAATCACTTTCAACACTTAACGCAGACAGCGCAAAAAAAAAGCCGGACAAGCCGGCGTTTAATGTTGCGGAAGGAGCTCAGGCGTCGCCGCGCGCGCGGGCCTCGATCTGCTCCCAGCGCTCCAATGCTTCCATCAGCTCTTCGTCGATGACGGCGTAGCGCTCGGTCATGCGGCGCGCATCGGCCGGATTGGTCTTGTAGAAATCGGCCGAGTTCAGCCGGGCGGTGATGGCCGACTGCTCATCCTCCAGGCTCGCGATACGCTTGGGCAACTCCTCGAGTTCGCGCTGCTCCTTGAAGCTGAGCTTGGCCTTCTTGCCGGCCGCGGCGGAGGCAGCCGCCGGCGCCTCGCTCGGCTTCGGCGTTGCCTTGGGCGCGGGCGCGGCCGCGGGGGCCTCGCTGCGCACCCGCTCCCAGTCGCTGTAGCCGCCCACATAATCGCGCCACTTGCCCTGCCCTTCGGACACGATCACCTGGGTGACCACATTGTCGAGGAAGGTGCGGTCGTGGCTGACCAGGAACACGGTACCGGTGTAATCCTCGAGCAGCTCCTCCAGCAGTTCCAGCGTGTCGATGTCGAGGTCGTTGGTGGGCTCGTCCAGCACCAGGCAGTTGGCCGGCTTGGCGAACAGGCGCGCCAGCAACAGCCGGTTGCGCTCGCCGCCGGACAGGGACTTGACCGGCGACCGCGCCCGCTCCGGCGCGAACAGGAAGTCGCCCAGATAGCTCATCACATGCTTCTTCTGGCCATTGATGTCGACCCAGTCGCTGCCCGGCGAAATGGTGTCCGCCAGCGAGGCTTCCTCGTTCAGTTGGGCGCGCATCTGGTCGAAGTAAGCCACGTTCAGGCGCGTGCCGAGCCGGACCTTGCCGCTGTCGGCCGCTTCCTCTCCCAGGATAATCTTGAGCAGCGTGGTCTTGCCGGCGCCGTTCGGCCCGATCAGGCCGACCTTGTCGCCACGCATGATGATGGTGCTGAAATCCTTGATGATGACTTTCTCGCCGAACGCCTTGGACACGTTCTCCAGCTCGGCCACGATCTTTCCCGAGCGCTCGCCGGTGGCGAGGTCCAGCCGCACCTGGCCCTGCTGGTCGCGCCGCGCCACGCGCTGATCGCGCAGTGCTTCCAGGCGGCGCACGCGGCCCTCGTTGCGGGTGCGGCGCGCTTCCACGCCCTTGCGGATCCACACCTCTTCCTGCGCCAGGAATTTGTCGAACTTGGCGTTCTCCACCTCCTCCACCGCCAGCAGTTCTTGCTTGCGTTCCTGATACTTGGAGAAATTGCCAGGGAAGGAAAGCAGCCTGCCGCGGTCCAGCTCGATGATGCGGGTGGCCACGTTGTCGAGGAAACTGCGGTCGTGGGTGATGAACAGCACCGAGCCGCGGAAGTCGCGCAACAGGGTTTCCAGCCATTTGATCGAGGTGAAGTCGAGGTGGTTGGTGGGTTCGTCCAGCAGCAGCACGTCCGGCGCCGAGACCAGCGCCACCGCCAGCGCCACGCGCTTCTGCATGCCGCCCGACAGCGTGCCCATCCTGGCATCGCGGTTCAGGCCGAGCCGGTCCAGCGTGGTATCGACCTTGTTGCTCAGGTTCCAGGCGTCGGTGGCATCGAGTTTCACCTGCAACTCGTGCATGCGTTCCATCAGCGCCTCGTCCCTGCCCTGGCCGAACTGGCCGGTTAGCGACTCGTACTCGGCCAGCATCGCCTGCTGGCCGCCCATGCCTGCCGCGACGGCATCGAACACGCTGTCGTCCGGATTGAACACCGGCTCCTGCTCGACGTAGGCGATCTTCAGGCCCTGTTGCTGGACCAGCAGGCCATCGTCCAGGCGCGACTGGCCGGAAATGATTTTCAGCAGCGAGGACTTGCCGGTGCCGTTGCGGCCGATGAGGCCGACACGCTCGCCTGTTTCGAGCGAAAAATCAGCGTGATCGAGCAAGGCGACGTGCCCGAAAGCGAGCTGGGCGGAGGTGAGCGAAATGACTGCCATAAGTGTGCGGAGGCGCGGCTGGAATGCAAAGAAACGAGCATTGTACCGGGCTTCGGCCGAATCTCGATGACCACCCGCATCCTCGGCTATAATTGCGGCAGTTCACGATACCGGGCTGCACCAGCAGCGTCCGCTCGCCGAACCGCAGGTCCGCCCTGCCATCGCGCGCCGCTTCCGGCGCCAGCGTCCTCTCCGTAGCACAATGGATAGTGCACATGCCTCCTAAGCGTGGGATACTGGTTCGATTCCAGTCGGAGGGACCAGTTCTCCCAGGATCGGCATCCAGGGCGCGATCGACAAGCGGGCATGCTATCGTTCGCACCTGATGAGCAGCTTCCCCTACCCTACCCTGATGGTGCAAGGCACCACCTCCGACGCCGGCAAGAGCACGCTGGTCGCCGCGCTGTGCCGCCTGCTGTATCGCCGCGGCGTCAAGGTCGCCCCTTTCAAGCCGCAGAACATGGCACTCAATAGCGCGGTCACCAGCGACGGCGGCGAGATCGGCCGCGCCCAGGCGCTGCAGGCCATCGCCGCCGGCGTCGCCGCGCATACCGACTTCAATCCGGTGCTGCTCAAGCCGTCCAGCGACACCGGCGCCCAGGTCATCGTCCATGGCCGCGTGCGCGCCGAGATGCATGCGCGCGACTATCACCAGTACAAGACCGTGGCGATGCAGGCCGTGCTCGAATCGCACGCGCGCCTGCGCAGCCGCTACGAGGCCGTCATCGTCGAGGGCGCGGGTAGCCCGGCCGAAATCAACCTGCGCGACCGCGACATCGCCAATATGGGATTCGCCGAGGCGGTCGACTGCCCGGTGGTGCTGATCGCCGATATCGACCGCGGCGGCGTGTTCGCGCACATCGTCGGCACCCTATCCTGCCTGTCGCCGGGCGAGCGCGCCCGCATCGTCGGCTTCGTCATCAACCGCTTCCGCGGCGACATCGCGCTGCTGGAGCCCGGGCTGGAATGGCTGGAACGTGAGACCGGCAAGCCGGTGCTGGCGGTGCTGCCCTACCTGCACGGCCTGTACCTGGACGCAGAGGATGCCGTGCAGGCGGTGGCGCCACGCGCAGGCGCTTTCAGGGTGGTGGTGCCGAGCTATCCGCGCATGAGCAACCACACCGACTTCGATCCGCTGCGCGTCCATCCCGAGGTGGACTTGCGCTTCGTGCGCCAGGGCGAGGCCATCCCCGGCGCCGACCTGATCGTCCTGCCGGGCAGCAAGAACACGCGCGCCGACCTGGCATGGTTGCGCGAGTACGGATGGGACCACGCGATCCGCCGCCACCTGCGCTACGGAGGCAAGGTCATCGGCATCTGCGGTGGCTTCCAGATGCTCGGGACCAGCGTGGACGATCCGCACGGCGTCGAAGGTGCGGCCGGCGCGTCACCGGCGCTGGGCCTGGTGGATATCCGGACCACGCTGGCAGGCAGCAAACGGCTGGCACAGCTCAGCGGCGCCTGCGCTTTCGGGCGCGCCGAGGCGCCGGTCGACGGTTATGAAATTCACATGGGCGAATCGGAAGGCGCGGCGATGGCGCGGCCGGCGTTCCGCATCGATGGCCGTACCGAAGGCGCGATTTCCGGCGATGGACAGGTCCTGGGCACCTACTTGCACGGCTTATTCGACAATCCGCGTGCCTGCACAGCGCTGCTCGACTGGGCCGGCCTGCACGGCGCGCAAGAAATCGACAGCGCGGCACTGCGCAATGCCAGCCTCGACCGCATTGCGGATGCCGCCGAACCCTTGCTCACGCGCCTTCTGGCGCTGGCCGCGCAGCAATCGGCTTAGGGTCGGCGCGGCAGCTGCGGCGAAGGTGTCGCAGGCAGGGCTGGCTGCTTCTGTGCCGACTGCAGCTGCCTGACCAGGACAGCGGTTTCCTCCACCTGGCGCCTGAGCTCGGCCTGCGTGGCCCCGATGCTGCTACCCGCCTGAAAGGCGGCAATCATATTGGAGAGCAAGGCCGCGTTGATGGCGCCGACGCCGAGCACAATGGCGATGACCGCGCTAATGCCGGTGACGATCGTTGTCTTCTTGAGATCGCCGATGGCCGCCTGGGTTTGCTCGTACAATCGTTCGATCCGCCCCATCCGCTCATCTAATCTCTTGTCGCGTTCATCGTAGCGCTTGTCGCGTTCATCCATCCGCGCCACGAGACCATCGATGCTCGCACGGATTGCCGCGACATGTCCCTCGGTCTTGGCATCGACGACGGCAATCTTTGCGTCAACTTCCTCCCGGCTCACGCTGTTCATATTTGGCTCCGCAACGATTCAGCCAAGTTTACACCTGCACCGGCATCGCGCGTTTGCGCAGCCCTAAGCCATGCAATTGAACTTTGCCGGAGCGCGTCAGCCAGCCGTATCCAGATGGCGTTTCATGTGCGACAGCAGCTCGATGAGCGCCGTCTTCTGGTCGGCGGGAATATCGCGCAGCAGCTCCTCGATCCAGCGCTCATGCACTGCCGCCATCTCGGCGAAGGCGGCGCGGCCGGCGTCCGTCAGCGTGACCGAATACGCGCGCCGGTCCTTGGGATCGGGGACGCGCCGCACCAGCTTTTCGCGTTCGAGCAAGTCGGTGATGCCGGTGACGTTGCCGCCGGTGACCATCATGCGCCTCGACAGTTCGCCCATGCGCAATCCGTCGGGATGGCGCTCGAGCTGCGCCATCAGGTCGAAGCGCGGCAGCGTGATGCCGAAGCTTTCGCGCAGGCGGCTGCGAATCTCGTTCTCGATCCGCACCGTACACGACAGCATGCGCAGCCACAGCTTGAGCGACTGGTGGTGTTCGATGGTGAGGCGGCTGGCCAGGTCCAGCGCTTCGCCGTGCTTGTCCTGTTCCGCCATCATTCCTGCCCGGCCGTCTCGGCCCTGAGTTTGAACCGCTGCAGCTTGCCGGTTTCGGTGCGCGGCAGGCGGTCGCGGAACTTGACTGAGCGCGGATACTTGTACGGCGCGATCTGGCGCTTGACGAATTCCTGCAGCTCGTGCGCGGTCGCCTCGCCTGCTTCGATGCCCGGCTTGAGCACCACGTGGGCCTCGACCAGCTGGCCGCGTTCTTCGTCCGGCAAGCCGATCACGCCGCATTCGGCCACCGCCGGATGGCGCAGCAGCGCCTCCTCGACCTCGACGCCGGCGATGTTGTAGCCGGCCGAGATGATCATGTCGTCCGTACGCGAGCGGTAGTGGAAGTAACCGTCGGCGTCCATCTCATAGGCGTCGCCGGTGAGGTTCCAGCCGTTCTTGACGTAGTCGCGCTGGCGCGGGTCGGACAGGTAGCGGCACCCGGTCGGCCCCTTGATCGCAAGGCGGCCGATGACGCCCGGCACCTGCTCCTTGCCGTGCTCGTCGAGGATGCAGGCGCGGTAGCCCGGCACCGGTTTGCCGGTGGCGCCGGGACGGATGTCCGCGCCGGAAGCGGAAATGAAGATGTGCAGGATTTCGGTGGCGCCGATCCCGTCGATCATGTCGAGGCAAGTCGCCTGGCGCCAGGCGTCGCGCGTCGCCAGCGGCAGCGCCTCGCCGGCGGACACGGTGCGCGTCAGGCTGGACAGGTCGAAGCGCCCGGCCAGCGGCGCCATCTGGCGGTAGAAAGTCGGGGCGGTGAAGCACACCGTCGCGCGGTAGTGTTCGATCGCGGCCAGCAGCGATTCGGGCGTGAGTTTTTCGAGCAGCACCGCGCTCGCGCCCACCCGCAGCGGAAACAGCAGCAGGCCGCCGAGGCCGAAGGTGAAGGCCAGCGGCGGCGTTCCGATGAAGACGTCGTCGAGCCGCGAGCGCAGCACGTGCGGCGGGAAGCAGTCGCAGATCGCCAGCACGTCGCGGTGAAAATGCATGGTCCCTTTCGGCACGCCGGTGGTGCCGGAGGTGAAGCTGATGAGGCAGATGTCGTCGGCGGCGGTGTCGACGGCGGCGAACGGTTCGGCGTGCGCCTGCATGCGCGCCTCCAGCCCGTTCCCGTCGAGCGGGTCGCCGAAGCGCAGCAGCGGCGGGCACGGGACCGACAGTTCCTTGAATTCGCCGCACAGCGCGCCGGCGCACAGCACCGCGTCGACCCGCGCCTTGGTGATGATCTTGGACAGTTCGGCCGCGCGCAGCAGCGGCATGGTGGGTACCGCGATCAGCCCGGCCTTTTGCACGGCCAGGATGGCCGCCGCCATCATCGGGCTGTTGGCGCCGCGCAGCAGCACGCGGTTGCCGGTCACGAGCTCGAGCTCGCGCCGCAGCACGTGGGCGATGCGGTCGATGCGCTCCTGCAGCTCGCGGTAGGTCCAGCGCACGCCGGCGCCGTGCAGCGCGACGCGCTGGCCCCAGCCGCGTGCCACCGCGCGGTCGACCAGCTCGGCCACGCAGTTCAGGCGCGCGGGATAGCGCAGCTCGGGCAGCTCGAACAGGAAATCGGGCCACTCGTCGAACGGCGGCAGGCTGGCGCGCGCGAAGCCGTCCACGTAGGCGGAAGGACTCAGGTCTGCAGCGGTAAAGCGTGTCATGGACGCCCCGTGGAAGAGTGAGTGATGGACCGGAACCGGCGCTTACTTTAGACCTAAACTATGTGCTCAGCAAGCGGATTCGCTTGGGTTCCATCCGGGGTCTCAGCCCGGCGCCAGCGCGCGCGCCTGTTCGCTCTGGCGCAGCACGCAGGCGCGGGCGTCCTCCAGCGCTTCCTCGGCGTCGCACACGGACGGCTGCGGCTGCGCGC
>JAEWEK010000220.1 GCA_023389425.1 Pseudomonadota bacterium | reverse complement strand
GTGGTGGTCTTGCCGTTGGTGCCGGTGACCGCGATCACCGGGATGCGGCCGTCGTCGCCGTCCTTGAACATGGCCGAGACGATCGCTTCGCCCACCGCGCGGCCCTTGCCGAACGAAGGCGAGATGTGCATGCGCAGGCCCGGCGCGGCGTTCACTTCGACGATGCCGCCGCCCTGTTCCTCGATGGGTTTGAGCACGCTGTCGCACACCAGGTCGACGCCGCAGATGTCCAGCCCGACCATGGTGGCCGCAGCGATCGCGCGCGCCGCCACTTCCGGGTGCACGTCGTCGGTGACGTCGGTGGCGGCGCCGCCGGTCGACAGGTTGGCGTTGTTGCGCAGGCGGACGCGCTGGCCTTTCGGCGGCACCGAATCGGCGCCATAGCCCTGCTTGGCCAGGCTGGCCAGCGCGATGTCGTCGAAGCGGATCTTGGTCAGCGAGGTCGCGTGGCCGTCGCCGCGGCGCGGGTCGCGGTTGACGATGTCGACCAGCTCGCGCACGGTGTGCTCGCCGTCGCCCACCACGGACGGCGGATCGCGGCGCGCGGCGGCGACCAGCTTGTCGCCCACCACCAGCAGGCGGAAGTCGTGGCCGGGCAGGTAGCGCTCGACCATCACGTCGTCGCGGAATTCGGCGGCGGTGTGGAAGCCCGCGGTCAGCTGCTCGCGGGTGGTGACGTTGACGGTCACGCCCTTGCCCTGGTTGCCGTCCTTCGGCTTGATCACGACCGGCAGGCCGATCTCCTGCGCGGCGGCCCAGGCGTCGTCCGGATCGTTCACGGTGCGGCCCAGCGGCACCGGCACGCCGGCGGCGTCCAGCAGTTTCTTGCTCAGTTCCTTGTCCTGCGCGATCGATTCGGCGATGGCGCCGGTGCGGTCCATTTCGGCGGCCTGGATGCGGCGCTGGCGGCTGCCCCAGCCGAACATCACCAGGCTGCCCTCGGTCAGGCGGCGGAACGGAATGCCGCGCGCGGCGGCGGCCTGCACGATCGAGCCGGTCGACGGGCCCAGGCGCACATCCTCGTCCAGTTCACGCAGCTTGGCCAGGGCCTCGGCCAGGTCGAACGGGGTGTCGTCCAGCGCGGAAGCGATCAACTGCGCGGCCAGGTCCAGCGCCAGGCGGCCGACGTCTTCCTCGGTGTATTCGACCACCACCTGGTACACGCCCGGCTCGATGGTGGCAGTGGTGCGGGAAAAGGTGACCGGGCAGCCGGCCTGCGCCTGCAGGTCGAGCGCGACGATCTCCAGCACCTGCGACATCGGTACGGTCTCGTCATGGCCCATCGGGGCCAGCTGGCTGATCTGGGGGAAGCGCGTGCGCAGCCGCGTCTCGAAGCCGGGCAGGGTGGCGATGGATTCCTCGTCGGGCGCGATCTTGACGATGGCTTCCACCGACGTGTGGTGGCTCCACAGGTTGGGGCCCCGCAGGGCGCGTACGCGTGATACTTCCATAAACCTTCAATCCTTTGAGTGGGCGGCGCCGCCGCTGCGGCGCATGGGCGGCCCGCTGCGTCGGCGGGCCACGTCAATTCTAATATTTACTGCTGCTTGTTGGGCGGCGTCGCGTCGAAGCTGCGCAGGCCGGCGCGGATCAGGTCCGCCGGCACGTCCAGCGCCCAGGCCGCGCTCACGGCCGCCAGCAGGCTGTCCGGATGCCTGGCGGTGGCCGGCTTCAGCTTGGACACTTCCAGCAGCGCGGTCTCGCCGGCGCCCTCGGCCAGCGTGATCATGCCCGCGCGGACGAAGGCCACGCGTTCGCCGCGCGCGCGGTGCGCCGCCAGCACGCCATTGTGCTCGTCCAGCGCGTAGAAGATCACGCCGCCGTCGCACAGTTCGGCCAGTTCCACCACCTGCGCATCGGCCGCATTCAGCACCGCGGTCCCTTCCGGCAGGATCACGTCGACCTGGCTGCGCACCACGTTGTAGCGCGCGTCCGCGTCGCCGATGTAGTAGGCCGACAGGTCGGCGCCGGCGCACATGTCGGTCACCACGCCCACCGCGCAGCGGTCGTAGGCCAGGCCCTCGGCCAGGATCGACTGCGCGTTCGATTCGAACACGGCGGCCTGCACCCAGCGGTTGATGAGCACGCGCTGGCCGGCGTCGAACTTCATGCAGTCGCCCGCCGTCACCTGGCGCGCGTCCAGGTACAATCCTTCGCCGTTGGCCACGCCGACGTGCTTGCCCGTCAGGTAGAGCAGGCAGCCGACCAGGCGCGACACCAGGCTCGCCCCCAGCATGCCGGTCACGCCCACCACCGGGATGCGGCCGGTTTCGCCTTCCGCGAACAGGTGCTCGACGATGGCCTTGCCGACATTGCGCGGCGTGCCGCTGGCCGGCTTGATGTGGGCCAGCAGGCCCGGGCTGGAATTGACTTCGATGATCGCGCCGCGCTGTTCCTCCAGCGGGCGGCTGATGTCCTCGCACACGAGGTCGATGCCGGCGATGTCGAGGCCGACGATGCGCGCGGCCAGCGCGGCGGCGTGCGCCACTTCCGGGTGCACGATGTCGGTGACGTCGTCGGCCACGTTGCCGTTCAACTGGATCAGCACTTTCTGGCCGGCCGCCGGCACCGATTGCGGGGTCAGGCCGCCCTGGCGGTTCAGGTCGAGCATGATCTCGCGGTCGGTCGGGGTCACCGGGTTGAGCGGGAAGTCCTCGGTCGGACCGCGGCGCGGATCGGTGTTGATCTGGCTGTCGCACAGTTCGATGATGGTGGACTTGCCGTCGCCCGTGACGAACAGCGATTCGCCGCGCGCGGCCGCCACCACTCTGGTGCCGACCACCAGCAGGCGGTGCTCGTTGCCGGCGATGTAGCGCTCGACCAGCACCGCGCGGCTGTCGCCTTCCTTCGAGGCGATCTCGTAGGCGGCGTGGATGTCGGCCTCGGTGCTCAGGTTGAGCGAGACGCCGCGCCCGTGGTTGCCGTCGATCGGCTTGATCACCACCGGCAGGCCGATGCCCTGCGCTTCGTCCCAGGCTTCGGCCGGGCTGCGCACCACTTCGCCTTCCGGCACCGGCACGCCGCACGAGGCCAGCAGGCCCTTGGCCAGGTCCTTGTCGCTGGCGATGCCTTCGGCGATGGCGCCGGTGCGGTCGGTCTCGGCGGTCCAGATGCGGCGCTGGGCGGCGCCGTAGCCGAGCTGCACCAGGTTGCCTTCGGTGAGGCGGATCTGCGGAATGCGGCGCTCGATCGCGGCGTCGACGATATGGGCGGTGGACGGGCCAAGGCAGCGGCGGTCGACCAGGTCGGTCAGCGCGGCGACGGCGGCCTTGAGGTCGAAGGGCTCGTCGTTGATCGCGGCCAGCAGCAGTTCGCGGCCCGCTTCCAGCGCGGCGCGTCCCACCATCTCTTCGCGCGTACGGAAAGCCATTTTATAAATGCCGGGCTGGCCCACGCCGCGCGTCTTGCCGAAGCCGGTCTTCATGCCCGCCAGGTTTTGCAGTTCCAGCGCCACGTGTTCGAGGATGTGGCCGGCCCAGGTGCCCTCCTGCAGGC
The DNA here is from genome assembly GCA_023389425.1 of Pseudomonadota bacterium. Taxonomy (GTDB): domain Bacteria; phylum Pseudomonadota; class Gammaproteobacteria; order Burkholderiales; family Burkholderiaceae_D; genus Telluria. Next base: position 7,653 of record JAEWEK010000220.1, on the reverse strand, counting down.
GCTCGAGGAAGCCGCCGCGCGTGCCGACGCCGCAGCGGTGCTCGACCAGGCCGGGCAGCCAGGCGCTCAGGCGTTCGTACAAGCCGGGGAGGGTGTTGGAGGGGTGGTCTTCCAGCTCGCCGATGTCGAGCCAGGTTTCGATCACGGGGCGATAGGTCCAGATGTTCGGGCCGCGCAGGTGGGATACACGGAGAAACTTGATATCTTTCTTCTTTGTCATCAAAAATGTCTTTGCGGGCCTGCGCGCTGTCGCACCGTCCGGCTTGCCTATGTTTTCCTGCCCCGTGGACGCCCCCGGGGACGCCGCTTTCCGTCGCGTGGTTTGTTGTATATACTCGCCGGCACGGAAGCTTACCGTGCCGCACCAATTTCTGCCAGTCTCGTTCCCTCCGATAGAATACCGTAGCGGCGTCCGACGTGGGGCCCTGCCGAGTCGCGTTTTTGCGCGCCGAATTACCAGAACACTTTGCCTGAAAAGCGGGCAGCACCACAATGACAACTCAACAACTCGTTTCCACCTCGCTTGCCGCCAGCGCACTGCCCGATCACTGGCAGGCGGAAGTCGCGAAGAGACTTTCTCCGGGGGAAAACGTTTTAAACAGCGTTGAGGTTGACCTCGATGCGCGCCTTCACTTCACAAAAGGGCTGCTGGCAGTCACCGAGCGCCGCCTGATGGCCCGTTCGCCGGGCGACACGGAATGGCGCGACTGGTCGTTCCGCCAAGGTTTGGAAATGCGCCACTACGACCACGCCGGCGTCGGCCACCTCGAACTGGTCGATGCCAGCGGCCTGCTGGCCGCCTGGCGCTTCACGCTGGGCCAGAACCTGCAGGCGATCCGCGTGCTCGACCAGTTCAGCGACCGCGTCGAAAGCGCCGCCAGCGGGATCCCGGTGCTGCCGCCCGAGCAGCACATTTGCCCCAGTTGCAAGGCCCCGCTGGCGCCGGACGAGGAAGAGTGCCCGATCTGCACCAAGGTGCTGCACACCCCGCCGTCGACCTGGACCCTGTTCCGCCTGTGGCGTTTCGCCCGGCCGTACCAGGGAGCGCTGCTGGCCGGCTTCCTGCTGATGCTGGCTTCCACCGCCGCGCACATGATCCCGCCCTACCTGACCGGCCCGCTGATGGACAATGTGCTGATCCCGTACCAGAACGGCCAACACATCGATACGCACCTGGTCTACCTGTACATGGGCGGCCTGTTCGGTTCGGCCATGCTGGCCTGGCTGCTGGGCTGGGGCAAGACCTGGATCCTTGCCTTGATCTCCGAGCGCATGGGCGCCGACATGCGTACCGCCACCTACGAGCACCTGCTGCGCCTGTCGCTGGAATTTTTCGGCGGCAAGCGCACCGGCGACCTGATGAGCCGCATCGGCAGCGGCACCGACCGCATCTGCGTGTTCCTGTCGCTGCACCTGCTGGACTTCTTGTCGGACGTCCTGATGATCGTCATGACCGGCGTGATCCTGTTCGGCCTGAATGCCAAGCTGGCCCTGGTCACGCTGCTGCCGCTGCCGTTCATCGCGTGGATGATCCACATCGTGCGCGACAAGCTGCGCACGGGCTTCGAGAAGATCGACCGCGTGTGGAGCGAAGTGACCAATGTGCTGGCCGATACCATTCCCGGGATCCGCGTGGTCAAGGCCTTCGCGCAGGAGAAGCGCGAAGCGCAGCGCTTCAAGGAGGCCAACCGCCATAACCTGGCCGTCAACGACAGGCTCAATAAAGTATGGTCGCTGTTTTCGCCGACCGTATCGCTGCTGACCGAACTGGGCCTGCTGGTGATCTGGATCTTCGGCATCTGGCAGGTCTCGCGTGGCGACATCACGGTCGGCACGCTGACCCAGTTCATCGCCTACAGCGGGCGTTTCTACACCCGCCTGGATTCGATGAGCCGCATCGTGTCGGTGACGCAGAAATCGGCGTCCGCGGCCAAGCGCGTCTTCGACATCCTCGACCACGTCTCGAGCGTGCCGGACCCGGCCAACCCGGTCAGGCTGGCCAAGGTCGAAGGCCATATCGAGCTGCGCGAAGTCGGCTTCCGCTACGGCACGCGCGCCGTCAACCGCGGCATCTCGCTCAATATCAAGGCCGGCGAAATGGTCGGCCTGGTGGGCCACAGCGGCTCGGGCAAATCGACCCTGGTGAACCTGATCTGCCGCTTCTACGACGTGGCCGAAGGCGCCATCCTGCTCGATGGCACCGACATCCGCGCGTTCGCCGTGTCGGACTACCGCCGCCACATCGGCCTGGTGCTGCAGGAGCCTTTCCTGTTCTTCGGCACCATCGCCGAGAACATCGCCTACGGCAAGCCGGATGCGACGCGCGAAGAGATCATCGCCGCCGCCCGCGCCGCCCATGCCCACGAATTCATCCTGCGCCTGCCGCACGGTTACGACTCGATGGTGGGCGAGCGCGGCCAGGGCCTGTCCGGCGGCGAGCGCCAGCGCATTTCGATCGCGCGCGCGCTGCTCATCAACCCGCCGATCCTGATCCTGGACGAGGCCACGTCCTCAGTCGACTCCGAGACCGAAAAGGAAATCCAGAAGGCGCTCGACAACCTGGTGCAGGGCCGCACCACCATCGCGATCGCGCACCGCCTGTCGACCCTGCACCGGGCCGACCGCCTGGTGGTGCTGGACCGCGGGCAGGTGGTGGAACAGGGCACGCACGACGCCCTGATGGCGAACGAAGACGGCGCCTACCGCCGCCTGTACGAAGCGCAGGCGCGCAACGTCGACCAGGACCCGGACGACGGCAACAAGGAAGAATAAGAACATGGCCAACACCCCATTCCAGCTGCGCCGCGACAGCTTCGGCAAACTGGTCCTGACCAATGCGGAGGGCGAGCAATTCGTCGGCGTGGCGCCGGTGCGCTCGTTCCCGATCCAGTCGCCGCGTAAGGGCATCTCGATGGTGCGCGAAGGTGGCAAGGAAGTCGCGTGGATCGACGACCTGGACCAACTGCCCGCGCAGCTGCTCACCCTGATTACCGAGGAGCTGGAAGGGCGCGAGTTCATGCCCGAGATCGCCCGCATCAAGGACGTGTCGAGCTTCGCCACGCCCTGCACCTGGTACGTCGACACCGACCGCGGGTCCACCGAATTCGTGCTCAAGGTCGACGAGGACATCCGCCGCGTCGGCGAAGCCTCGCTGCTGATCGCGGACAGCCACGGCATTCACTTCCTGGTGCGGGACATGTACCGCATCGACAAGCACAGCCGGAAGATACTCGACCGCTTCCTCTGAGCGCGCCGGGAACGACGGGCCGAAACCGGCGTATCATAAGATCGACCGCGGGGAGGAATGCCATGCCTGTCGAACTCGATCACTTCATCGTGCCATCCCATGACCGCGCCGCCTCGGCGCGGCGCCTGGCTGAACTGCTGGGCGTGGATTGGCAGGAGACCATCTACGGCATCTTCTCGCCGGTCTACCTCAACGATGGACTCACCCTCGACTTCATCGAGACCGAGGAAAGCTACCCCGTCCACCACTACTGCTTCCGCGTCGGCGACGAGGAATTCGACGCCATCCTGCACCGTATCCGCGCCGCCGGCATCGAATTCCGCAGCCAGGTGCGCGGCCCGGTCGACATGAAGGTCAGCACCAATTACGGCGGCCGCGGCATCTACTGGAACGAGCCGGACGGCCACCAGTGGGAGATGCTGACCGTGAGCTACGCCCGCAAGCCGGCCTGAGGCGTGGCCTCGACGATGCCCCAGCCGTCGCCGTCGCGCGCAAGGCGGTGGGTGAGGGCCAGGCGCCCGAGGAAGCTGTCGTCGTGCGATACCACGGCCAGCGCGCCTTTCCACGAACGCAGCATGTGTTCCAGCGCTTGCGTCGCCGCGAGGTCCAGGTGATTGGTCGGCTCATCTAGCAGCAGCATGCGCGCCGGCGGCTGCCCCAGCATCGCCAGCAGCAGCGCCGCGCGCATCCGTTCGCCGCCGCTCAGTTCTCCGCTCGGCCTGCACAGCAGCTCGCTGCCAATGCCGGCCCTGGCCAGGTGCTGGCGCAGCCTGCCTTCGGCGATGCCCTGCACGTGCCTCTCGAACTGTGCGGGCAGCGGCAGGGCGGGATCGAGCATGCGCAGCGCCTGGTCGACCATTGCTGCGTGCAGCGGGCGCCGGCAGGTGCCGGAAGCCGGCGCCAGCTCGCCCGCGATGATGCGCAGCAGGGTGCTCTTGCCGCAGCCATTCGGCCCCGTGATCGCGAGCCGCAGCGGACCGCGCGCGGACCAGGTCAGCGGCGTGCTCCAGCCCCACGGCGCCAGCAGCGCATCCAGCACCAGCGATTCCTGCCCCGGTGGCACCAGCGCCTCATCCAGCTCGGGAAACCCGGGCCGCTGCGCGGCGCCCTGCAGCGCGGCGAACGCTTCCGACACGTCGTCGCGCAGCTCCTGTTCGCGTTGCGACTGGCGTGCCGCGCGGGCGCCGCCGGACTGCTCGGCTTTGCTGGCGCGCAGGCCGAGCAGGATCCTGGCCTGGTTGGCGTGCCTGGCCTCGCGCGCACCGCGCGCATCGCGCCGCGCCGCGCGTTCGGCCTGCTCGCGCAGGGCCGACTGTTCGCGGTCGCGCACCGTGCGGGCGCGATCCAGGCGCGCGCCGGCGGCTTCCAGTTCGGCGTCGCGCTGCGCCTCCACCACCGACCATGCGCCGCCGTAGCGCCGCAGTCCCGGCGGCCGCGTTTCGATGCTGCGGTCGACCCGGGCCAGCAGGGCGCGGTCGTGCGAGATCAGCAGCAGGCCGCGTCCCTGCGCGCGCCAGCGCTCCATCTCGGCCAGCAGCCAGCCGCGCCGCGCCGCGTCCAGGTGGTTGCTCGGCTCGTCCAGCACCAGCAGCTCCGCGTCGCTGCAAAAGCCGCCCGCCAGCGCGAGCAGCGTGCGCTGGCCGCCGCTCAGCGAGGCCGGCGCCATCGAAGGATGCAGGCCGGCGCGCTCCAGCATCGCCAGCCAGCGCGCTTCGATGTCCCACTGGTCGCCGATCAGGTCGAAATCCTCGGCCCGCGCTTCGCCGCGTTCGAGCCGCGCCAGCGCCGCCAGCTGGCGCTCCAGCCCCGCCACTTCGGCCAGGGTGGTGCTGGCCCGCGCTCCGGCGTCCTGGCTGACGCGCCGTACCCGGCCGCTGCGTTCGATGCGGCCGCTGCTGGGCGCGAGTTCGCCGCTGACCAGCTTGCCGAGCGTGGATTTGCCGCTGCCGTTGTGGCCGATGATGCCGACGGTGTCGGCGCTGAAGGATTCGTCGATGCCGCGGAACAGCTCAGTGCCGTCGGGCAATTGAAAATGGACCCCGTGCAGGGTCGCGAAGAAAGAATTCGCCATGGAAGATTCCTGTGGATGCGTTCGAACGCTCGCCGCGAGGGCAAGGGCAGGTCGGGCTGCGGGGTGCAGCGGGCATCACAGGCGCATGGGTGGAATCCTCCGTTAAAAGATTGGCGGCAATTTTAATGCATCCAGCCGCGCGCGTGCGATTTAACGATTGAGTTACACTTTGGATATTTTTTCACCATAAAAAAGCCCAACGATGGCCGACGAGACAATCGATAACATCCAGTTCCGCCGCATCCTCGCCCGCAACGTCGCGTTGCCGCTGATCCTGAGCATCATCAGCGCGGCGGTATTCGTCGGCATCATCGCCTACCTGCTCAATATCCTGAGCGGGGTCGAGAGCAGCGAGCAGGTACTGGGCAAGGCCAGCCAGACCAGCAAGCTGGCGGTCGACATGGAGACCGGCATGCGCGGTTTCCTGCTGTCGGGCGACGAGACCTTCCTGCAGCCCTACCTGGTGGCGGCGCCGCGGCTGACGGCCGAAGTGCACACGCTCGAGGGGATGCTCGCCAATCGTCCGATGCAGCTCGAGCGCCTTCAGCGCATCCTCGGCGCGCACGACAACTGGCAGAAGTACGCGACCGAGATGATCGCGCGGAAGCGCAATCACGAACCGATCGACGATGCGATCAAGTCGGGGCGCGGCAAGATCCTGATGGACGATATCCGCACCCAGTTCGACGACCTGGTCGTCAACGAGCAGCGCGTGCTCCAGGAGCGCAATGCCTCCGCGCGCAGCGTGGTGACGATCTCGGTCGCCAGCTTCCTCGCGCTCAGCCTCGTCATCGGCGGCTTCCTCGCGATGTTCGGCCGGCGCGAGCTGACCCGCCTGTCCGCGTCCTACGGCGAGATCCTGCGCCACGAGAGCGAGCACAATGCGGAGCTGCGCCGCTTCGGCTGGCTGCGCACCGGCCAGGTCGAGCTGGGCCGGCACAGCGCCGGCATCCATACGCTCGAGCCGCTGGCGGCGGCGGTGCTCGATTACGTGGTGCGCTATGTCGACGGCGTGGTGGCGGCGATGTACTTCCGCGGCGACGACGGCGTGCTGCGCCGCATCGGCGCGTTCGGCTTCGCCCACGACACCGCCGAACACGCGGCCGTGATCCAGCCGGGCGAATCGCTGGCCAGCCAGGCCGCCAACGAAAACCGCGTCATGGTGTTGAAGGACGTGCCGGCCGATTACCTCAAGGTCGGATCCGGCCTGGGCGAGACGGCGCCGCGCGAGCTGCTGATCGCGCCGTTCTCCAATTACGGCAAGGTCAAGGGCGTGCTGGAGATCGGCTTCCTGCGCCCGGTGGCCGAGCGCGAGCTGGAGTTCGTCAAGCTGGTCAGCGATGCCATCGGCGCGGCGGTGGCGGCGGTGGTGTACCGCCAGCGCCTGCAGGATGCGCTGGCCGAAACCCAGGCCCTGAACGAGGAGCTGCAGGTGCAGCAGGAAGAGCTGCGCACCGCCAACGAGGAGCTGGAAGAGCAGTCGCGCGCGCTGGAGGAATCGCAGTCGAACCTGGAAAACCAGCAGGCCGAACTCGAACAGACCAACGACCAGCTGGCCGAACAGGCCGCCAACCTCGACCTGAAGAACAGCCAGCTGGTCGAGGCCCAGGACCAGCTGCGCCAGCGCGCGCTGGACCTGGAGCGCGCCAGCCGCTACAAGTCCGAATTCCTGGCCAATATGTCGCACGAGCTGCGCACGCCGCTCAACAGCTCGCTGATCCTCGCCAAGCTGTTGGCGGACAACGCCGCCGGCAACCTGAGCGAGGAGCAGGTGCGCTTCGCCCAGACCATCTACTCGGCCGGCAACGACCTGCTCAACCTCATCAACGACATCCTCGACATCTCGAAGGTCGAAGCGGGCAAGCTGGAGCTGGTGCCGGAAGACCTGCCGCTGCGCCGTGCGCTGGAGGGCATGGCGCGCGTGTTCGAGCCGCTGGCCAGGCAGAAGGAGCTCGACTTCGCGCTCACGGTCGAACCGAACGTGCCGGCCACCATCCACACCGACCGCCAGCGCCTCGAGCAGATCCTCAAGAACATGCTGTCCAACGCGATCAAGTTCACCGAGAGCGGCAGCGTGGACATGACGGTGTCGATGACCGACGCCGGCTGGGTCCAGTTCGCGGTGCGCGATTCCGGCATCGGCATCGCGCCGGACCAGCAGGAGCGCATCTTCGAAGCCTTCCACCAGGCCGACGGCACCACCAGCCGCCGCTTCGGCGGCACTGGCCTTGGGCTGTCGATCTCGCGCGACCTGACCGCGCTGCTGGGCGGGACGCTGGCGGTGTCGAGCACGCCGGGGCAGGGCAGCACCTTCATCCTGAGCCTGCCGAAAAAC
>JAEWEK010000166.1 GCA_023389425.1 Pseudomonadota bacterium | reverse complement strand
GCCGGGCAGCGCCCGTACAGCCGCCCCGCCGCCCTGCTGGACCTGGTGGCGGATTACGCGATTTCCATCGGCGACATCGAGCAGTCGGCGGCGGGCGAAGACCAGCGGCCGGATCCACTTGTGCGCCGCTCTGCCGCAACGCAGCCGGCGCCGCAGCGGCAGCCCGCCATGCCCGCAAGGCCCGCGCCGCCGTCCGGCAAGGCCTCGGCGCCCACGCGCGCGATCATCCACGAATGCCTGCTCGCATGGCTGCGCAGCGAACGCCGCGAGATCCACGCGCTCGACTTCGATACCCCGTTCAGCACGCTCGGCATGGATTCGCTGGCGACCGCCTCGATCGCGGTCGACCTCGAGCAGCGCCTGGGCGTGCCGGTGGTGCCGGAACTGCTGTTCGAGCACCAGAGCGTCAACCAGCTGGCCGCCTTCCTCGACCAAGGTCACCACCGGAGCGACGCGCCATGAGCCAAACGATTTCCCACCTGAGCAAACTCCATCATGCCGATCATTGACCGGATCCTGCCCGAACCGCTGCGGGCCGACCGCAGCCAATGGCAGGCGGCGCGCCACCTGTCCATCCTCGCCGCCGTCACCGCCATCAGCGTTCCGCTGCTGACCATCATGTACCACCTGCTCGGCTACGACGCGGTCGGGATGGTCGTGCTGACCGCCGGCGTGGTGATGATGGTGACGCCGTTCACGCTCAACGCCGGCGTGCCGCTGGCGGTGGCGCGCGACCTGTTCGTCGGCGTGCTGTTCCTGTTGAAGGTTTGGATGGCCGTGCACCTGGGCGGCGTCGCGGCGCCGACCACGCCATGGTTCGTGCTGTGCCCGGCCATCGCGATGCTGCTGGGCGGCTTCCGTCCGGGGCTGGTGTGGGCCGCGATCGTGACCGGGACCATCGTGCTGCTGTTCGGCTTCGAGCAGGCCGGCCTGATCCAGCCGCCGCAACCGGCGCCGGGCGTGCCGGTGCTGCAGCTGGCCAGCATGCTCGGGCTGGCGGCGCTGATTACGCTGGTGATGGCGCTGGCCAAGGGGGCCGGCGCCATCGAACGGCGCGGCCAGTAGAGGTCCGCGCCCGGCGCGGCGGATCAGGCTGGCGCGTTGGCGCCGGCGGCCCCAGGCTGCGCGGCGACCAGCGCTTCCAGTGCCTCGACCGGCAGCGGCGGCGCGTACAGGTAACCCTGCCCCTGGTGGCAGCCCATGGCCTTGAGCACGTTCTCGGCATGGCGGGTCTCGATGCCTTCCGCCACCACCTCCAGCGAAAATGCCCTGGCCACGCTGACGATGGCCTCGGTCACGGCACGGTCGCCGGGGCTGGTGTCGATGTGGCGGATGAAGGACTGGTCGACCTTCAGCCGGTCCAGCTGCAGGCGCTTGAGGTAGCTGAGCGAGGAAAAGCCGGTGCCGAAATCGTCGAGCGAGAGCTTCACGCCCAGGGTGCGCAGGCGCGCCAGCGCGTCGCCGACGTCGCGCAGCAGCACGCCTTCGGTGATTTCCAGCTCCAGCAGCGCGGCCGGGAAGGCGGTGGCCTGCAAGGCCGCGTCGACCGTGGCATCGAGGCTGCCGTGTACCAGCTGCTCGGCCGAGACGTTGACCGCCATGTTCAGCAGGATGCCGGAGCGGATCCAGCGCGCTCCCTGGCGGCAGGCTTCCTCGATGACCCAGGCGCCGATCGGCACGATCAGGCGGCTGCGCTCCGCGATCGGGATGAAGGCCGCGGGCGGGATCACGCCGCGCTCGGGATGGCGCCAGCGGATCAGCGCCTCGACGCCGACGATGCGCCCGCTCGCGAGGTCGGTCTTGGGCTGGTACAGCAGGAACAGCTCGTCGCGTTCGAGCGCGCGTGCCAGGTCCGATTCCAGCGTCCAGCCTTCCAGCGCCGCGGTGTCGTCGGCGCGGTTGAAGAATTCGATCTGGCGCGGGCCGTTCTTGGCGCGCCGCATGGCGGTGCCGGCATACCTGAGCAGGGTGGCCGGGTCGCGCGTGTCGCCGGTGGTGGCGATGCCGATGCGCGCCGACAGTTCGAACGGGCGTCCCCTGATCACCATCGGCTCGTGGATGCCGCGCAGGATGCGGCGCGCGATGCCCACCGGTTCGTGCGGTCCCGGCGCCGCGGCCACCAGCACGAACTCGTCGCCGCCGAGGTGGGCGACGATGTCGCCGCTCGCCGCCAGCGCGGCGATGCGGCGGCCGACGTCGTGCAGCACGGCGTCGCCTTCGGCCCGTTCGAGCGTCTGGTTGAGCGCATTGAAGCGGTCCAGGTTGACCACCATGAGCACGCAGCCGGCATCGGCGCCGCCCAGCCGCTCGGCCAGGCCCTGCATCAGCAGCGCGCGGTTGGGCAGGCCGGACACGTGGTCGTACAGGGCCAGCTGCTCGATCCGCTGCTGCGACTGGCGCGCTTCGGTTTCGCGCCGCTGCAGCACCGCCGACATGTCGTCGAAATGGCGCGCCAGCTCGCCGATCTCGCCGGTGCGGCCGTAATCGAGGCCGGTGCGGGCGCCGGCCTGTCCCTCGGTGACCTTGCCGATGGCCGCCGTCAGCACGCCCAGCGGCCGCAGCACCAGGTTGATGCCGAGGCGCCAGGCGCCGAACAGCGAGACCAGGATCACCGTGCCGAACACCGCCAGGTCGACCAGCACCGAGCGCACGAATTCGCGCGTCAGCGCGCTCTTGGCCGAGCCGAGCAGCACGTGGAAGGCAGGGGTGCCGTCGGGACCGCGCACCGGCGCCAGCGCCACCAGGCGCTCGACGCCATCCAGCCCGGTCAGCTCGGCCATCACGGCGCCGGAGCCGGCCTTGTCCAGCATGTCCCGCAGGCCCGGGATGCGGGTGCCGACGGCGATGTTCTCGGCCGGCCGCCGCGCCAGCAGCGCGCCGGTGCGGTCGACGATGGCCAGCGCCGCATCCCGCGGCAGCGGCACGTCGCGCACGATCGCGGTGAAGTTGCTGACTTCGAGCGTGGCCACCACCACGCCGTGCAGGATGCCGCCGCTGCGGGCGGCGCGCGCGAAGGCGATCGAGGGCTTGCCCGTGGTGCGGCTGTAAATCAGGTTGCTGCTGACCGCGCCGTTGCTGGCGATCGCCTCCTTGAAGTAGTCGCGGTCGGCGTAGTCGACCGGGCCGGTGCGGATGGCGCCGCAGCGCATCTCGCCCTGCGCGGAATCGACCACCAGGTTGGCGTAGGCCGGCAAATTGACGTGCAGCTCGCGCATCTTGGCGTCGCAGGCCGCCGGGTCATCGATCGCGAGCCGCGCCAGGTCGAGCGACATCGCGAGCAGGTGGCTGGCGCTGTCCACCAGCGTCGACTCATGGCTTGCGACCACCTGCGCCACCTGGTCCAGGCGCGCGATTTCGGCCTTGTAGGCCTGGCGGTAACGGTCGACCTTGTCGGCGAAATGCGCCACCGTGGCCGGCAGGATCGCCAGCAGCACCAGGAACAGCAGCTTCGCTCGCAGGGAGGTCGGTTTGGATCGCATGAAGGTCATCACATCATGGCCCCGCGCCGCGGGGGG
>JAEWEK010000159.1 GCA_023389425.1 Pseudomonadota bacterium | reverse complement strand
TCCGGGCAGCGTTAACTTAGTGGCCTGCCAAAAATTGGGGTTCTCGCCTGCGCGGTAACGACGAGCGAGTGGATCAGTCGTTCTTCGGATCTTTGTACGAGAACGGATCGGTCGCCGTCGGCTGGGTCGGCAGCACGTTGCGCGGCAAGGGCTGGTCGCTCTCGGCCGCTTGCAGCAGCACCGTCGCCATGATCACCGCCGCCTGGCGCAGGTCTTCGGTGCGCAGATGGTCGAAGGTGTCGAGGTTGGTGTGGTGCACCTGCGAGAAATAGTCGAGCGGGTCCTGGATGAACTGGAAGGCCGGCAGGCCGATACGGGTCATCATCACGTGGTCGGTGCTGCCGGTCGTCCCGGCGACGACGCGGCTGGCGCCCAGGCTGTCGAACGGCGCCAGCCAGTTGCGCAGCACCGGCACGGCGGCGAAATTGCCCTCGGCGTAGATGCCGCGGATCTTGCCCGAACCGTTGTCCAGGTTGAAGTAGGCGACCATGTCCTTGTAGCCGGGCAGGGGCGTGATCGGGTAGCTGTCGGTGTAGAAGGACGGCTGCTTGGCCAGCGCCGGATCCTTCGGCGCCGGGCGCGTGGCCAGGTGGCGCGCGACGTAGGCGCTGGAGCCGATCAGGCCCTGTTCCTCGCCCGACCACAGCGCGAAGCGGATCGCGCGCTTCGGCTTCACCTTCAGCGTCGACAGGATGCGCGCCGCTTCCATCACCACCACCGAACCGGCCGCGTTGTCGGAGGCGCCGTCGCCCGCCACCCAGCTGTCGAGGTGGGCGCCGGCCATCACGTAGCCGGCATTCGGGTCGCGGCCGGGAATGTCGGCGATGATGTTGTAGCCGTTGACGTCGCGGTCGTCGAAGTGCACGCGGCTGTCGATTTCGAGCTTGACCGGGCCGGTCTTGGCCAGGCGCGCCAGGCGGCGATAGTCTTCGGCCGCCATCTCGATCTCGGGCAGGGCCGGGGTTTCGCCGACCTTGTAGAAGCGGCCTTCGCCGTGCACGAGACCGTTATTGCCGCGCGACATGCGCACCAGCGCGACCGCGCCTTCGGCCGCCATGAAGCGGTTCAGTTCCTTGCCCAGCTCCATGTAGCGCTTGAGCATTTCCGGGCGCTCCGGATCGAAGGAGGGCTGGCGATAGTTGTTCAGCTTGCCGATCTCGGCGTCGTCCAGGCGCTTGAATGCCGGCATGGTGTCATCCTTCGGCGGCTCAGGGTAGTTGACGAGGACGATCTTGCCTTTCAGTTTGCCCTTCCATTGCTGCAGGTCGCGCACGTTGCGGATCGGGGCGACGACGATGTCGGCGCTGACCGCGCCCTTGGTGGCCGGGGTCCAGGCAATCGGGATCGAATGCAGTTCCAGCGGGCGCGGCGCGATCATGCGGCTGTGCGCCGCTTCGATCCACCAGCCGCGGCCGAACTCGAAGGGCTCGGCGCGCGTCTCCAGTCCCCACGAGCGGAACATTTGCTGGGTCCATTTTTCCGCCTCGCGCATGGCGGGGGAGTTGGTCATGCGGCCGCCGATGCGGTCGGTCAGGTATTCCGCCATGCTGACGACCTGGCCACGGTTGTAGCCTTCGTCGGCAATCTTGTTGATCGTATTGCCGTCCACGCCCGCCTGGGCGTAAACACTTCCGGCCGAGGCGAAGGCACAGGCCAACAGGCAGACTGATCGCAGCAGTTTCATCGTATCCCCTTTTAGTGATTGCACTTGCGACTATTAAATTTTGCTAGTCGGCAATATGCAATCAATCATAATCGGGGTCAAGAAATTTCAGGTCTCAGGACCTCATCCAGGATGATAGACAGCGGCAAAGGATCCGCCGCTGAAGGTGGTGGCGCTCGCCAGGCGCAGGTCGGCCGGACGGCTCAGCGCGGAGAACAGCGGCTTGCCCTGGCCCAGCACGACCGGGTGGATGGCCAGCCGGTATTCGTCGATGAGGCCGGTGGCAACGAGGCTTTGCGCGAAGCGGGCGCCGCCGTGTGCCAGCAGATAATTGCCCGGTTGATCCTTCAGGCGGCGGATTTCATCGGCCAGGTCGCCGCTGGCGATCGTCGGTTCGGCCCAGGACAGCAAGACTTCTTCGCTCGGCGTGACAGCGTGTTGCTGGCCGCGGTCGGCCTTGGCGTCGGCCAGTGCGCGGGTGACGCCGGCCACGTGGGCGCCGTCCTTGCCGTTGCGCGAAAAGATGATCTTGGGGATGTCGTTCATCGCCTCCGTGAAGGGCGTGTCCGAGAACGGCCAGAACGACGCCATGTCGGCGTAGGTGCGGCTGCCCATCAGGTGCGCGTCGGCGCCGCGCAGCGTCTCGACCACCCAGGCGCGCGAATCCTCCGTCGAGGTGCGGAAAATCCAGTCGATCTCGCCATTCGGTCCGCAAACGAAACCGTCCAGCGACATGGACATTTTCAGGACCAGTTTTCTTGTTTCTGCCGACATATTCCCTCCGTGGTTTTGGCTAGATGATGCCAGCTAAGCCGGCGCCTGACCATGGACGAATGAGGGGAGGGAATTTCGACAGGAGGCCGCAATTTATTTGAATTGCGCGCCGCTACCCGGCCGTGCCGTTGCGGCGCCGTTCGTCGATCCGCTCCGGTTGGGGCGCGCGCAGCGCCTGCGGATAGCGGGCGGCAAAACTCGCGACCAGGCCGCTCTCGACGCCGCTCAAGCGCAAGTAGTTTGTCGCTGCATGCAGGTCGAAGGCGCGCGCCGTCAGGGCAGCGAGGTCGACTCGCTCGGCGGTAGCACGATCGGACCTGCGCGTTTGCAAGGCTCTTCCATCGAGGCGAATTTTCATGGCGCCAGTATCACCCGGCGCCCGCGCGCGTTCAGTGTGGCAGCGAACCAAGCTGCTAACCGCGACGCGGGCATCGCCACATTATGTCACCGGGTCGAGCAGCCCGCGCTCGCGCAGCCATTCCTCGGCCCGGCGCGGCCAGCCGGACGCGGTGCCCAGGCCCGCCTTCATCCCCATGCCATGCTCGCCGTGCTCGAACAGGTACATCTCGGCCGGCACGCGGGCGCGCGTCAGGGCCTGGTAGAACAGGATGCTGTTCTCGACCGGAACGCTCTTGTCTTCCTGTGTGTGAATCAGCAGCGTCGGGGGCGTGTTGGCCGTCACCTGTTTTTCCAGGGACATCAGCGTGACCAGTTCGGGCGAGGGATCGGGGCCCAGCAGGGCCTTGCGCGAGCCCATGTGCGCGGCTGGCGGTTCCATCGTGATGACCGGGTACAGCAGGATCATGAAGTCGGGCCGCGCGCTGACGGCGTCGAGCGGGGCGCCGGTGCGGCCGAGCGGATGGTCGAACAGCGTGCCCGCGCTCGCGGCAACGTGGCCGCCCGCCGACGCGCCCATCACGCCGATGCGGCCGGGCTGGATGTGGAGCTCGGCGGCGTGGGCGCGGAGGTAGCGCACCGCGCGCAACACGTCCTGTTGCGGCGCCGGGTAGCCGAATTCCTGCATGCGGTACTTGAGCACGAAGCTGGTCACGCCAAGCGTGCCGAGCCAGTTTGCGACCTGTTCGCCTTCGCGCTCCGCCGACAGGCGCACATAGCCGCCGCCGGGCGCAATGATCACCGCGGTGCCGTTTGGACGGTCGATCGCCGGGCGGTAGATGGTAAGTGTCGGCTCGCTGACGTTGAAGGTGCGGCCATCCTTGACGACTTCGGGACCGATCTGTTTGGCGCCTGGCACGCCCTCGGGCCAGAGCGGGATCACCTTGGGCGAGGCGGCGTGGGCGAGGCACAGCGAAGCGGCGAGCGGAAGGGCGAGGGCAAGGTTCTTCATTGGATGATCTTGAACGGTCGGTCTCTTATGATAACGCCCCCGGCGGCCGGATTACGAGTGCGGCGACGCTGCCCGGCATTTGTCGCTAGTATGAGGACCCTTTCGCAGAAGGAGTGTGTCGATGGATCGTTCCAACACGCAAGCCGACCAGTACGATACCGCCGCGATCATGGGCGGGCTGTACGGCGACGGCATCATCGGCCTGAAGGGCGCGTTCACGCGCGAGTTCGTGGCGCAACTGCGCGAGGATATAGACGTGCTGTTCGACGAAGCGCGGCGCCAACCGGGCGGCGCACTGGCGCGCGGCCCGAACCGCTATTACGTCGAGATCCATCCGGAGCGCCTGCGCGGCTTTGTCGAGATCATCACGCATCCGTGGGTGGTGGCGGTGTGCCGGGCCGTGCTCGGGCCGGATTACAAGATCGTCGAAGCCGGCTTCGACGTGCCGGGGCCGGGCGCGATGAACCAGCCCTGGCACCGCGACTTTCCCGCGCCGCCGGAGACGCTGGTCGGCCGCCGCCTCAATTCGCTCGCATTCAACATGACCACGGTGGACGTGACGGAGGACATCGGCCCCTTCGAAATCGCGCCCGGCACGCAGTGGGATGCGCTGGAAGGCTGCGACCCGATGTTCCCGCCGCAAGACCATTGGCCGCGCTACGCCGCGCGCGCCCAGCGCAAGCTGCCGCGGATGGGTGACATCTCGGCCCGCTCGGCGCTGACGATACACCGCGGCACGGCCAACCATTCGGCCATGTCACGCCCGGTGTTCGTGCTCGGCGTCGACGCGCCCGACGGACGCAATGCTGACAAGCACGACCTGCAACTGACGCGCGCCTGCTACGACAGCCTGGACGAGGAGACGCGGCGCCACATCACCTGCCGGGTGGTCGACACGCTCACACCGATTGTGCAGGCCCACGCCATCGAGGGCCTGCGCATGGGGATGGCGTAGCCGGGTTCAGGCCTGCTGGAGCAGCGAGTCCTGCGTCCACGCGAAGGCGTCGGCATGCACCTCGCCAAGGCCGGCCGGATCGATCCGGAGCCCGGCGGCGATCTGCGCCGCGCGCTGGCGGTCGCCGCGTTCGAGCACCATGGCCAGCATCAGGTAAGGCCCGTACTTGCCGCTGCTGCGCAGGAGAACATCCTCGGTGTCGGCGCTGAGGTTCAGGTGGCCCAGCAGGCGGCTCATCGGCATGCCGAACAGGACGTCGAACAGCGACAGCAGCCCGACGAGGAAAAGTTCATCCCGCTCGGCTGGCGACAGCGCCGGGTTGACCAGCTCGAGAAAGCGCGCGCGCCGCAAGGCCACTTCCATCAGCGCGGCATCGCGCTCCTTGCCGCGTCCCAGCCTGAAGATCGCGACGGCCAGCCAGCGGTACAGCACGTTGCGGCCGAGGACCATGATCGCCTGTCCGAGGCTGCTGATGCCCGTGGCCTGGCCGTTGATCGGCGCATTCGCCCATTTCAGCAGCTGGAAGGTGATGGCGGGATCCTGCTTGGCCACTTCGGTCAGCTCGGCCAGTTCAGCGTCCGAGCGCAGCAGGTTGAGCAGGCGCAGCGCGGTCAGCCGGCTCTGGTCGAGGGTACCTTCCTCATCCGCCTTGTCCGGGGTGGCGAGGAAGGTGCCGAGGCAGTAGTCGGCGCCCCAGCCGAGGCACATGCGCTGCTCCTCCCAGCTGGCGATGCCTTCGACCGCGATCTTGAGCCGCGGATGGGTGGCGTGCAGGCGGTCGAGCGCGGCGTGGAAGTGCGCCAGGTCGACTTCGGCCAGGTCGAGGAACAGCATATCGCAGGCTTCGAGCAGGGCTTGCTGGTGCGCGGCAGCCGGCAGGCCGCGCATCCCGGCCATGGCGCCGTCCTGCTTCAGGGCCAGCAGCAGGGCGATGCCCTCGTCTCCGGCCAGCTCCCCGGCTTCGAGCAGGAAGACGGTGTGCGGCGCGGCGAACTGGCGATGCAGCGGGGAGGCCGCGGCCGCCGCCGTGAGCGGGATTACGGCCAGCCGGCGCACGGCGAATTCGGCGATCCGCTCCGCCAGCAGGGTGGAAAACAACAGCGCTTCGCTGCGGCCTTGCATCAGGCTAAAGCGGTAACCGTAGAGGCGGTTCCTGGCATCGGTGACTTCTTCCCGCCGCAACGGCGGATGGCGCGGCTGGGACTGGATGGCGGCGGGGGCGGCCGGTGCGGCGGGCGCCGGCGGCCCTGGCTTCCGTGTCAGGAAGGAAAACAAACCCATGTGAAACTTTGCTTGGCGAACAAGCAGCGCAGTTTACACGACTTGCACTATTACTTGCGCCAAAGCATTTATTACAGCGTGTGTCTGGTAGGGTTTGGTCAGCAGGGAAACGCCCGGCAGCTCGACTTTCTTGTCGAAGTAGCCGGTGGCCAGCACGATGGCGATGCGGGGATGGTGCTTCTGGACGTGTTTCGCCAGCATGACGCCATTCAGCTCGCCGGGCATGACGATGTCGGAAAACAGCACGTCGACCTGGACGCCGCTGTCGAGGATGCGCAGGGCGGCTTCGCCGTTTTCGGCGCACAGCACGGTCGCCCCGGCCTGTTCCAGGATCGGCGCCACGCTCTCGCGCACCAGCGGATCGTCTTCCACGAACAGCACCGTCCCGTTCAGCACCGGCGTTCCGGCCGCATCGTCGGCCGGCGGCGCCGCCGGCGCCGTCTCCTGCGCGGCGCGCGGCAGGTAGAGGGCGGCCGTGGTGCCGACGCCGACGGTGCTCTCCAGGCGCAGGGTGCCGTTGGACTGGGTGGCGAAGCCATAAGCCTGCGCT
>JAEWEK010000145.1 GCA_023389425.1 Pseudomonadota bacterium | reverse complement strand
GAACAGCAGCAGGCCGGCCAGCAGGCATGCCGCGCTCATGCACTCGGGACTGGTCCAGTTGACGAACAGCGCGCCGCCGCACAGCATGAACAGCGCCAGCCCGCCCAGCGCGCGGGCCGCGGTGCCGAAGAAGCGGCGCAGCGCCAGGCCGAGGACGAACACGGCGGCCAGGTTCACCAGCTGGAAGGCCTTCAGCGGCGGCAGGCCCAGGCTCCACAGCAGCTTGAAGGCCGGCGCCGCCAGCAGCGGGTAGCCGAAAAAGTGAATCGGATACACGCTGCCGTCGCGCCCGCGGACATAGGCGGGATACACCTTGCGCGCATTGCGGTCGAGGTCCGCCGCCAGCAGCGTGCAGGTGGGGACGATGCCGGGCGCCAGCTGCGCGCACAATCGCGTGTCTTCGCGCCGGATGTCCGGGCTGCCGTGGCTGGCGAGCGCGATGGCGTCGAGCGCGTATTCGGCGACGTCGCCGCGCGGCTGGGGCGGGAAGGCGACGAAGATCGCGGCCAGCAGCAGCGCCAGCACGGCCGCGAAACGCCAGCCTGCCAGGCGCGCCGGCGTGGGCGTCACAGGGCGGCGGCCGTGGCCAGCACGGCGCACAGCGCGAACACGACCAGGCTGACCCGGTCCTTGCTCACATACAGGACCGGGTCCTCGTTGACCTGGCCGCGGAAGGTCAGCGTCCACAGGCGGCCGAGCCAGAACACCAGCAGCGGCAGGATGCCGAGCAGCCAGGCCGGGTGCGCATACAGCTCGAGCACGTTTTGCGAATTAAAGTACAGCATGAAGATCAGCACCGCGACGAAGGCGGTGTTGATGCCCATGATGCCGATCGGCGCCTTGTCCGCGGTCGAGTAGCCGCGTCCGCGCGTCTTTTCCTTACCGGCGCGGTGCAGGTTCAGCAGCTCGCTGTAGCGCTTGAGCAGCGCCAGCGACAGGAAGATGAAGAACGAGAAGGCGATCAGCCAGAAGGAGGGCGCGATGCCGGTGGCCGCGCTGCCGCCCAGCACGCGCAGGCTGTACAGGATCGCCAGCGTCACGATGTCGACCATCAGCCGGCGCTTGAGGTAGATCGAGTAAGCCAGCGTGGTCAGGAAGTACACCGCGACCACGCCCAGCAGCAGCGGGTTGAAGGCCAGGCACAGCGCGAGCGCGCACAAGGCCAGCACCGGGCTGGCCGTCAGCGCCAGCGACAGCGGCAGCGCGCCGGCGGCGATCGGGCGCCGGTGCTTGGTCGGGTGCATGCGGTCGTCCGGTGCGTCCAGCGCATCGTTGAGCAGGTAGGCGCTCGAGGCGCACATCGAGAACGCCGCGAACGCGAGCAGCGAAGGCAGCAGCGCGGCGCCGGTGAGGGCGTGCCCGGCCAGCATCGGCACGAACACCAGCAGGTTCTTGAGCCACTGGCGCGGCCGCAAGGCCTTGAACAGGGCGCGCGCCGGCCGCATGCGCGGCGCGCCCACGCGGGTGGTGACGCGGCCGTCGGGCAGGCGGAACTCGCGCAGGCTGACCGAATAGGCGCTGCGGCTGGCCTGCCATACCGGCACGTCGGCGCGCGCATTGCCGATGTAGTCGAAGCCGCGCTCGCCGAACAGGCGCACCAGTTCCTGCGCCTTGTTATGCGAGGTGAAGTTGGTGCCGGCGCTGGTGGCCAGCACGCGGTCGAACAGGCCCAGGTGTTCGGCGATCAATCCCGCGAAATGCGCGTGCGAGCCGGTGGCCAGCACCACCTCGCGGCCCTGTGCGCGCGCTTCGCCGATCATCTCGATCAGGCGGCGGTCGTAGGGCAGGGTGGCCGGGTCGACACTGACCTCGCGCGCCAGGCGCGCCTTGAACGCGGCCTTGCCGCGCGTGACCCAGATCGGCAGCAGCCAGGCGCGCAGGAAGCTCGTCTTCAGGAACACGAGCAGCGCTTCCCACAGCAGGTCCGAAAAGATCAGCGTGCCGTCGAGGTCGACCACCAGCGGCAGCGTGTCATGCCGGTGCGCCTGGGCGGCCTTGGTTTCTTCGTCGTTCAGCATCAGCTCTGGTCCTTGTCTTGGCCGGCGCCGGGCAGCACCCGGTACCATTGGTGGCGCACCACGGCGTCGACCACCTGGCGGGCGCTGCGCTCCCAGGTCAGCCACGGCATGCCGGTCGACTGCGGCGCCTGGCCCTGGCGCCGCAGCGCCAGCCAGGCGCGCAGTGCCTGTGCCAGGTCGGCCGGTTTGAGGCCGTCGAAATAATAGGCATGGTCGCCCGCCACTTCGCGGAACACCGGCAAGTCGCGCGCGACGATCGGGATGCCGTGCTGCGCGGCCTCGATCAGCGGCAGTCCGAAGCCTTCGCCTTCGGACGCGGCCAGCAGCGCCGAGGAGCCCGCATACAGCTTGCCCAGCATCTCGTCCGAAATGCCGGCCAGCCAGTACAGGCGCTGTTCCTTTTCCGGATGGCCGGACAGGCGCGCGGCCAGCGCGTCGACCAGCCAGCCGTGCTTGCCGACGATGATGAGGTTCGCATCCACGCCCTGTTCCCACAGCAGCTCGAACGCGGCCAGCGCCTGGGAGTAGCCCTTGCGCGGCTCCAGCGTGCCGACCATCAGGAAGCTCGGGCGCGCCGCCAGCGCCGCCAGGACCTGGCCGGCGTCGGGCGGCAGGCCGGTGGAAGGCGCGCTGGCGTCGATGTCGGCGCCGAGGTGGAACCAGCCGATGTTGAGCGGCGTCGCGCGCGGCTTCAGCTTGGCCTCGAACCATCCGTACAGCTCGTCCGCGACGGCGCGCGAGATGCACACCACGCCGTCCGACACCCGGTGTACCGTCTGCAGGTACTCACGGAAGTAGCCTTCGGTCCCGAACGGGAAGTATTCCGGGAGCAGCATCGGCAGCAGGTCGTACATGACGAAGTTGATCTCGACGCCGCGCCTGCGCATATCGAGCAGGCATTCCTCGTTTTGCGTGCTGCCGTTGGCGAACAGGTCCAGGCCCAGGAACACGTCGCCCGGGCGCAGCTCGACCTGCGCGTCTTCCAGCGCCAGGCCGGTCTCGCCCAGCATGCCGAGGCCGTAGCTGCGCGCGTACTGGTAACCGCGGTTGGCGCCGGTGGTGAACACCGGCTCGACCCGGAAACCGGGCGGCGGGCTCTCGATCAGCGCCAGCAGCACGCTGCGCACCACGCGCTGGATGCCGGTCTTGAGGTCCGACAGCACCATGGCCGACACGTCCACCAGCAGCTGGCGCGGCGCAAGCGGCGCGCGGTTGAACGCGATCGCCGCGGCCAGCCCGGGCAGCTCGTCGGCCTGCGCCAGCGGCGCGGCGGCGCGCACCAGGGCGCGGTAGCCGGCCTGCCGCGAATGCGCGGCAAAGCGCTCGATCGCGTCGCGGTACAGCTCCGCCGCGTGCGCCGGGGCGTGCGCGCGGGCGACATGTTCGCGTGCGCGCTGGCCCAGCTGGGCGCGCAGGGCCGGGCTGGAATGCAGGCGGGCCAGCGCGTCGGTCAGTTCCGCCACCTCGAAGCGGTCGGGCAGCATGAGCAGCAGCTCGCGCTCGAGCGTGGCGTTGGATCCATGGGCGTTGACCACCGTCGGCACGCCGTGCAGCAGGCAGTCCAGCACCGAGGCCGAGGTTTCGCCACGGGTGGCGCCGCGCAGCTGTACCGCGCAGTCGCAGGCGGCCAGGTAGTCGCCGTAGGTGTCGGCGTCGACGAAGCCGGTGATGCGGATCGGCAGGTCCTCGATCTTTTGCGCCAGCGCCTGGCCATACTCGATCGGGTCGTTCTCGCCGACGAACACCAGCTGGCAGCGCGCATCGGCGGCCAGCGGCGAGGCCAGGTAGGCGTCGACCAGTTCATCATTGAGCTTGGTCGGCCCCAGCATGCCGAAACTGCAGACGATGTACTCGTCCGCGCCGATGCCCAGCCGCGCGCGGGCCTCGCGCCGTGCGTCGGGGCCGGACAGCCGCCCGGGCAGGCCGCGCAGCAGCGGCACCACCTGCCAGTCGTCGCCGGCGCCCTCGCCATACCATTCGCGTGCCAGCATGCGCGAGAATTCCGAATGCACGATCACGCCGTCGGCGGCGTCCAGCACGCCCTTGTTGACCGGGTACTTCCAGATCGCAGCGTTGCGGCCGTCGCGCTGGTTGTCGAACAGGCCGGTGAAGCCGTGGGATTCGTACAGCGCCCGGATGAAGCCCTCGGGCAGGTACTGCTCGCGCTCCAGGTTGTTCAGTACACCGGAGAAGAAGAAGTCGTGCAGCACCACGGTGCCCGGCACCTCGCGGATCAGCCCGAACATGTGGCGGTGCGCGTGCGAATTGCCGAAGTGGTAGAGCACGCGGTCGTACTCCGCCGCATGCTCGCGCAGCCAGCTGGCCGGGCGCTGGACGAAGTCCGCCAGGCGCGCGTCGGTGGCGTGTTCCTGCTCGACGATCAGATCGATCTCGTAATGGCGCGCCAGCTCCGGCACCAGCTCGGCCGAGTAGTCTGCGATGCCCGATTTTTCCGGCGGCAGCGGCGACACATAGGCCAGCCGCGGGCGAGCCGCGGCCGGCGTCGGCCGGGTGCGCTCGGCGGCGGTGGCGCGCAGCGCCGTCATCACGGCGTCGATG
>JAEWEK010000114.1 GCA_023389425.1 Pseudomonadota bacterium | reverse complement strand
TGCGCGGCATGGCCGCCGGCGACGTCAAGCTGCTGGCCGCGGTCGGCGCCTTCGCCGGCCCCGCCGCCACCTGCCGCATCGCCGTGCTGGCCTGGTGCGTGGGCGGCCTGCTGGGGCTGGCCATGGTGGCCGCGCGCGGCCAGCTGCGCGCGGTGCTGGCCAATCTGCGCGCGCTGCTGGCCCCGCTCCTGTGGCGGCTGGCCGGGCTGGCGCCGCCGCCGGCCGCGCCGCCCGCGCCCAGCGTCGGCGGCATGCCCTACGGCCTGGCGATCGCGCTGGCCACCATCGGGCTGCTGTGGGCGCGCCACGCCTGAGGTCCGGTTTCTTGCTCAAGCTCAAAAGTAGCCCGTAGGCCACTGGCTAGAATCAACTATGTCCTTCGGAAAGTTGAACCTTTGAAAGGGGACTCCCGATGATCGAAACCCTGCCGCCGCCGGCCGACCTGCGGCCCCGTCCCGGCCCGGACGAGCTGGCGCTCGCCGCCGTCCTGCCGCGCCAGCCCAAGGGCGTGCGCGACACCGGCCTCGAGCCGCGCCTGGTGACCGAGCTGGTGGTCAAGGCCCTGCACGCGTCCGGCAAGACGCCGCTGCCCATGCTGTCGGGCAAGCTCAAGCTGCCGGTCAGCGTGCTGCGCGAAGTGCTCAATGGCCTGATGGCCGAGCAGCAGGTCGAGGTGGCCTGGTGCGGCGACTCGGACATCGACGTCCAGTACCAGCTGACCGCGATCGGCCACAAGAGCGCGCTCGACTTCCTGGCCCAGTCGCGCTACCTGGGCCCGGCCCCGGTGCCGCTGGCCGCCTACAAGAGCGTGGTCGAGCGCCAGTCGCTGCGCCAGAGCGGCGCCGAGCGCGTCGGCCGCGCCGAACTGGCCGCGGCGCTGGCCGACGACGGCCTCGAGCCGGCCGTGCGCGACATGCTCGGCGCCGCCCTTCATTCGTCGCGCGCGCTGCTGCTGTACGGCCCCTCCGGCAGCGGCAAGAGCACGCTGGCGCGCAAACTGGCGCGCCTGCTGCTGGGCGCGGTCGCGGTGCCGTACGCCGTGGTGGTCGAGCGCCAGATCATCCAGCTCCACGATCCGCTGCTGCACACGGCGCCGCCGCCGCTGCCGCGCCAGCACGACGAACGCCGCAGCACCGACGCGCGCTGGGCCGTGTGCCAGCGCCCGCTGGTCCACGTCGGCGCCGGCCTGACGCGCGACATGCTCGACCTGCGCCACGACGCCGCCGCCGGCGTGCTGCGCGCGCCGCCCCAGCTGCTGGCCAACAACGGCATGCTGGTGGTGGACGACGTCGGGCGCCAGCGGCTGCCGGTAGCCGAGATGCTGAACCGCTGGCTCGGCCCGCTCGACCAGGGCATCGACCAGCTGACCCTGCCCGGCGGCCACGCCGAGACCGTGCCCTTCGACGCCACCGTGGTCTTCGCCACCAACCTGGCGCCGGCCGAAGTGTTCGACGATGCCTTCCTGCGCCGCATCGGCTACAAGGTGGCGCTCGGCGCGCTGCCGGAAGCGGCTTACCGGGGCCTGCTGCGGCGCCAGTGCCGGCTGCGCGGCATCGACTGCGACGAGCAGGCCGTCGAGCACCTGGTGGCGCGCCTGCACGGCGCCAGCGGCCGGCCGCTGCTGGCCGGCTATCCGCCCGAGCTGCTGGGACGCATCGCCGATTACGCCAGCTATGCCGGCACCGAAGCGCGCCTGGACGCCGCCGCGCTCGACCAGGCCTGGCACAGCATGTTCGCCACCTGCCGCAGCACCGAAGGGGAGCAACGATGAAAAACAAACGTGCACTGGCCGTGATGGCGGTCGCCATCCTGTTCGGCCTGACGGCGGTGGTGCTGGCCTCGCGCTGGCTGCTGCAGCAACCCGGCAACGGCGCCGGCCGCATCGTGGTGGCCGCCGCCGACATCAACCTGGGCCAGCGCCTCGCGCCCGAGATGCTCAGGCTGACCGACTGGCCGGCCGACAGCATGCCCAAGGGCGCCTACACCGACCTGGCCAGGCTGTCCGGCCGGGTGCTCAAGAGCAGCGTGCTGGCGGGCGAGCCGGTCAGCGAGACCAAGCTGGCGCCGAGCGGCACCCTGGGCGGGCTGTCGGCCCTGATCGCCGAGGGCAAGCGCGCGATCACGGTGCGCGTCAACGACGTGGTCGGCGTGGCCGGCTTCGCCCTGCCGGGCAACTACGTCGACATCATCGTCAGCATGCAGAAGGATGCCGCTCCCGGCACCCTGGTCCAGCGCGAACAGAACATCTCCAAGATCGTGCTGGAGCGGATCCTGGTGCTGGCCGTGGCCCAGGAGGTCGCGCGCGACGAGACCAAGCCCAAGGTGGTCAACGCGGTCACGCTCGAAGTCACGCCGGAGCAGGCCGAAAAGCTGGACCTGGCGCGCAGCGTCGGCACCCTGTCGCTGGTGCTGCGCAACCAGGTCGACCCCGACCCGGTGCGCACCGCCGGCGCCACCAAGCTGACCCTGCTGCCGGACGAGGCACCGAAGGCGGCGCCGAAGCCGGCCCCGGCCGCGCCCAGGCCGGCGCCGCTGGTGCAGAAAGTCGCGCTCCAGGCCCGGCGCGACTGCGTGGGCGTCATCAATGGGCTGCAGCCCACCCAAGAAT
>JAEWEK010000098.1 GCA_023389425.1 Pseudomonadota bacterium | reverse complement strand
CTGTGGACCCTGGTCCTGACCTATCCCTTCATGGTCGGCATCCAGCTGGTCTCGGCGCGCATCGGCCGCGTCACCGGCAAAGGACTGGCCGCCAATATCCGCCGCGCCTATTCGCCATGGCTGCTGTACGTGACCGTGGTCCTGCTGCTGATCGCCAACGTCATCAATATCGCGGCCGACATCGCCGCCATGGGCGAGGCGATGCGGCTGGTGGTCGGCGCCGGCCCGATCCACCTGTATTCGCTCGGCTTCGGTGTCCTGTGCCTGGTGCTGCAGGTGATCCTTCCCTACAGCACCTACGTGCGCTACCTGAAATGGCTCACGCTCGGCTTGCTGGCCTACGTCGCCACCGCGTTCGCCATCAATATGCCGTGGACCGAGGTGTTCGCGCGCACCGTGTGGCCGCACTTCGCCTTCACCAAGGATTCGGTCGCGCTGGTGGTCGCCGTGTTCGGCACCACCATCAGCCCCTACCTGTTCTTCTGGCAGGCCTCGCAGGAAGTGGAAGAAATCCGCGCCGACCGCGCCGCGCGCGCCCTGCGCATCGGCGCCGTGGACGCGGGAAAGCAGCTGCGCCGCATCAAGCTCGACACCATGATCGGCATGGCCTTCTCCAACCTGGTCGCCTTCTTCATCATCGTGACCACCGCCGTCACCCTCGGCGCCCACGGCATCACCGACATCCAGACCTCGGCCCAGGCAGCCACCGCGCTGCGTCCGGTGGCCGGCGAATTCGCCTTCATGCTGTTCGCGCTGGGGATCATCGGCACCGGCATGCTGGCGGTGCCGGTGCTGGCGGGCTCGGCGGCCTATGCCGTCACCGAGAGCTTTCGCTGGCGCAATGGGCTCGACCTGAAGGTGGTGGAAGCGCGCGAGTTCTACGGCATCATCGCCCTGGCCACGCTGGGCGGCATCCTGCTCGACTTCGCCCCGCTCGACCCGATCAAGGCGCTGGTGCTGTCGGCCCAGATCAATGGCGTGATCGCGGTGCCGATCATGACCGTGATGATGATGCTGGCCCATAATAGCAAGATCATGGGCCAGTTCACGCTGTCCACCCGCCATACCATCATCGGCTGGTTCGGCGTCGCCATCATGCTGGTGGCGGTGGTGGCGATGTTCGTCACGATGTAGTCAGAGGCAGCCTTCCACCCACTGCACCGGCGCCGCGTCCCCGCCGATGACGAGTGCGACGGCGCCCTTCTCCGTATCGAAGCGCAGCGCGTGCCTGCCGTCGGGAGCACGCACCGTCAGCGACAGCTCGGCGTCCTGGTACGGCCGTGGCGCCGCAGCGACCGCTTCATAGGCCGCATACACGCGCGGCACCGGGTCGCCCACGCCGATGCCGGCCGCCGTGCGCGCGCCCCGCTCGAGGTCCACCCGCCGGAATACATCGTCCACGAACATCAGCCAGATCCCCTTGCGGCCCAGTTCGTCCAGCGCGATTTGCTCGCATCCCTTGGTGGGCAACAACTCCCGCGGCGTACGCTTGAGCCGATGGCCAAGCCGCGCGCTGGCCTGATCGAAAGTCATTCCGTAGCGCAATGGCCCGACGCCATCGAAGCGCAGGACCCAGGGCTGGGCCGCCTGCGTCGGCACGCAGGCCAGCAGTGCGGCGGACAGCAAAACGTTGCGAACACATCTCATCGATCACGCTCCCGGTTTCAAAACCCATATTGAGTAGTAAAATTCGCTCGACGGCGCGACCAACAATAACATGCCCACTACGACCACTCCGCTTCTCGACGCAGAACTTGCCGCCTTCATGCAGCAGGACGGGATCTCGCTCACGCTCGGTTCCTGCAGCGCCGACCTGCAGCCCAGCGTCGGCCGGGCGGCCGGGTGCCGGGTATCGGCAGACCGCTCGACGGTGCACATCTTCGCCTCGCAAGTGCAGCTGGCGCCGGTGCTGGCCCACGTGCGCGAAACCGGCCGCATCGCCGCCGTGTTCAGCAGCCCTGCCACCCATCGCACCCTGCAGCTCAAGGGGCGGGACGCCCGCATCGCGCCGTTCGCGGCGGAAGACATGCCGGTGGTCCGGCGTTACCGCGAAACCTTCATTGCCGGCCTGGAGCCGCTGGGCTATCCGCGCGCCCTGATCCGCACCCTGCTCGCCTTTCCGGACGACGAGCTCGTCATGCTCAGCTTCACCCCGCTGGAAGCATACTCGCAAACGCCGGGGCCCAACGCCGGCCGCGCCCTGCAGGTGGGCGCATGAGGGTCGACGCCATCCGCGCCTGTTTCGAGGGTGTCATCCCGTCCACCATGACCACCGTCAGCCTGGACGGCACGCCAAACGTGGCCTATCTGTCGCAGGTGCAGTTCGTCGACAGCGAGCATGTCGCCCTGTCCTACCAGTTCTTCAACAAGACCCGCGCCAATTTGCTGGAAAACCCGCATGCGATGCTGATCGTGGTCGACCCGGTCAGCGGCCTGCAATACCGGCTGCGGCTGGAATTCCTGCGCACCGAGACGGCCGGCGCCCTGTTCGAGAGCATGAAGGCCAAGATCGCCGGCATCGCCTCGCACATGGGCATGAGCCATGTGTTCAAGCTCTTGGGCTCGGACGTGTTCCGCGTCCACGAGGTGGCACAGGTGCCGGGCGAGATGCTGCCGCCGCCGCCCCATCGCAACCTGCTGTCGGCGCTGCGCCGCGCCACCGCCCGCATCGGCCCCGGGGGCGACCTCGAAACCCTGCTGTCCGATACGCTCGACGGCCTGGCGCGCGAATTCGACATCGCCCATTCCATGGCCCTGCTGTACGACCAGGCCGGCGAGCGCCTGTACACCGTGGCCAGCCGCGGCTATGAGGAATCCGGCGTCGGCTCCGAAATCTCCCTGGGCGACGGCGTGATCGGCGTGGCCGCGCGCGAGCACACGCCCATCCGCATCGGCCACATGAGCGCCGAATATTCGTACAACCGCGCCATCCGCGACAATGCGCTGGACGGCGGCACAGGCGCGCTGGAAACGGAGATTCCCCTGCCCGGCCTGTGCGAATCGCGCAGCCAGCTGGCGGTGCCGATGCTCGCGGCGCAGCGCCTCATCGGCGTGCTCTACGTCGAAAGCCCGCAGGACATGCGCTTCACCTACGACGACGAGGACGCGCTGGTCGCACTGGGCAACCAGCTGGCGATGGCCATCCACATGCTGCAATCGACCAGCGACGCCGGCGAGGAAATCGCGGCCCCCGGCGGCCACGGCGAATGCCCGCGCGGCGAGCCGCTGCTGGTGCGCCACTACCCTGAAAACGACAGCATCTTCCTCGGCGACGACTACCTCATCAAGGGCGGGGCCGGCTCGATCTTCGTGGCGCTGGTGGCCGATGCGGTCGAGCTGGGGCGTACCGAGTTCTCCAACCGCGAGCTGCGCCTGGACCCGCGCATCCGCCTGCCCGACCTGTCCGACAATCTCGAAGCCCGCCTGCTGCTGCTGGCGCGCCGCCTGGCCGAGCGCGACATCGGCATCCAGATCGAAAAGACCGGCCGCGGCCGGTTCCGGCTGCGTTCGACGCGGCCGCTGCGATTGGTTTCTTAAAATTTCGTTCAGCAAATCCTAAAAAAACCTTAAGCGAACAATCGGTGAGTTTTTCGGCTCACGACCGGCCTAGAATGC
The DNA here is from genome assembly GCA_023389425.1 of Pseudomonadota bacterium. Taxonomy (GTDB): domain Bacteria; phylum Pseudomonadota; class Gammaproteobacteria; order Burkholderiales; family Burkholderiaceae_D; genus Telluria. The sequence continues at coordinate 39,652 of JAEWEK010000098.1, read as the reverse complement.
GTGCCTTCCCGTCGTTCCCACTCGGCGAACAACGGCATTTTTCACCGCACCGTTCCAAGGAGTTCCACATGCATACCGATCACAAGCCGGCCGCCCCGCAATTCTCGCGCGCCGGCGTCATCTGGCTGAAGCTGGCCATCACCTACCTCATCGTCGGCGTCGCGCTCGGCATCGCCATGGGCGCGACCCAGAACTTCGTGCTGATGCCGGTCCACGCCCACATCAACCTGCTCGGCTGGACCACGCTCGCGCTGGCCGGACTGATCTATACCGTGTTCCCGCTGGCGGGCAGCAGCCGGCTGGCGAAAATGCACTTCTGGTTCATCAATATTTCGATGCCGGTGATGCTGGGTGCGCTGGCCGCCCTCCTGCTCGGCAATAAAGGCGTCGAGCCGATCCTGGCGGTGTCGGAATTCGTGGCCGCCGCCGGCGTCCTGTCCTTCGCGGCGAATATCTACCTCAACGTCGGCAAGACGATCGAGGGGGCGGAAGAAGAAGTGGAAGCCTACGCGCCGGCGCGTACCGCGGCGCGCTGATTATTTCAGCCAGCCGCGCTTGCGGAAATACCAGAACGGGGCGAAGGCGCTGCCCAGCATCAGCGCCCACGCCCAGCCATAGCCAAGCCGCCACTCGAGCTCCGGCATGAACTTGAAGTTCATGCCGTAGACGCTGGCGATCAGGGTCGGCGGCAGGAAGGCGACCGAGGCCACCGAGAAGATCTTGATGATCTTGTTCTGGTTGATGTTGATGAAGCCGACCGTGGCGTCCATCAGGAAGTTGATCTTGTCGAACAGGAAGGACGTGTGGCCGTCCAGCGACTCGATGTCGCGCAGGATCTGGCGTGCTTCCTCGAACTGGTCGGTGCCCAGCAGGCGGCCGCGCATCAGGAAGCTGACCGCGCGCCGCGTATCCATCATGTTGCGGCGGATGCGGCCGTTCAAGTCTTCCTCGTGCGCGATCGCGTTCAGCGCGGCGGCCGCGTCCTGGTCGGTGAATTCCTTCTGCAGCACGCGCTGGCTGACCGCTTCCAGGCTCTCGTAGATGCCCTCGAGCGCATCGGCCGAATACTCGGCGTCGGTTGCGTACAGGTCGAGCAGCACGTCCATGTAGTCTTCGATCGAGCCGGGACGCGAACGGGCGCGCAGGCGCACCAGGCGAAACACCGGCAGGTCGTCGGTATGCACCGAGAACAACATCTTGCGCGCCAGGATGAACGCCACCGTGACGATGCGCGAGGGACCGTCGTCTTCTTCCAGCAGGAAGTCGGTGCGCAGGTGCAGGTCGCCGTTTTCCGCTTCGTAGTAGCGGGCGGAGGCCTCGATGTCCGAGACTTCGTCCTCGCCCGGCAGCAGCACGCCGTAGATGGCCTTGACCCAGGCGCGCTCGTCGTCGGTGGGATCGGTCAGGTCGACCCAGACCGGTGCGATGTTCTCCAGATCCTCGCGGGTGGCGATGGGGACTTGGTTCAGGCGTCCATTTTGGAGAACAAAGACATTAATCATGCGCGCATTTCCGGGGCCGGTATCGAAATCAGCGCAAGTGTACCTGTAAGGACTGGGCGCGGCCACCCCGAAACGACACTTTCACCGCTGGCGCGGCAAAAATATCTACCCCGTCATTCCCGCGCAGGCGGGAATCCCGTTTTGCCTGCGTTTCGACCGCGCGCGCTGTCTGGTACTGCATGAGAAATGGGGTCCCCGCCTGCGCGGGAACGACGTTGGGGGTCTTTTCGCGCTAGGGCACGTCCGCATAAGCCATGCGGCGTTCGATGATGCTGGTGCGGCGCGCGAGGTAGTTGGTCTCGCGGTGCCTGTCGTAGTAGCGCGGATTGGGCAGCATCACCGCCAGGCGCGCGGCCTGCGACGAATTCAGCCCGGCCGCGCTGGTGTGGAAGTAATGGCGCGCCGCCGCTTCCGCCCCGAACACGCCGCGCCCGAACTCGACCTCGTTCAGGTAGATCTCGAGGATGCGCTCCTTGCTCATCACCGTTTCGAGCATATAGGTGATGACCAGCTCCTGCCCCTTGCGCAGGTAGTTGCGCGAGCCGGACAGGAACAGGTTCTTGGCCAGCTGCTGGGTGATGGTCGACCCGCCGCCCACCACCTTGTGCCGCCGGTTGTTGCGCGCATAGGCCTTTTCCAGCGCCTGCCAGTCGACGCCGTCGTGTTCGGTGAAATTGGCGTCTTCCGACGCGATCACCGCCCGCTTCAGGTTATCGGAGATGCGCTTGTAGTCCACCCACTGCTTTTCCAGCTTCGCATTGGGATTGGCCTTGCGCAGTTCGGCCAGCTGGGCGCGCTGCATGCTGGTGGAGGAAGGATCGAAGCGCGTCCACCAGCAGATCTGCAGGAAGAAGTACAGCTGGAGCAGCAGCACGGCCAGGATCGGTCCAAGGAAGATCCACTTCACCCAGCGCCGGCCCGGCTTGCGTGCTGTCGTCATAGTTTGCTGCGCAATTCTTTCAGGAGTTGTTCCGTCTCGGGCCGCACGCCGCGCCACAGGGTGAACGCTTCCGCCGCCTGTTCGACCAGCATCCCAAGGCCGTCGCGGACCGTGGCGCCGTGTGCCGCCGCGAATGCCATGAAAACGGTCGGGTCTTTTGCATACATCATATCGAAAGCCAGCGTGCCTGTGGAAAAAGCCACCGGCGGCAGCGGCGGCACGCTGGCCGCCAGGCTGGCGGAGGTGGCATTGATGATGACATCGAAGGGCGCGTCGACCTCCTCGAACGCGCAAACGCCGACCCGCCCGTCGAACTGCGCGGCCAGCGCTTCGGCGGTGGCGCGGGTGCGGTTGGCGATCACCAGCTCGCGCGGGCCTTCGCCCAGGATCGGCATCAGCGTGCCGCGCGCGGCGCCGCCGGCACCCAGCATCAGCACCCGTTTGCCGGCCAGCGGCACGCCGGCATTGCGCACGATGTCGGCGATCAGGCCGGCGCCATCGGTATTGTCGGCGTAGATCTCGCCATCGCGGAAGGCCAGGGTGTTGACGGCGCCGGCGGCGCGGCCTCGCTCCGACATGCGGGTGGCGATCTGCGCCGCTTCCAGCTTGAACGGCACCGTCACGTTGGCGCCCTTGTAGCCTTGCGCGATCAGGCGGCGGATGGTGCCGGCGAAGTCGTCGACCGGCGCCAGGCAGCGTTCGTACGAAATGTCCTGCCCGGTCTGGGCCGCGAACACGGCGTGGATCTGCGGCGAGCGGCTTTGCGCGATCGGGTTGCCGATCACGCAGTACTTGTCGGTCATGCTGCGGGTTCCTTGACGGATTCTGCTTCCAGCTTTTGCTGGTGGGTGAATTTGAAGCGGGTGACGACCACCCACACATCGTTGCGGCCGGCGCTGCGCATATTGCGCGGGAATTTGCCGAAGGGCGCGGCGCGCCGCACGATGGCCAGCGCGGCCTTGTCCAGCGCCGGATTGCGCGAGCTGCGCTCGATGCGCGGGCCGCCTTCCTTCATGTACAGGGTGCCGTCTTCGAACACCGGGATCGTCATCACCAGCTCGCCGTACAGTTTCTTGCCGCCTTGCTGGGGGAAATTCAGCGTGCCGGTTTCCTCGATGCGCTTTTGCAGCTGCTTGTAATAGATGGCGTAGCCGACTTCGCGCGTGGACGGGCCGATGAAGGTCATCTTGGGCCGGCGGTTCTGGTCCTCGATGCGTTCCGAGATTTCGGCGATGGCGCGGGCGATCGCCTTGCTGGTTTCGACCGGCTCCGAGCCGTTGCGGGTCGGGTCGGGCTTGTCGTGCTCTGAAATCGGGGCGGCGTTGAAGGCGGACGACCTGGTCTTGGTCAGCAGTTTGCGCTGCACTTCCTGCAACTCGGCGATGCGGCGCTGGACGGCCTTCATGCTGTCGCCGTCCTCGACCTTGCGCAGGTCGGGCAGCGGCGACTTGGCGCGGCCCTGCTCGGCGCTGCCGCCGCCGTCGAGGTTGGCCTGGGCCAGCGCGTCCGCCTTCGACGGCGCCTTGGCGTGCTTGGCGTTCACGAGGATGACTTCGATGCCGGGGTCGGCCGGCGCCATGCGAAACGCGTCCGGCGCCGCGAAGCGCACCGCCAGCAATAAGGCGTGGGCCAGCACCGAAACGGCGATGGCGATCATCAGGGGACGGTTGTGTTGCGAGAGGTTCACGCAGTGGGACTGTTGATGCACGGAATTCTTCATTCTACCGTGCGCGGAGCGGCTTGGGAGAGCGGCGATGCTGAAACAACGCAGTCCGATGGATCGGGGCTTGAACTAATCCAAACTTTCTAAACAATCAAACAACGTCGTTCCCGCCTGCGCGGGAACGACGGAGGACTATTTGGACGCTTCAGGCGCCACCGGCTCGACCACCGCCACCGCGCCCTCGGCTTCCACCGCTTCCTCGGCCGCGGCCTGTCCGCTGTCCTCTTCCTCGTCCAGCGGCAGGTCCGCCTCCGAGGCCTGGCCCGACACCTCGAGCATGCGCGATTCCAGCGTCAGGTCCACCTCGTCCCAGCCGATGATGTCCATCTTCACCTGGGCGCCGCGCGCCACCTGCGGCATGCCCGGCAGGCGGATCACGAGCGGGATCTCGACCAGGCGCAGCACCTCGTCCTTGAGCACGACCGCGTCCACGGTCCTGGCCTGCTCCTGCCCCAGCCAGCGCAGGCACCAGTAGCGTTCCATGATCTGCTGGAAGTCGTTATACGCCGAATAGGCCGCATCGAAGGCCGACACGATCGAGAACAGGGTCGCGTCGCGTGGCTTGAACGGGGCCACCAGCGGCGCGGTCACGCCATGCTCGGCGCAGGCCAGGATCTGCCACTGGTTGACCAGGTCGGTGTAGCGGCGCAGCGGCGAGGTGCTCCACGCATACTGGTCCACGCCCAGCCCCTGGTGCGGCGCCGCGTGCGTGACCATGTGCACCTGCATCTTGGCGTTCCAGCCGGTGCCGGCGCCCTGCGAACGGTAGATGCCCGGCACACCGGAATCGTGCAGCAGCTTGCCCCAGGTGCTGTTGGCGAAGATCATCAGCTCGGCCACGATCTTGTCCAGCGGCGCGCCACGCTTGCGGCGCACGATGCTGACCACGTCGTCGTCGACGTAGAAGTTGAAGTCGACGCGGTTGGCTTGCTCCGGCTTGAGGCCGAAGGCTTCGCGCTTGGCCATGCGGCCCGCTTCAAGCTTCAGCGCCCATTTCCACAGCAGGCCCAGCTCGGCCTTGTGCGGATAGTCGCCCTCGCCCGATTCCAGCGTCTGCTCGTTGACCACGTCGTCGAGGTCGTTGTGGCGCAGGTTGTTCTTGATCGGCACGCGCTCGGCGCGGGTCTCGGTCGAGACCACGGTCCAGTCCGACGTATCCAGCGTGGCGTACAGCGACAGCGCCGGGCAGTCCTTGCCTTCGGCCAGGGTGTAGGCGTCGACCACTTCGTCCGGCAGCATCGTGATCTTGTCGCCCGGCATATACACAGTCGACATGCGGGCACGCGCGATCTTGTCCAGCGCATCGTCCGGCCTGATGCCCAGGCCCGGCGCCGCGATGTGGATGCCCACGCGCACCTGGCCATTGTCCAGATGCTCGACCGACAGCGCGTCGTCGATCTCGGTGGTGGTCACGTCGTCGATCGAGAAGGCCTGGACCCTGGCCAGCGGCAGGTCGGCCGGGGCCTGCGGCACCGCCACCTGCGGGAAGCCGGCGCCACGCGGGAAGTTCTCGAACAGGAAGCGCGACATATGCAGTTCCTTGGGCGAGGCGATGCCGCCGGCCTTCAGCATCAGGCGCGGGGCCGTCGTGTGCAGCTCGTCGGCGGCGGTTTCCAGCGCCTTGTACTCGATCGAGTTCTTGTCCGGCTTGAACAGCAGCTGCTGCACGATCGGCGCCATCGCCGCCGGCAGCTTGCCCGCCTTCAGCTCATCGACGTAGGCGGCCTGCACGATGGCCTGCTGCTTCTTGCGCTCGATGCCGGCCTGGGCCGCGCGCAGCGACTGTTCCGGCGCGGCCTTGTAGCGACCGCGGCCTTTCTTGTAGAAGAAGATCGGCGCGTTGTGCAGCGCCAGCACCAGCCCTGCCGCCTCGGCCGGCAGCGGCGCGTGGCCGAAGTATTCCGCGCCCAGTTCGGCAAATCCGAATTCTTCCTGGCCCGCCACTTCCCACAGGAAGTCGAGGTCGGCCTCGGCTGCGATGCCCTTGGCCTGCTCCAGCAGGTCGGCCGGGTTCGGCTTGTCGAACTGCAGCAGCACATCCTTGGCCTTGACCTTGGTGCGCTTACCGGTCGGCAATTCGACCTGATAGGCCTCGCCTTGCTGCTGCAGCACGGCGCCGGCCTTGAAGTCGCCGGATTCTTCGAAAAAGAGGTTCATCGTCAGAGTGTATTCGTATGGGGTTCGGGCGCTGCCAGCGCCAGCACGGAAGGCAAGAATACCTCGGTGACCAGCAGCAGTCCTTGATGGCGGCGATAGACACAGCGCCGCGCGTAGTAAATCCGGTCGCGCAGGGAGCCGCCGAGAGCCGCGTTGGCGCGGGTGTACAGCGGATGGCCGGGGCGGATGCGCGCAAATTCAAGCTGGCCCCGTTTGACCAGCGGATCGTAAAAGAGTGTCGTGCCGAGCGAACGCTCGCCCAGCGCCGAGAACAGCGGCCAGTCGGCGGCGGTGCTGGCGGCGTTGACCACGGTGTGCGCGAACACCACCGGCGCGCCGTCGCAGCGCAGCAGCACCTCGCGCTCCCATGCGCGCGCGGGACGATGCAGGCCGATCGCCGCCGCTTCGTCGGGGAGGCAGATGGCCGACGCCTGGTGCAGGCGCTGGACCCGGAACTGGCGGCTGTGCGCGATCAGCTTCGCAGTCAGCGAGCCGGGCGTGGCGAGCCAGTCGCGCATGCGCGGCGGCGCCTGCACGCCGTTCGCGTGCGGCAGCCAGCGTGCCTGGCGCAGCGACGCGCCCCTCACCGCGCTTCCACTTCGCAGAATGCCAGCACCTCGTCCACGTATCGCGGGAATTCGGAGATCGCATGGTCGCTGCCTTCGATCACGTGCTGGCGCGCGCCCGGGTAGTGCGCCACCATGTCGCGGTAGTCGAGCACCTCGTCGCCGGTCGCGGCCAGCAAATAGTAACGCTCCGGCCGCGTGACGTGCGCGACGCGCAGCGCGGCCAGTTCGTCGATGTACTCGCGCTTGAACTCGAAGGGCTCGTCGGAATGCCAGGCGGTCGTCACGCCGACGTGTTTTTCCAGGTCCTTCAAGGGATCGACCGCGGGGTTCAGCAGCGCGGCGCGGCAGCCGAGGCGTTCGGCCAGCCAGGTCGCGTAGAAACCGCCGAGCGAGGAACCGATCACGGACAGTCGATCGGCCGGGTAGCGCTCGACCAGCGTCAGCGCGAGCGCCATCGCTTCCTTTGGCGATGCGGGCAGTTGCGGGCAAATGAGCTCATTGCCGCGACCCATCGCCTGCATCCGCTCGGACACCACCCGCGCCTTGAACGAGCGCGGGGAGGAGCGGAAGCCGTGCAAGTACAAAATCATCGTTGTCTTATAAAAGAGCGTTACCGTCATTCCCGCGCAGGCGGGAATCCCATTTGCTTGCGCAGCCGTTCACGCAAAATGGGGTTCCCGCCTGCGCGGGAACGACGGATGTTGCTGATGTCATTTCGCCAGCGCCTCGAGCAGTTTCTGGTGGATGCCGCCGAACCCGCCATTGCTCATCACCAGGATATGGTCGCCCGGCTGGGCATTCTGCACGATGGCCTGCACCATGTAGTCGAGCTGGTCGAAGGTGTGCGCGATCGTGCCCATCGGCTTGAGCGCATCGCCCAGCGACCAGCCCAGCGCCTGCTGGCTGCCGAAGCCGAACACCAGGTCGGCATCCTTCAGGCTGCCCGGCAGCGCATCCTTCATCGCGCCCAGCTTCATGGTGTTGGAGCGCGGCTCCAGCACGGCGAGAATGCGGCCGCTGCCGCCGATCTTCTGGCGCAGGCCGCCGACGGTGGTCGCGATCGCGGTCGGATGGTGGGCGAAGTCGTCGTACACGGTGACGCCCTTGACCACGCCGCGCACTTCCATGCGCCGCTTGACGCTCTGGAAGCGCGACAGCGATTCGGCCGCCTGGCCTGGCGGCACGCCGACGCTGCGCGCGGCGGCAATCGCGGCCAGCGCGTTGTAGCGGTTGTGCTTGCCTGTCAGTTCCCAGTGCACCGTGCCCTGGGTCTCGCCATTGAAGATGACGTCGAAGCTGCCCGTGTTCGGATGCTCGACCAGCGTCCAGTTGACGCCGTCGGCGGTGCCGAAACTTTCCTTGTCGCTCCAGCAGCCGCGCTTGAGCACGCGTCCGATCGAGGCTTCGTCGCCGTTGGCGATGATGCGGCCCACCCCCGGCACCGTGCGCACCAGGTGGTGGAACTGGGTTTCGATGGCGCCGATGTCCGGGAAGATGTCGGCGTGGTCGTATTCGAGATTGTTGAGCACGGCCGTGCGCGCATGGTAATGCACGAACTTGCTGCGCTTGTCGAAAAAGGCGGTGTCGTACTCGTCCGCTTCGATGACGAAGAACTCCGACTCCTTATTACCGCGCAGGCGCGCCGAGATGCCGAAGTTCATCGGCACGCCGCCGATCAGGAAGCCGGGCGCGTAGCCGGCGTCTTCCAGGATCCAGGCCAGCATCGAGGTGGTGGTGGTCTTGCCATGCGTGCCGGCCACGGCCAACACCCACTTGTCGCGCAGGATATGGTCGCCGATCCACTGCGGACCGGACACATACTTAAGCCCGCGGTTAAGTATTTCCTCGATCAGCGGATTCCCGCGCGTCATCACATTGCCGATCACATACAGGTCCGGATTCAAGGACACCTGGTCCGGGCTGTAGCCCTGGATCAGCTCGATGCCCTGGGCCTCGAGCTGGGTGCTCATCGGCGGATAGACGTTCGCATCGCAACCGGTGACGCGATGTCCCGCTTCCTTGGCCAGGACCGCAAGGCCGCCCATGAAGGTGCCGCAAATGCCGAGAATATGGATATGCATGGGTAGAAGGGAGGAAATTACGAATACGCGATTTTACCCGACGTGCAGCTGATTTCCGTTCGGGAGTATCATCAGCCCCATGAATCCGAGCCAAACCAACGACCCGCAGGCGCTGCGGTTGCAGATCGCCGCCGCGGCGGCCCGCATGATTGCCGAGGATGGCGCCGATTACTCCACCGCCCGCCGCAAGGCGGCCCGCAAGGTGCTCGGCGTCGACCAGGCCTCCCCTAATGTATTACCGGACAATCTACAGATCGAGGACGAGGTGCGGCGCTACCAGTCCCTGTTCCAGGGTCCGCAGCAGGCCGCCCGCCTGTTCACCCTGCGCACCCGGGCGCTGGAAGTGATGGACGCGCTGGCCGAGTTCCGGCCCTACCTCACCGGCCCGGTACTCAACGGCACCGCCACGGCCCACGACGATATTCACTTGCAGTTGTTCGCCGACAGCGCCAAGGAAGTCGAGATCTTCCTATTAAATAAGAACATCAATATCGAGATCTCGGAAACCGCGCATTTCAAGGGTGCCCGTCACGAGCCGGTTGAAACGGTGAGCTTCCTGTGGCATAACGAGGCGGTGCATGCGCAGTTGTATGAGTTCGAGGACCTGCGCGGCGCCCTCAAGCCGCGCCAGGACGGCCGCCTGCAGCGCATCGACGCCGCCGGCCTGCGCAAGCTGATGACGACCGACCTCACTTTGGAACAAGACGAATGAACAAGAAAAATCTGCTGGGCTACGCCGTGGTGGCCGCCGCCTTCGGCATCTTCGGCGCCCTCGCCGGCCATTTCAACCAGTCGGCCGGCCCGATCACCACCGCCTACGCCGACACCGGCGGCAAGCCGCACACGGCGGTCACCCATTTCTTTGGCCAGTCGTTCAACGATTCCACCGGCAAGTCGCACGCCTTGTCGCAGTGGCAAGGCAAGCCCCTGGTCGTCAACTTCTGGGCGCCGTGGTGCGCGCCTTGTGTGCGCGAAATGCCGGAACTGGATGCTTTTGCCAAGGAAATGAAGGGCAAGCAAGTCAATGTGATCGGCATCGGCATCGATTCGCCGTCCAATATCGCCCAGTTCGCGGGCAAGCTGAAGATTTCCTATCCACTGTATGTGGCCGGCATGGGCGGCACCGACCTGGCCCGCGATTTCGGCAATGAAAATGGCGGCCTGCCATTTACCGTGCTGATCGGTGCGGATGGGCAGGTGAAGAAAACCTATCTGGGCACCCTGAAGTTCGACCAGTTGCGGGCTGATTTGTCGAAACTTTAAGTACACACTGTCCGTCTCCCGGCGCTGGCGGAAACCCCCAATGGCAGTCACCGTGCATACAATATGGGGTTCCCGCCTTCGCGGGAACGACGTTTTGGGACTGCGAGCGCCCTCGCGCGAACGGTCGTTCGTTTCCTTGACAGGCTTTACAAACCAATACAATATCGCTTGCCAATAGGCGATGTTGGCGTCAAAATGCCTGACTTTCGGGCAACCAGACCTCTGAATATGGCGAAATCGCTCCTGCTGCTCAACGGCCCCAACCTGAACTTATTGGGGACACGAGAGCCTGCGGTGTACGGCAGCACTACGCTGGCCGACATCGAACAGGCAGCGCAAGCACAGGCCGCGGCCGCCGGCGCCACACTCGCCTGCTTCCAGAGCAACCATGAAGGAGCGCTGATTGACCGGATTCACGCCGCCCGCGGCGAAGGCGTCGATGCCATCGTCATCAATCCGGGCGGGCTGACCCACACCAGCGTGGCCTTGCGCGATGCGCTGGCGGGGGTGGCCATTCCTTTTATTGAAGTACACCTGTCGAATATCCACCAGCGCGAGGAGTTTCGCCACCATTCGTTGTTGTCGGCGATCGCGCGCGGGGTGATCTGTGGGCTGGGGGCGGACGGATATCGTCTTGCCATCGACTTCGCCCTTAAAGAGCGTTAATCTACGGTAACTTCACGCATTCTGAGTGCTTCGCAATTGACGTTTGACTGCCGCACTGCATACTCAACAATATAAATAATTCCAAGGGGTTTCACATGGATCTACGAAAACTCAAGACTTTGATCGATCTGGTCGCGGAGTCCGACATCGCTGAACTCGAAGTGACCGAAGGCGAAAGCAAAGTTCGCATCGTCAAATCGTCCGGGATCCCGCAGAACCAGGTCGTGATGATGCCGTCGGCTGGCGTGCAGCAATACGCCGCCCCGGCCGCGCACGCGGTCGCCGCTCCGGCAGCAGCCCCGGCCGCCGCCGCACCGGCCGCCGAGACCGGCCACGTGGTCAAGTCGCCGATGGTCGGCACCTTCTACCGCTCCTCCGCTCCGGGCGCCCCGGCCTTCGTCGAAGTCGGCGCCAGCGTCAAGGAAGGCGACACCCTGTGCATCATCGAAGCGATGAAGCTCCTGAACGAGATCGACGCCGACATTTCCGGCACCATCACCAAGATCCTGGTGGAGAACGGTCAACCGGTCGAATTCGGCCAGCCGCTGTTCGTGATCGGCTAAACGCCCCTTGCGGCGCGGGCCTCGGCGACCGGGGCCCTTCCGAATGTCGTTCCCCCGGCCGCCCAGGCCGGTCATCACAGAACCTGAAACCATGTTTGAAAAAATCCTCATCGCCAATCGTGGTGAAATCGCGCTTCGTATCCAGCGCGCCTGCCGCGAAATGGGCATCAAGACCGTCGTCGTGCACTCCGAGGCGGACAAGGACGCGAAATACGTCAAGCTGGCCGACGAGTCGGTGTGCATCGGCCCGGCCCAGTCGGCGCTCAGCTACCTGAACATGCCGGCGATTATCAGCGCGGCCGAAGTGACCGACGCCGAGGCGATCCACCCGGGCTACGGCTTCCTGTCCGAGAACGCCGACTTCGCCGAGCGCGTCGAGAAATCTGGCTTCGTGTTCATCGGCCCGCGCTCGGACTCGATCCGCCTGATGGGCGACAAGGTCTCGGCCAAGCAGGCGATGATCAAGGCCGGCGTGCCCTGCGTGCCCGGCTCGGACGGCGCGCTGCCGGACGATCCGAAAGAGATCGTCCAGATCGCCCGCAAGATCGGCTACCCGGTCATCATCAAGGCGGCCGGCGGCGGCGGCGGACGCGGCATGCGCGTGGTGCATACCGAAGCGGCGCTGCTGAACGCGGTGGCGATGACCAAGCAGGAAGCCGGCACCGCCTTCGGCAACCCGGAAGTCTATATGGAGAAGTTCCTCGAGAACCCGCGCCATATCGAGATCCAGGTGCTGGCCGACGAGCACAAGAACGCCGTCTGGCTGGGCGAACGCGACTGCTCGATGCAGCGCCGCCACCAGAAAGTGATCGAGGAAGCGCCGGCGCCGGGCATCCCGCGCAAGCTGATCGAGAAGATCGGCGACCGCTGCGCCGAAGCCTGCCGCAAGATCGGCTACCGCGGCGCGGGCACCTTCGAATTCCTGTACGAGAACGGCGAGTTCTACTTCATCGAGATGAACACCCGCGTCCAGGTCGAGCACCCGGTCACCGAAATGATCACCGGGATCGACATCGTGCAGGAGCAGATCCGCATCGCCTGCGGCGAGAAGCTGCGTTTCCGCCAGCGCGAGATCATGCTGTCGGGCCACGCGATCGAGTGCCGCATCAACGCCGAGGACCCGTTCAAGTTCACCCCGTCGCCGGGCCGCATCACCAGCTGGCATCCGCCGGGCGGCCCCGGCATCCGGGTCGACTCGCACTCGTACGCCGGCTACTACGTGCCGCCGCACTACGACTCGATGATCGGCAAGGTGATCGCTTACGGCGCCACCCGCGAGCAGGCCATCCGCCGCATGCAGATCGCGCTGTCGGAGATGGTGGTTGAAGGTATCATGACCAATATCCCGCTGCACCGCGAGCTGATGGTGGACGCGCGCTTCATCGAAGGCGGCACCAACATCCACTATCTCGAGCACAAGCTGGCCCACAAGCCTGACCTCGACAAGGAAAGCGCCATCGGCGCCAAATCGGAAGCCAAGGTAGACGCATGAGCTGGACCGAAGTCGTCATCGAGATCGCACGCGACCACGCCGAGGCCCTGTCGGACGCCTTGATGGAAGCGGGCGCGCTGTCGGTCTCGGTGGAAGACGCGGACGAGGGCACGGCGGACGAAAAGCCGCTGTTCGGCGAACCGGGCATGACGCCCACCGAAGCGGCCTGGGACCGTTCGCGCGTGGTCGCCCTGACCGATGTCGATGCCGACCAGGCCGCGATCGTCGCCGAGGCGGCCGCCGCCATCAAGCTGCCCTCCGCTCTCGCCTTCACCACCCGCGCGGTGGACGATGCGGACTGGGTGCGCCTGACGCAATCGCAGTTCGAGCCGATCCACATCGGCGAAAACATCTGGGTGGTGCCGAGCTGGCACGACGCGCCGGATCCGTCCGCGCTGGTGCTGGAGCTGGACCCGGGCCTGGCCTTCGGCACCGGCAGCCATCCCACCACCCGCCTGTGCATGGAATGGCTGGAAGCGCATCCGGCGCCGGGCAAATCCGTGCTCGATTACGGTTGCGGCTCCGGCATCCTGGCGATGGTCGCCAGCAAGCTGGGCGCGGGCGAAGTGGCCGGCGTCGACATCGACCCGCAAGCCATCGAATCGGCGCGCGCCAACGCGCTGCGCAACGACTGCGCGCAGATCGAATACTTCTTGCCCGACCAGTTCGCGCAATCGGCGCATGCGCAGCAGCGCTACGACACCGTGGTCGCCAATATCCTGTCGAGCCCCCTGAAGCTGATGGCGCCCATGTTGTCGGGCCGCGTGGCGCCGGGCGGTTCGCTGATCCTGTCGGGGGTGCTGGAACGCCAGGCCGAGGAGGTGGCAGCGGCCTACGCACCATTCATCAAGCTGGGCGTCTGGGCCGAGCAGGACGGCTGGGTCGCCCTCCACGGGCAGCTCGGCAGCGAGACAGCACCGCCGCCGCGCACGCCCCGCGCGGAGTAAAGGCCCATGGCGCTCGCCACCCAATGCCCTCACTGTAAAACCACCTTCCGGGTCGCGTCGGACCAGCTGAAACTGCGTGGGGGCATCGTGCGCTGCGGCGCCTGCCACGAAATCTTCGACGGCAACGCCAGCCTCGTCGATCTGAGCAAGGCGCCGTCGGAGGCGCCGCTTCCCGTCCCCGCTCCCGCCCCCGCTGCGGTCGTGACTCAGGCGGTCGGCCACGAAGAGATCCCGGTCTATACGCTCGACCTCGGGCACGCGCTCGACCCGCTCGGCATCTTGCCCAAGCCCGAGGACGAAGAAGCGCAAGCCGCCGAAGTCCAGCCGCTCATCGAAGACGCGCACCAAGAAGCGCCCGCCGCGAGCGAAGCCTTGCCTTACGACGCAGTGCCGGAAGCGGAGCCGGGAGCCCTTGTCGAAGCATCGCCCGAAGCGGCCGACGAGCCGCCATCGCCGGCGCTCCACGACAAGCGCGTCGAGCCGTCGCTGCTCGAGGTCGACCAGGAAACCATGGTGGCCCCGCTACCCGACGTCGACGCCGAGCCGGCGCCGCGCGCCGCGTTTGCATCCGCCCTCGAACCGACGCCGCTGCCGCGGCGCGCATCGGCCGAATCTATGGCCGCCGCCGCGCCGCCGGAGCAGCCGAAATCGGCGCGCGCCCGCCAGCAGGCACGCCGCTCCAAGCTCACGCCGACGAAGATCGAGCCGCCCAAGCTGCGCGTTCCCGAAATCGACGAGCCGGAATTCGTCAGGCGCGGCCGCCAGCGCGAGCAATCCGGCATGCGCCGGCTGGCGCTGTGGGCCGGCGGCTCGCTGCTGCTGCTGCTGGTGCTGCTGGCGCAGGCCGCCATCGTGTTCCGCAACGACCTCGCCGTGCGCGCGCCCGCGCTGCGGCCGGCGCTGGCCTCGGCCTGCGCGCTGCTGCACTGTAAGGTCGAGCTGCCGGCGCGGATCGACAACCTGACCATCGAAACCGGCGAGCTGCAGACGCTGGCGCCGGACACCTACGTGCTGACCACCCTGCTCCACAACCAGGGCGGCGTCGCCCAGGCCTGGCCCGACATCGAGCTGGCGCTTACCGACGCCAACGACAAAGCACTGGTGCGGCGCGTGTTCGCGCCCGCCGACTACCTGCCGAAGGACGCCGGCGCCGCCGGCTTCGCCGCGCGCGGCGAGCAGCCGGTCAAGCTCTACTTCCGGCTCGACCAGCTCAAGCCTTCCGGCTACCACATGATCGTCTTCTACCCTTAAGGCTTCACATGACCAAGACCGCGCTGATCTGCGGATCGCTCGCATTCGACAAGATCATGCAGTACCACGGCCGCTTCGGCGACACCCTGCTGGCCGACCACCTGCACCGGGTGAACGTGTCCTTCCTGGTGCCGACCCTGCGCACCGAATACGGCGGCTGCTCCGCCAACATCGCCTACAACCTCAAGCTGCTGGGCGGCGACCCGCTCATCATGGCCACCATCGGCCAGGACGGCGGCGAATACCTGCAGCGCTTCGACAAGCTCGGCATCGCCACGCGCGCGATCCGCACCATCGAGCATGCCTACACCGCGCAATGCTTCGTCACCGCGGACCTGGACAACAACCAGATCAATGCCTTCCACCCGGGCGCGATGCAGTTCTCGCACGAGAACAGCGTCGGCGACTGCGGTCCGCTGGCGGTGGCGATCATCGCGCCGGATGGCCGCGACGGCATGCTCAAGCACGCGCGCGACTGCGCCGCGCTGGGCATCCCCTTCATGTTCGATCCGGGCCAGCAGCTGCCGATGTTCTCGGGCGAAGAGCTGATCGCCTTCATCGACCAGGCCAGCTACCTGGCGGCCAACGACTACGAATTCGAAATGGTGATGGACCGTACCGGCCTGACGCTGGCCGACATCGCGGCGCGCCTGGATGCGCTCATCATCACGCGCGGCGACAAGGGTTCGGAGATCCATGCGGGCGGCGAGCGCCACGACATTCCGGCGGTGCAGGCAGAGAAGGTGGTCGATCCGACCGGCTGCGGCGACGCCTATCGCGCGGGCCTCCTGTTCGGCATCACCAATGGCTACGACTGGCCGACCAGCGGGCGCATCGCCAGCCTGCTCGGTTCCATCAAGATCGCCCACCAGGGCGGCCAGAACCACAGCTTCACTGCGGCGCAGATCGCCGACCAGTTCGAGCGCGCGTTCGGTTATCGTTACTGATTAAACCCGTCGTCCCCGCGCAGGCGGGGACCCATGGACAGCTTGCGAGCTCACTCTCAAAAAATGTGCTCGAGCACCTGCTTCAAGACCTGCAGCAGGATCAGCGCCACCAGCACCGAAAAGTCCACGCCGCCGATCGGCGGAATCACGCGCCGGATCGGGCGCAGCAGCGGGTAGTTGAGCGCGCTGACGAAGGGCGCCAGCGGCGCATGCGGGTTCACCCAGCTGAAGATGGCGTCGATGATCAGCAGCGCCATCAGCCCGTAGATCATCCAGCTGATGAAGCGGAAGATGGCGCCGATGAAGATCGCCTCCGCGCCCCAACCCGACAATGCCATCAGCGACGTCGCCGCCAGCACCACCAGGAAGGCGCCGATCAGGCTCGCCCAGTCGTAGCCGCCGACGCCCGGCAGGATACGGCGCAGCGGCTTCACCAGCCAGTCCGATAAGGTGAACGTGAACTGCGCCACCTGCATCGGCGGACGCACGCGCGTGGCCTGCATCCAGAAACGCAGCAGCAGCACGCCGCCCAGCACGCTGGCCGCGGCATCGACGATCAACTGGAGAATACTCAGCACGACGACTCCTCAAAAAAAAACCGCTGTGTGAACAAACACACAGCGGTATTGTGCCTGAATTCAGGCAGAGCCGGCTATTACGGACGGCTGCTGGTCGGGAACGGCCATGCTGCT
Source organism: Pseudomonadota bacterium (assembly GCA_023389425.1). Taxonomy (GTDB): domain Bacteria; phylum Pseudomonadota; class Gammaproteobacteria; order Burkholderiales; family Burkholderiaceae_D; genus Telluria. The sequence continues at coordinate 22,859 of JAEWEK010000098.1, read as the reverse complement.
GCCGGAGCCAGCACGGTCTTGGCCGGGGCCGCGGTCGGTGCCGGGGTCGGAGCGACCGACGGCGCTGCCGCTGCCGGAGCGGCTGCCGCTGCCGGAGCTGCCTTCTTGGCGGCCGGCTTCTTGCTTGCGGCTTTCTTCGCGGCCGGCTTCGCTGCTGCCGGCTTTGCTGCGGCGGCCGGCTTGGCGGCCGGTTTCGCTGCGGCCTTCTTCGCTGCCGGCTTGGCGGCTGCCTTCACTGCAGGCTTGGCGGCTGCTTTTTTAGCTGCCGGTTTTGCGGCGGCCTTTTTAGCTGCCGGCTTGGCGGCTGCTTTTTTTGCGGCCGGCTTGGCGGCGGCTTTGGCGGCCGGTTTTGCAGCGGCTTTCTTGGCAGCCGGTTTAGCGGCAGCTTTTTTCGCAGCAGGCTTGGCAGCGGCTTTCTTCGCAGCCGGCTTGGCAGCGGCCTTCTTGGCAGCAGGCTTGGCGGCGGCTTTGGAAGCGGCTGCTTTTTTAGCTGCAGGCTTGGCGGCTGCTTTCTTTGCTGCCGGTTTTGCCGCGGATTTTTTTGCTGCCGGCTTGGCAGCTGCTTTCTTTGCTGCCGGTTTAGCAGCTGCTTTCGATGCTGCTGCCTTCTTCGCTGCCGGCTTGGCCGCGGCTTTCTTTGCTCCCGGCTTGGCTGCTGCTTTCTTTGCTGCCGGCTTGGCGGCAGCTTTCTTCGCTGCCGGCTTTGCAGCGGCTTTCTTCGCTGCCGGCTTAGCGGCGGCCTTGGCTGCCGGCTTGGCGGCTGCTGCCTTCTTCACCGGTTTGTCCGCGGCTGCTTTTGCTGCCGGTTTGGCGGCTGCTTTCGCTGCCGGTTTCTTTGCTGCGGTTTTCTTTGCGGCTGTTGCCATTTTTGTTCTCCTTCGTCTGCGATGAGAGATACATCAAGGTTTAAACCCGTCCGGCCACCCGGCCAGGCGAATTATTCATCGGCACAAACGCTACTCAATGTTTATGCTAATGAATTCGGCACCAGCTGAACTGCTCCAACTCCTCACAATTGGAGCACTTCAGCCGTCGTCGCCGATCTCGCGACCGGCAACACTGGTACATCAAGTGACGCTGTTCAAACCGCAGCCCGCATCGAGCCGAAAAGAAAAAGCCGCCATGCCTGAACCGATCAGGCAGTGCGGCTTGTTCTTTTCGATAAATTTACGTGCATACTGTTGAGGTCAGCGTCCCATTTCAATCGGTTTTTTGTCCCGGTTTCGCGCAAAAAAATCAGCGTGTTCACCATTTGACAAATTCAATCACGTAAAGTACACGAAAACCTTGTCAGTGCGCAACTGCCGCACAGGTTTTTCGTGGGCTTTTTTGATATTCAAACTCTCAACGTTTGCATCGATGCCACACGGTGCATGTTGAGCGCGCGCGATTCGCGCTTTTCTTATCACCGAAATCGCGCGCGTCATCGGTTCGCGCGCTAACCCATCCGCGAAAAAAAATGGGATGCGCGTCACGCGCATCCGGTACATCTGTCCTGCCTCGCTTTCGCGCGCGCCGGTACAAACAGCCATCCACAAAAACGGCGGCGTGTCCCATGCGGCCGCGCCTGCCGCTTCCTACACTGGTCTCCAACGCCTGTGCACTTCAACGCTGCCGGAAGGATTCCATGTCGCGCTCAATGTCCGCTTGCTGGAACGCCGTCCGGTGGCTGTTGAAGGACGACGGCAGCATGCGCGTGGAGTTCGTGCTGCTGGCGGTGATCATCGCGGCGCTGGGCGGACTGGCGTTTCTCGCACTGCGCAGGCTGAACTGGACAACGACGTGAGGATGAACATGGATCACAGCGAAGCACGCGCCCTGCTCGAGCTGCTCTGGATGCTGGTCGCCGACCCGCGCACCGGGGTGCTGATCGCGCTGCTGGTGACCGCGGCGATCTGCGACTTCCGCAGCTTCCGCATCCCCAACTGGCTGACCGTGGGCGGACTGGTGTTCGGCACCATCTACACGATCGTGGTGCCGCCGGTGCCAGGCGCCGGATGGCAGTTCCCCGTAACGGGCGTCCTGCTCGGCTTCCTGTCGATGTTCCCTTTCTACCTGATGCGCGCCGTCGGCGCAGGCGACGTGAAGCTGATGGCGATGGCTGGCGCATTCCTCGGCTGGTACGACACCTTGTTTGCACTGTTTTTCAGTTTCGTGGTGGGCGGCGTTGCAGCTATTGCATTCGCCGCGTACCACGGTCTTATGCGGCGTCTGCTGGATAACACGCGCCTGCTGCTGTGCTACCTCGCGCTGTCCGCAGTCGGTGGCCAGCGTCCGACGGTTCAGCTAGCCCCATCGCAATCGGCGGGAAAGCTGGCGTTCGGCGTGAGCATCGCGGCGGCGACCATTGGGTACGTCGCCGCACACCAGCTTGGATTCATTTGAAGGAGGGTTCGACATGAAAAACCTCAAAGGCCTGCTGCTGATTGGACTTGCCCTGCTCACCGGGCTGGCCGCCGCAGCCTATGCCACAGGCTGGGTCGCCAAACGCGCTGGCGTGTCCGCCAATAAGGTCGTCATCGCTGCGGTCGACATCGAATTGGGCTCGCGGATCACGCCAGAAATGGTGACGGTCGCGGACTGGCCCGCGGGTTCCGTGCCGCCTGGTGCGTTCGCCGATGTGAAGGCCGTCCAGCAGCGCACGCTCAAGACCAGCCTGTCGCGCGGCGAGCCGGTAATCGAACGTAAGTTGGCACCCGTCGGCACCCAGGGCGGACTGTCCGCCGTCATCGCCGAGGGCAAGCGTGCTATGACGGTGCGCGTCAACGACGTGGTGGGAGTGGCCGGCTTCGCCCTCCCCGGCACCTATGTCGATGTCATGGTCAACACCCAGCAAGACACCGGGCGCAACGAGCCTCCACGTCAGGTCAGCAAGACGGTACTGGAGCAGGTGCTGGTGCTGGCGGTGGCACAGGAAGCCGGACGCGACGACACCAAGCCCAAAGTGGTGAGCGCCGTGACGCTCGAACTGAGCCCGCAGGATGCCGAGAAGCTGGACCTGGCACGCAGCGTCGGATCGCTGTCTCTGGTACTGCGCAACCAGGTCGACAAGCAGACAGTCGACACGCGCGGCATCACGAAAGACGAGCTGTTTGGCATCGCTCCGCCGACGCAGCATCAGACGCCCCCCGCGGTGCCACGGCCGAAAATCATCCGGACGGTGGCCGCGGCCCGTCCATGCGTCGAAGTGTTGCGCGACAGCGGCCGCTATGTGAGCTGCTTTTAATTAGAACATCCCACTGGGAGACCCACCGTGAACCGAACTATCCAAGCCGGCACATTGCTGGTATGCGCGACCCTTTCCGGTGGCGCCGGCGCCGCCAAGCTGGCCAAACCCGCCACCGCGGCGGTGAGCGACCGCAATCCTCACCAGTGCGTCGGCGTCACCGAACGTCCGACCGCGATGGTCATGCTGGGAAAATCACGCGTCATCCCGCTCAAGGTGGCGGTGACAAGAGTAGTGGTTGACGGTCCCGTCAGCGGCAAGGTGCCTGCCGGCCCTGCACCGGCGCCAGCGGCCGCCACGGCAAGCGCTGCCATGAGCCCAATGGATGTCTACACCGGCATAGCCGACGCCGACGTGCTGCTGCTCAGCCCCACCGATCTGTTCGTGCGCGGCCGGCGTGCCGGGTCAATGAACGTAATCCTGCAGGATGCGAAGGGGGCGTGCTTTTTGCAGGACATTGTCGTCTCGATCGACCCCGGCATTCTCCAATCGAAGCTGGCCGAGGTTATGCCTGAGGAGACCGATATTCACGTAAAGTCAGCAGAGAACGCACTGGTGCTGACCGGCCGCGTCAACGATCCATCGAAGTTAGACGAGACAATGCGGATCGCGACTGCTTATGGCGACGGCAAGCGCGTCGTCAACCTGTTGCGCGTGTCCACGCCCCAGCAGGTGATGCTCGAAGTAAAAATAGCCGAGGTCAGTAAAACCCTGCTGGACCATTTCAATATCGACTACTCGCGCATGTTCGTCTCGGCCGACGGGATGACATCGAAAGTGCTGTCGGGCATCTTCGGAGGTGCCCCATTGGTGACCGGCAAATTCGGCCGTGGCGTCGTGAGCGGTAGCGCGTCGGTTGGCGTCACTGGCGGCAGCGCCGCAGCCGGCGCCGCCCTGAATGGCGGATCAGGGAGTGCAACTCTTTTCGGCATCGACGCCCAGAAGCAGGACGGTCTGGTGCGGGTACTGGCCGAACCGAACATCATGGCCATCAGCGGGCAATCCGCCAGTTTCCTGTCCGGCGGAAAGATTTTTATCCCAGTCGCCCAAAACCAGCAGGGATTTACGTCGATCACGCTGGAAGAGAAAGAATTTGGCGTCGGCCTGAAGTTTTCCCCAACAGTGCTGGATGGCAGCCGGGTCAACTTGAAAGTGGTGTCTGAGGTATCCGAACTGTCACAAACCGGTTCGCCCTTCACCACCCTCGGCAATGTGACCGCGGTACTGCCTTCGATGACTACGCGTCGCGTCGACACCACGGTCCAGCTGAACGATGGCCAGAGCTTCGCCGTCGCGGGCCTGATCCGAAATAATGTGACCGAAACGCTGAAGAAGTTCCCCGGCCTGGGCGATATCCCTGTACTTGGTGCACTGTTTCGCTCGTCCGAATTCCAGAAAGACCAGACTGAACTGATCTTCGTCGTGACCCCGCGGCTGGTCAAGCCGACAGCCACCGCCGCCATCCTGCCCACTGACGTGCACGCCGAGCCGTCGCTGAACGACACCCTGATCATGGGCAGCACCGAAGCCGGCCACATCCGGCCGGCCAAATGAGGAGCAATGACATGCGACCGATTATTTCACTCGCCGCCGCCATCCTGCTCGCAGGCTGCAGCAGTGCACCCAACTATGACGCGCGCTTCGGGGATGCCGTACGCCAGGCACGTTTGACCCAGACGATTGACCCACTGGCTGGCCGCAATCCTGATCAGGTGGCCGGTATCGATACCGAGGCCGCACTGCACGCCCAGAAACGCTACCACGACAGCTTCAAAGAACCGCCGCCAGTCACCAACGTCATCAATATTGGCGGCGCGATGGGAAACAGCTCCAGTAAATGATCAGACCTGCCGCCAGAGCGGGATTCCAGTTTCGACATTACATGTACATCCATCAACCGTTAAGAAAAGAGGAATTGAAATGGAACAACTCACGAAACTCCTGAAGGAATTCGCTACCGAGGACGATGGCGCGCAAGTTGTCGAGTATGCGCTGGTCATCGCCATGGTTTCGATCGCGCTCGTATTTGGCCTGCGCGCTCTCGCGCCTGGGGCTTTTACATCGTTTATCGCAAACGTCAAAAGCTGCCTGGCTGGCACAGCGTGCGCCAGCCTGCCCTAAGGGCCGTTGCCGGCACCGCGGCCTTTATCCAGTCGCGGTCCGGTCTTCGGAGAGGCCAGCCGAGGGCCGAGGCCTCTCCGTGCTCAACTACTGTGTAAAAGGAAATGAAAATGAAACAGCTTGTGGAACTCGCGAATACGTTCGCTCGGGATGAGGATGGCGCACAGGTAGTCGAGTATGCGCTAGTGATTGCAATGGTATCGATCGCGCTCGTATTTGGACTCCGGGCCTTAGCACCGGATGCCTTTACAACTTTCATTGCCAACGTCAAGAGCTGCCTAGCTGGCACAGCTTGCACGAGCCTGTCATAAACAATATCCAACCCGCACTCCGCGACCGGGCTGAGGTCGCGGAACACTCGTTTTTCGAGGGTGACCGCCATGGGATCGACGTCATTAAAGCCAACAAATGCGAACCGCCAGTTCGGCGCAATCATTGTCACGTTCAGCCTGATGTTGCTGTTCTTGATCGGCTTTGCCTCAATCGCAATCGACATAGGGCGTCTATTCATCGTGCGTACCGAATTGCAAACAGCTCTCGACAGCTGTGCGTTGGCTGCCGCGCAGGAGTTGGACGGCCAAGTGTCTTCTATCACGCGGGCACGGAATGCGGGGCTCGCAGCGGGCAACATCAATAATGTCAACTTGCAATCGACGACGTGGGACAGCCAGCCGAAACTAAGCGCTGATGAAGTCACCTTCAAAGATGCCAACTATGTCGTAACGTCGACCGCCAAGGACGCTCGCTACGTCCAGTGCCAACATACCCAGGCAGGAGTTAAGGCATGGCTAATGCCAGCCATGGCGATATTCGGCGGCAATGCCTGGGCCGGGACGAATTCAGTGATGGGGACCGCTGTCGCAACACGTGGTCACGCGCAAGATGCCTGCCCCGTGCCGGTCGGGATTCTCACCCGTAACTCTACCCCGCCGGACTATGGGTTTCTGGTTGGTGAATGGATCGTCGTACGCACCGCGAGTGCGCCCGGGTCCGGAGAAATGGGATGGTATAACCTCGACGGCAGCAGGAGTGCGAGCAATACCGAACAGGAAATGCAGGAACGCGGCCTTTGCGGTATCCAGGTCGGGAGCCTGGTCGGCAGTTTGCTCGGCACGCCCGGCGCGCAATCCAGCATCGATGCCATTTGGAATACCCGCTTCGGCATCTACAAAGCCAACGACAAGGCGCCCGGCACAGCGAACTATGATGGCCCTGCGGTCAATCATCCTGATCTGACGGGCTATGCCTACACCTCTACCAACTGGAAAAATCCAAAGCCGCAAAACGCCTATGACGGCATCCCGGCTGTAGGCTCGGCGCCGAGTGCGGAAAATTTTGTCACCAAGAGAAGCAAGTTCGCGTCGTTCGACAATACCGGGACCAGCCTTACCGACGGCTCGCTGATCGTTTTCGGCAAAAGCAACGCTTTAAACAAATTCAAGGATCCTGTTGCATCGCCGGGCAGCACTGGCCAGCACGCAAGCTATGGCTACAATCGCCGCTTGGTGGTCGTCCCTGTGCTAACGCCTGGAAACAACAAGGTCATCGATTTTGCGTGCATGCTGATGCTGGCACCATTGACCGGCCCGCAGGACGATACCTATATGGAATACCGCGGAAATGCTGGATCCGCCACGTCCCCGTGCACCACAGCCGGCCTGGCAGGTGGTACCAGCGGTCCGTTGGTGCCTGTTTTGGTGAGGTGATCAATGCGCAAGCAACGAGGCACCGCGCTGATCGAATTTGCGCTCGTCGTGCCGCTCATCCTTGTACTCACATTCACGGTGATCGAGATGGGGCGTGCCGTGCAGCGCTACAACGGTGCGGCCAAGGCTGTCCGGGACGCCGTGCGCTATCTCTCCGTTCAACAACAGGGAACCCATCAAGTGGAAGCAGCCAATCTTATCGTTTACGGCAATATTGCAGGCACCGGTCCACTGCTCGACCCGGCCCTGACGATCAATAATGTTGTCGCGCCATCCTGGGCGACGGTGGGCAGCAATCCGATCATCAACACGGTCACCATCAAAGTCAGCGGTTACACCTTCACGCCCATGGTTTCCTCCGTATTCGGCGCGTCTTTCCCCCAAATCATATTCGGTGACATCAGCGCAACGATGAGGTGTCCCCTATGAACCGCCGAGAACGCGGAGCGACAGTGGTCGAGTTCGCCTTGGTCCTGCTCCTATTCCTCATGTTTGCCCTAGGAGTGATGGACTTTGCGCGCTTACTGTACGTCTGGAACGGGGCAACCGAAGCTACTCGCGCCGGGGCCCGCTACGCAGTGGTCTGCGTGGATCCAAACGGATCCACGGGCAAGCTGCTGAATCGTATGCAGGACCTATTGCCACAAGCATCAGCGTATTCGCTCAACTGGGATCCGGCCGGATGCGACTCGACCAATTGTAAAGGCGTGACGGTCACAATTACCGACCTGTCCTTCCGCTGGCTGGCCCCTGTCCCAAATTCGGTCAAGCCGACATTGATCATTCCCGCAAGCGCATTTCGCACCTATCTTCCCCGCGAAATCTTGCGCCAGGATCCCAACTCCGCAGCTATTTGCGATTAACCGTGTAGAGGACATCATGAAAGTGGCGCTTATTTCTCCCAGCAAGGAGCATCTCCACGAATTGGGGCGCGTGCTCCACGATCTTTCGCACCACGCCATCCTCGTTGAAGGCGGCAAGAGCAAAATGCGTGAAGTGGTCGAAGCCGAGCAACCGGATATTCTGCTGGTAGAGGGCATGTGCTGCGACCCAGCAGAGCTGACGCAGGTCGAATACGTCACAACGCACCACCCGCAAGTGGCGGTGGTGTTGCTCTGCCCATCCACGACCCCGGAGTTTTTGTTGAATTCGATGCGCGCGGGCGTGCGCGAAGTACTGACCGCACCGATCAGCCCAGTCGTGCTGCAATCGGCGATCGAGCGTATCGCCAACAGACTGCGCGTGAGTCGTGGTAGCACCAGTGGCAGGGTTTTGGCCTTCATCGGCTGTAAGGGGGGAAGCGGCGCGACCTTCCTCGCAACCAATCTCGGCGCCCAACTGGCCGCCCAGCATTCTGTGCTGCTAATCGACTTGAACCTGCAGTTCGGTGATGCCCTCTCTTTCGTCCATGACGGTGCCCCGGTCACCACCTTGGCCGACATGGCGCGTGAGATCGATCGCCTCGACGCGAGCTTCCTGTCGACCTGCGCTGTGAAGATCAGCCCTAATTTCAGTGTCCTGGCCGCCCCCGATGATCCGGCCAAGGCGATGGAAGTCAAGCCGGAGCACGTGGACGCGATTATCGCGATGGCGTCCTCGCGCTACGACTTCGTGTTGATTGACCTCGGACGCGCCATCGACAGCGTCACTGTCAAGGCGCTGGACCGCACCAATACGATCTTCACCGTCATGCAGGCATCAGTGCCGGGTGTACGCAACGCGCAAAAGCTGCTCACTGTGTTCCGCTCGCTGGGTTATGGCATCGACCGGGTTGAGGTGATCGTCAACCGATTCGAGCGCAGTGGAGAAATCGGCGTGACCGAGATCGAACGGGCCCTCGGCAAGCTGGCAATTCATACTGTTCCAAACTCCTACAAACTGGTGTCGGCCGCAATCAACCACGGTGATCCACTCGCGAACAGCGCACGTAACAACCCTGTCAGCCGCAATTTGGCCGAGTTCGCGCGCAATCTGTCGCCGGCGCCGCAGGCGGACGCGCGAAGCCTGTTCGGCCGCCTGCTGGCGCGGGCCAACGCTTGAACCGGAGACTGAAATGTCATTACGCGACAAACTCAGCAGTAGCGGACCGCAAGCCATCATCGCCGAACCCGGTGTACAGGCAGACCGCTATCAAAGCCTCAAGGCGCGCATCCACCTCGGCTTGCTCGATCAGTTCGACCTCGCGGCGCTTGAAGGGGCGGCGCCCGAAGTGCGGCGGGCCGAAATCGCATCTGCCATCGAGCGCGCCCTCGAGACCGAACCGATGCCAGTCAACGACATCGAACGGCGCTGGCTGATCCGCGACATTCAAAATGAGATGCTCGGCTTCGGCCCGCTCGAACTCCTCATGGCAGACCCCACCGTGTCGGACATCCTGGTCAACGGTTATGACAATATATTCGTCGAGCGCCGCGGCCGTCTGGAGCGTACTGCAGTGACGTTCTCAGACGAAAAACACTTGCTACGGATTATCGACAAGATCGTCTCGCTGGTAGGGCGCCGCATCGACGAATCAAGTCCGATGGTCGACGCGCGCTTGCCAGACGGCTCGCGGGTGAACGCGATCATCCCTCCGATCGCGATCGACGGACCGATGATGTCGATCCGTCGATTTGCGCGCGTGCCTCTCAAGATGAGCAACCTGACCAGCGACGAATTTCGCTCGCTGACGCCGGAAATGGCAACCGTACTGGAAGCGTTGTGCAAAGCCAAAGTCAACATGATCATTTCGGGTGGCACCGGGGCCGGCAAGACAACCCTGCTCAATATCATGTCCGGCTACATCCCGACCGATGAACGCCTGGTAACGATCGAGGATGCCGCCGAACTGCAATTGCAACAGCCGCATGTGGTACGCCTGGAGACGCGCCCGATTAACATCGAGGGCCGCGGCGAGATCTCCTCACGCGCGCTGGTGCGCAATGCTTTGCGCATGCGACCGGACCGCATCATCATCGGCGAGGTGCGCGGCGCCGAGGCCATCGACATGCTGCAGGCAATGAACACCGGCCACGAAGGCTCGCTGACAACGATTCACGCCAACACACCGCGCGACGCCATGGCCCGCCTGGAAAACATGGTCGGCATGGCCAACCTAAACCTGTCGCTAAAAGCCACCCGCCAGCAGATCGCATCGGCGATTACCGTTGTGGTGCAGGTTCTGCGCTTGACCGATGGACGACGCAAGGTCACCAGTATTCAGGAAGTGGCCGGCATGGAGGGAGATGTCATCACGATGCAGGAGATCTTCGCCTTTCGCCAGACCGGTGTATCTCCGAGCGGCGCAGTCGAGGGCTACTTCTGCGCAACCGGCGTGCGCCCCCGGTTCATGGAAAGGCTCCAGACCTTCGGTCTGCAATTACCCGAGCACACTTTCGATCCACAACGATCCGCGAGCTGAGAGGAATATATGTCACTTCCATATGATTCACTACAGCTACTTGCACTGCTCGTGCTCGTGGCTGTACTGTCGCTGCTCGAGGGCTTATATCTGGTCTGGAGCTCATACCACGGTTCAGCCGCCGCCAAGCTGGCTGAACGGCTTTCCCATCCTGATCCGGGGGGCCCGGCGTCGCTGCTGCGCCAACGCACCACATCGCGGTTTCCTCTGTTTGAAACTTTGCTGTCGCGTTGGCGTGGCAGCCGGGAATTTGCGCTATGGGTGCAGCAGAGCGGACTGGGTTGGCATCCTGCGCAGCTGCTGGTTGCGACTCTCACCGCCTTCCTGCTCGTGCTGATGGCCGCCCAGGCATTGCTGCTTGCGCCGCCACTGATGGCATTAGGCGCGGGTGCCGCAGCGGCGATCGTGCCAATTGCCTGGGTCGCACACAAGCGTGTGCAAAGATTGCGTACGATCGAGCGGCAGCTTCCTGACGCGCTCGACTTGATCGTGCGTGCACTCAAGGCCGGTCATGCCTTCTCTTCAGCACTTCAAATGGCTGGAACAGAACTGAACGAGCCGATTGCAGGCGAGCTGCGCCTGACGCACGAGGAGGCGAATTTCGGCGTGCCAATCGATCAAACCCTGCTCGGCCTGGAACAGCGCGTACCGCTAATGGACCTGCGCTATTTCGTGGTTGCAGTACTTGTGCAGCGCGAAACCGGCGGCAACCTGACGGAGTCGCTGACCAATCTTGCGAGACTTACCCGGGAACGCCTGAAGCTGCATGGCCGAGTGCGCGTACTGACAGCCGAAGGGCGCTTGTCGGCGTGGTTTCTGACGCTTATGCCATTTCTGATGTTCTCGCTTATTTACGCCTTCAACCGCCCGTTCGTCGAGCCGCTGTGGACCGACCCAATCGGCATTTCAATGGTGCGCAGCCTTCTCGCCATGATGCTCTTTGGTGTGCTTTGGCTGCGCCGGATCGCGCACGTTCGCGTCTGAGGAGACTATCATGTTGATCTTCGCATTTCTCATCACGACGTCCGTGACAGCGGCGGTACTAGGCCTGTTCCTGCTCTCGCGCCAGCCACGCGCCAGCCAGCGCGTTCGCGCGCTCTATCAACCAGTTGCGATGCCTGGCTGGGCCAATACGATGGCGAGCCTGGTCGGCCCATTCGCACGGCTTTCATTGCCGTCGCAGGACTGGGACAGCTCGGTACTCCGACAGCGTTTCATTCACGCTGGCATTCGCCATCCCGATGCGAAGGCAGTTTATTTTGGGTTAAAGACACTCCTCCCCCTATTTGCCGGCGCATTTACCTGGCTGATGTTGCGCCAAACCGGCAGCGACTCCCTCAATTCGACCTTGGGCATGCTGCTGGCAGCGTGCATCGGATATTACGTACCCAACTTCATACTTTCCTGGCGGGTGCGCGTGCGCCGCCGCGAGCTGTTTGAGAGCTTCCCCGATGCAGCTGACCTCATGCTGGTGTGCGTTGAAGCTGGCCAAGGTCTCGATGCGTCGATGCAACGCATCGCCGAGGAGATCCGGCACCGCAGCGTGACAATGGCCGAAGAACTCTACCTGACAAACTTGGAGCTTCGCGCTGGCGCGGCTCGCGAGCAGGCGTTACGCAACCTGGCCCGGCGCACCGGCGTCGATGAAGTAGGTGCATTCGCGGCCATGCTGACCCAGGCCGACCGTTTTGGCACAAGCATCGGCGATTCGCTGCGCGTGTTTTCTGATGATCTTCGCCATAAACGCCTGGTGCGCGCAGAGGAACGGGCAGCCAAGGTCCCTACCAAAATGCTGCTGCCGCTGGTGCTGTTGGTGTTCCCATCAGTGATCATGGTAATCCTGGGGCCGGCCATCATCACCATCGTTCGCACACTCCCGGCCATGCTCGGTAGCGGCTAATGGGCCGCCGCCTCCGGCGCTCGCATTGGCCGCGCGAGGTTATGTCGCGTCGCATACACGTACAGCTCGAGTCGCGTCTTCACATTCAGCTTGTGATAGATGGTGGTCAGGTGGTTGCGCAGCGTATGGTCGGACATGAACAGGCGCTGCGCGATTGTCTTGTTCAGGCAATCGGCATACGCGACCACGGCATCGATCACGACGCGCTCGCGACCGGTCAGGGATGCGTGCAGGTCCTCCAGCGGGTCCCTGGCGCGCGGTCCCGTCAAGCTGGCGAACACCCGGCTCATCGCTTCGCGGTCGAGCCATAGCTCGCCGTCGTAGGTTTTCTCGATCGCCTTGATGAGCACATCGGCCGACGCATCCTTCCCCAACACCCCGCGCGCGCCGGCGCGCACCGCGGCGTCCAGCACCGGCTGGCGCCGCTCGCCGGTCAGCACCAGCGCACGCGACACGCCGTTGTCCAGCATCGCCGGCAGGAAGTCGGCCGCGTTCTCGCCGGCCAGGTCGAGATCGAGCAGGATCACGTCTGGCACCAGGGTGGCAGCCTTTTCCACCGCCTCGGCCGGCGTACTGGCAGCCCCCACCACCAGCATGCGCGGCGAGGCCGCGTCAATCAGGCGCTCCAGCCCCCACAACAGGGTCTGGTGGTCGTCCACAAGCATGACCCGGATGGCATTTGTTCTTTCGGTCGTCATTTTCATATTGGTATCTCCACACAAACCACGGTCGCGCTGCTGGCACGGCGCACGTGCACTTGCCCCCCCAGCACGGCAACACGCTGCCTGATCGAGTGCGGCACGAAGGGCATCGGCGCGCCGTTCGCGTTCGCGTTGTCGATCTCGATGTTCAGCATCCGTTCCGCAAGCCGCACCTTGACCACGCCTTCGCTGGCCCCGGTGTGCTTGCCGATATTGTTCAGCCCTTCGCGCACGATCTGCACCACCTCGGCCGCCAACCGGTCGCCTAGCTCCATCCCGTTCTGGATGTCGAGCCTTACCGTCATGCCGTAGCGTTCGCGCATTTGCGCCGCCAACCGCGCCAGCGCGCCGCCGCACAGCGATTCGGGTGGCTGGCTGGGGTCGCTCTTGGCCACGCTGCCGGCGAAGTCGCGCAGTTCGGCGATCACCGATTGCACCATCAGGGCCAGCGATTCCAGCTCCGGTCCCAACGGATTGTCCGGCGCCGCCTTGCAGCGCAGCGCGGCCAGCCCGAGCGCGAGGCCGATATACGGCTGGACGGCAGTGTCGTGCACGTTGAGCGCAAGCCGCTGGCGTTCGTCGCTGGCGGCATCGGACGCGATGCGGTCGAGCAGGGCCACGTTTTCCGCCACCGGCAGCGCCTGCGCTACTGCTTGCGCCAGGAACAATGCGTCGCCGCGTGCGTAGGCGTGATTTGCCCGGCTGACGTAGACGCGGCCGGACTGCTCGGCCATCAAGACCGGCGCGCTGATGAAGCTGTCGGCTTCCAGCAGGTCGGCTACGCGTGCGCAGGGTGTTGCGGCCAGCGCCTGCCAGTGCCGACGCTCATTCGGATAGGACGCGAGCGGTGTCGCCAGTCTCTTTCGTCGGTACAGCACCGTGCAATCCTTCGGTACCGCGAGGAAAGGCGCGGCCGCCGCCGGCCCGATGCGCTCTGCCGGCACCGAAAGCGGGCCGCCCGCCTGTACCGTGCGCAAGCTCCAGCCCTTCTCGTCCGAACCCAGCACCAGCATGCAGCGGTCGGCATCGAAAAAAGCGCGGGTCCGCTCCATCATCGAAGTAATCGTATGCTCAACCCCCAGGCGCGGGTTGGATGACTGCGCCAGGGTGCGCAGCAAAGCGATCCTGCGCCGCATTTGTAGGCGCTGTTCACCCAATTGCGCGATCAGGTAACCGAGCGAGCAAATAAAGATGGTCTGTACAAATACCAGAGACAGGTCATTCACCGTGAAATCGTTTAACGTTGAAATTACATAGCCGACCGCTGCCAATAATGTAGCTTTTGCCCCTTCATCAAAACCCAGACGCAAACCGGCGGAGAGAATGACGAAGAAAAAAAATAAAAAGAATAACCCCGGGTCAAAACTACCTACATTTAAAAAAAGGAAACACCACAATAAATCGCACCAATGCAAGGCGCGCTGGAATGGCAGGTGCGCATCCACTTCGGCCGCCAGATACAGACCCAGTGCGCCCCCAACATACGCGCCGAGCAGCGCCAGCAGTGGGATTCCGGGCCGTACGAGCGCCGCAGTAGCGGACAAGAAGGCTGCCATAGCTAGTACGAGCCGGATGCGTGCGATGATTTTTTCATCTGCCGCTTCCGACTGCGTGGCAGCCGGAACGCTTTCGCGTCGAATCCAAAAGGCAGGCATAAAACGGCGGGATTTCTAATAAATAATTGATTATCGGAAAAAATATATGCGCTTCCGATTATTGCCGAGGATGCAGAATTGATTATATGGGACGTTTGTGATTTTCGGTAGATCGGCACGATTGGATGAGTTGCATTTTTACGGCGTTTTACTCAGCATTATTTCCAAATAGAATTTAACGACCCTCTACGCCAATAATTGGGAGCAAAAAAAAGAGCTTCGAGGAAGCTCTTTTTTATGTTACACGGCCGACTGAAATATCAGTCCCAATTCAGCGCCCCACCCGTCTGGTATTCCGTCACGCGCGTCTCGAAGAAGTTACGTTCCTTCTTCAGGTCGATCATCTCGCTCATCCACGGGAACGGGTTTTCCTCGTTCGGGAACAGCGGATCCAGGCCGATCTGGACGGCGCGGCGGTTGGCGATGAAGCGCAGGTAGCCCTTGAACATCGGCGCGTTCAGGCCCAGCACGCCGCGCGGCATGGTGTCTTCGGCGTAGCGGTATTCCAGCTCGACCGCCTGCAGGAACAGCTGCTTGATCTCTTCGCGGAATTCCGCCGTCCACAGCTGCGGGTTTTCCATCTTGATCGTGTTGATCAGGTCGATGCCGAAATTGCAGTGCATCGACTCGTCGCGCAGGATGTACTGGTACTGCTCGGCCGCGCCGGTCATCTTGTTCTGGCGGCCCAGCGCCAGGATCTGGGTGAAGCCGACGTAGAAGAACAGGCCTTCCATCAGGCAGGCGAACACGATCACGGACTTGAGCAGCTTCTGGTCGTTTTCGGTGGTGCCGGTCTTGAACTCCGGATCGTTGATGACCTCGATGAACGGGATCAGGAACTGGTCCTTGTCGCGGATCGACGGGATCTCGTTGTAGGCATTGAAGATCTCCTTCTCGTCCAGGCCCAGCGACTCGACGATGTACTGGTAGGCGTGGGTGTGGATCGCCTCTTCGAAGGCCTGGCGCAACAGGTACTGGCGGCACTCCGGCGCGGTGATGTGGCGGTAGGTGCCCAGCACGATGTTGTTGGCGGCCAGCGAGTCGGCGGTGACGAAGAAGCCGAGGTTGCGCTTGACGATGCGGCGCTCGTCTTCGGTCAGGCCGTTGGGGCTCTTCCACAGCTCGATGTCGCGCTGCATGTTCACTTCCTGCGGCATCCAGTGGTTGGCGCAGCCGGCCAGGTATTTGTCCCAGGCCCACTTGTACTTGAACGGCACCAGCTGGTTGACGTCGGTCTTCGCATTGATGATGCGCTTGTCGTCGGCGTTCACGCGCTTGGCGATGGCGGCATCGCTCACGCCTTCGGTTGCCGGGGCTGCCGGCGTGGTGCTTACTTCATCGTCCCATGACAACGACATACTGTTTTCCTCTTTATTGTTAGCGGTTGATCCGTCGTCCCCGCGGAGGCGGGGATCCCATTTTGCGCGCACGACTGCTCAAGCAAAATGGGGTTCCCGCCTGCGCGGGAACGACGTGCTATCTATAACTGGTGTTTTACTGGCAGGCTTCGCACTCTTCAAAGCCCGGGTCGCCCGGACGCAGGTAGCAGGCCGCGCCTTCCACCACCGCCGGTTCCGCTGCCGGAACCGGCGGCGCCACAGCAGCCGGAGCCGCCGACAGGCCGCCCGACACAGGCACCGCATTCAGCGCGCCGGTGCGCACGGTCGACTTCTCCATGTGCGTCGCGGCGATCGTGCGCAGGTAGTAGGTGGTCTTCAGGCCGCGCAGCCATGCGTGCTTGTAGGTCTCGTCCAGCTTCTTGCCCGATGCGCCGGCCATGTAGATGTTCAGCGACTGCGCCTGGTCGATCCACTTCTGGCGGCGCGATGCGGCGTCCACCAGCCACTTCGGCTCGATCTCGAAGGCGGTCGCATACAGGTCGCGCAGGTCGTCCGGCACACGGTCGATCTTGGACAGGGTGCCGTCGAAATACTTCAGGTCGGCGATCATCACCTCATCCCACAGGCCGCGCGCTTTCAGGTCGCGCACCAGGAAGGCGTTGATCTCGGTGAACTCGCCCGACAGGTTCGACTTCACGTACAGGTTCTGGAAGGTCGGCTCGATGCAGGCCGACACACCGATGATGTTCGAGATGGTCGCTGTCGGAGCGATCGCCACGCAATTCGAGTTACGCATGCCGAACTTCTTGATGCGCTCGCGGACGATGGACCAGTTCATGGTCTCGCTGGTGTCCTGCTCCAGGTACTGGTTGCCGCGGGCTTCGGCCAGCAGCTTGATCGAGTCCAGCGGCAGGATGCCGCGGTCCCACAGCGAACCTTCGTACGAACCGTAGCGGCCGCGCTCTTCGGCCAGCTCGGTCGATGCCAGGTAGGCGTAGTAGCACACCGCTTCCATCGAGGTGTCGGCGAACTGCACTGCCTTCTCCGACGCGAACGGCACGCGCATCATGTGCAGGCAGTCCTGGTGGCCCATGATGCCCAGGCCGACCGGGCGGTGGCGCAGGTTCGAGTTGCGCGCCTTGTCGACGGCGTAGTAGTTGATGTCGATGACGTTGTCCAGCATGCGCATCGCGGTGCGCACGGTCTTCTGCAGCTTGGCCAGGTCCAGGCCGTCGCCCTTCATGTGGGCCGGCAGGTTCACCGAACCCAGGTTGCAGACCGCGATCTCGTCGTCATTGGTGTTGAGCGTGATCTCGGTGCACAGGTTCGACGAGTGCACCACGCCGATGTGCTGCTGCGGCGAGCGGATGTTGCACGGGTCCTTGAAGGTGATCCACGGGTGGCCGGTCTCGAACAGCATCGACAGCATCTTGCGCCACAGGTCCAGCGCCTGCACCTTCTTGAACACGCGCAGTTCGCCGCGCGCCGCGCGGGCTTCGTATCCGGTGTAGGCCTTCTCGAAAGCCGAGCCGACCAGGTCGTGCAGATCCGGGCATTCGGACGGGGTGAACAGGGTCCACTCGCCCTTCTCCATCACGCGCTTCATGAACAGGTCCGGGATCCAGTTCGCGGTGTTCATGTCGTGGGTGCGGCGGCGGTCGTCGCCGGTGTTCTTGCGCAGGTCGAGGAATTCCTCGATGTCCATGTGCCAGGTTTCCAGGTAGGCGCACACCGCGCCCTTGCGCTTGCCGCCCTGGTTGACCGCGACGGCGGTATCGTTCACCACTTTCAGGAACGGCACCACGCCCTGCGATTTGCCGTTGGTGCCCTTGATGCGCGAGCCGAGCGCGCGCACCGGGGTCCAGTCGTTGCCCAGGCCGCCGGCGAACTTCGACAGCAGCGCGTTTTCCTTGATCGCGTCGTAGATGCCTTCGAGGTCGTCGCTGACGGTGGTCAGGTAGCACGAGGACAGCTGCGAGCGGCGGGTGCCCGAATTGAACAGGGTCGGGGTCGAGCTCATGAAGTCGAAGGTCGACAGCAGGTTGTAGAACTCGATCGCGCGCGCTTCGCGGTCATCCTCGCGCAGGGCCAGGCCCATCGCGACGCGCATGTAGAAGGCCTGCGGCATCTCGATGCGGGTCTCGCGGATGTGCAGGAAATAGCGGTCGTACAGGGTCTGCAGGCCGATGTAGCCGAACTGCAGGTCGCGGTCGGCGACGATGGCCTTGGCCAGGCGCGCCAGGTCGTACTTGCCCAGCTCTTCGTCCAGCAGCTCGGCGGCGATGCCCTTGGCGATGTATTTCGGGAAGTAGCTGACGTATTCCGCCGCGGCCTCGGCCTGGGCGACTTCCTTCTCGAAGATCTCCTTGCGGATCGAGTGCAGCAGGATGCGCGCGGTGACCTGGCTGTAGGCCGGATCCTTTTCCATCAGCGCGCGCGCGGCCAGCACGGCCGACTTGTGCAGTTCCTCGACCGGCACGCCGTCGTACAGGTTCTTCAGGGTCTCGGACAGGATGGCGTCGGCGTCGACGTGCTTCTCCAGGCCGGCGCAGGCGGCGCCGATCAGGGCCACCACGTCGTTCATGTCCAGTGCCTTGCGCACGCCGCCGTCGACCACGTGGATCTGCGGCGCTTGCGGCGCGGCGGTGCCGGCGGCTTCCTTGGCGGCGCGGCGCTCTTCGATGCGCTTGGCACGGTACAGCACGTATTCACGGGCGACTTCATGTTCGCCCGAGCGCATCAGCGACAGTTCGACCTGGTCCTGCACGTCCTCGATGTGGAAGGTGCCGCCGTTCGGCTGGCGGCGCACCAGCGCAGCGACCACGTTGTTGGTCAGCTGCTCGACCAGGTCGCGCACGCGCGCCGACACCTGGCCCTGCTCCGGACCGACGGCGAGGAAGGCCTTGGTCATCGCGACCGATATCTTCGACGGCTCGAAGGCCACCACGGCGCCATTGCGGCGGATGATGCGGTAGTCGCCGCTCGCCACGAGCGTCGCCGCGTCGTTCCCCAGGACCTGTTGGGCGTTGGTCGAAATATCTGCTGTTTGCATTGAACCTCCACGAAGGGCATGCAGTGGTCTGCCGCCGTTTTGTTTTTAAGTTGGGCACCCGCCAGGGCAACCCGCCTACAAATGAAAAAGCAAAAAAATACCCATCCAACCGTTTGAGCCGGGTTGGCAAAACGATAAGTATGTGGATTGATTTCGCAAGCTCGCCGCCAGCCGGGCCACCCATCCCGTTGTCAGAAAACGTTTCCGGTGTCCCTAGTCTGGCTGCTGCTCGTTCTACTATATCTAGTGAGGAGCTGTAAGTTGAGACTAATTGTAGTACCTGGCCGGAGCAGCCGCAAGCGAAGTCTTGATTCCAGAATTCAAATTTTTTTGGACTTTATGCTTGACATTCCTCAAGCCGGAAACGGTGCCTGATGGCCGGTGAGTGAGCACTAACATGTCACTCAATTTCTCGTAGGAATTAGCATTTACCAGAGTCCATCGACTGTGTGTGCGCTGGCGAAAAGGCAACACATTTTGCCTACACTTTGCGACAACAGTTTGTCAGCCTTCTGGCGCCTGGATGCCCAGCTTCTGGATCTGGTAGCGCAGCTGGCGCACGCTGATGCCGAGCAGGCTGGCGGCCTGGGTGCGGTTGAACTGGGTCTGGTTCAGCGCGCGCAGGATGATGTCGCGCTCGATCTGGCTCAGGTACTCTGGCAGGTTGTTGGGCAGCGGCTCGGCGTCGGCGGTCGGCGCGGGCTCGGGCGGCACCGGCACTGGGGCGGCGGCCACCGGCGGCGCCAGTTGCGCCGGCCCCTGGTCGGCCGGACGCGCCGCCTTCAGCTGCAGGTCCTGCACTTCGATCACACCGTCGTTGGCGAAGGCCAGCGCACGTTCGAGCACATTTTCCAGCTCGCGCACATTGCCGGGAAAGGAATAGGCACGCAGCATATCGAGCACGCCGGGCCCAAGCGCCGCGTGCTGGCCGGGGCCGGCCAGGCGCACGAGGATGGTCTCGCACAGCAGCGCCAGGTCGTCCAGCCGCTCGCGCAGCGGCGGCAGGCGCAGCTCGATCACGTTCAGGCGGTAGAACAGATCCTGCCGGAAGCGGCCCTGCTCGACGCAGCGCGCCAAGTCCTGGTGGGTGGCGCTGACGATGCGCACGTCCACCGGCTCCTCGCTGGTGGCGCCGATCTTGCGCACGCGCCGTTCCTGGATCGCGCGCAGCAGCTTGACCTGCATCGGCAGCGGCAGGTCGGCCACCTCGTCCAGCATCAGGGTGCCGCCGTTCGCGGCCTGGAAAAAGCCTTCGCGCTCCTCGGCCGCGCCGGTGAAGGCACCCTTGCGGTAGCCGAAGAACTCGGCCTCCATCAGCGCCTCGGGGATCGCGCCGCAGTTCACCGCGACGAAGGGCTTGGCCGCGCGCGAGCTCTGCGCGTGGATCTCGCGCGCCGCCAGCTCCTTGCCGCTGCCGGATTCGCCGCTGATCGAGATCGGCGCCATCGAGCGCGCCAGCCGCGCGATCTGCGCGCGCAGGCCCTGCATCGCCGGCGACTGGCCGATCATGCGCGAAGGCGCGGCAAGTGCGTGCCCCGCCCCGGGCGCCTGGGTCTCGGACAGGCGCAGCGCCGAGCGCACCATGATGCGCAGGTCTTCCAGCACCACCGGCTTGGTGACGTAGTCGAAGGCGCCGGCCTTGAGTGCCACCACCGCGTTCTCGGCGCTGCCGTAGGCGGTGACCACCGCGATCGGCGTGTTCTTGTGGCTCGCGTTCACCTCGCGCACCAGCTCCAGCCCCAGCCCGTCCGGCAGGCGCATGTCGGTCAGCACCAGCGCGTACTGGTGCTGGGCCAGCAGCGCGCGCGCCGCGGCCAGCGTGGGCGCGCTGTCCACGTCCAGTCCCATTTTCAGCAGGGTGATCTCGAGCAGCTCGCGCAGGTCGGCTTCATCGTCGACGACCAGGATGCGGGGGGAACTCATTGATTGATCTCTCCGTTGGCGGCGGGCGCGGCGACGGCGGCCGGCTGCGCGAAAGTGATGACGAAGCGGCCGGTGGCGCGGCGCGGCCCCAGCATGGTGTTCTCGAAGCGGTATTCGTAATCGAGCATGGCCTCGTTATTGAGGCACAGTTCGCGCGCCAGGTACAGGCCCAGGCCGGTGCCCTTGCTGGACGTGGTGTAGAACGGCTCGAACAGGTGGGCGCGCACCTCGGGCGTGATGCCCGGGCCGTCGTCCTGCACGTGCAGTTCGCGCCGGCCGACCGCATCGAGCACCGTGAACAGGCGGATGCTGGCCGGCTTGCCGCTGGCATAGCGGATCGCGTTGTTCAGCAGGTTGAGCAGAATTTCGCGCAGGTGCAGCGGATCGAAGCGCACGGCGGCGTCGGGGCCGGCGCTGATCCACATCATGTCCTCGGCCAGGCCGTGGGTCTCCGAGAACTCGGCCTTCAGTTCGGCCAGGAAGCCGGCCAGCAGCACCGGCTCGCCGTTCGGCTGCGCCTTGCGCGACAGCTGCAGGATGTCTTCGACCATGCGGTTCACGCGCGCCACGTTGTCGCCGACGATCTTCAGCAGGCGCACCTCGGCCGGGCCGTGCAGGTCCTCGGCCAGCAGCGCGGTGGCGTGGCCGATCGCGGACAAGGGATTCCTCACCTCGTGCGCGATGCTGGCCGTCAGGCGGCCCATCGACGCCAGCTTCAGCTCCTGCGCCTGGTTCTCGATCGCGCTCACGTCCTGCATGAAGACCACGCTGCGGCCGGCCGTGCGGTCCGGCGTGTCGACCCGGGCGAAGCGCAGCTTCAGGTGCGAGGCACGGCCCAGCCGCCCGCGCCCGTGCGGCGCGCCCTCCTCGTTCCACGGCTTGACGTTCACGTACACGGCGCCGTCCCGCCCATCGTTCAGCCACGCGGCGAATGCCTGCGCCAGCGGCGCCAGCGCCGGCACCTCGGCCAGGCGGAAGTCGACCGCGTCGTCATCCAGCCCCAGCATGCGGCGCGCCGCCGGATTGCCGGCGAAGACCGTGCCGTCGCGCCCGACGACGAGGATGCCGTCGCCGACGTCGGCGATGACGATCTGGTTGATCGCCTGCTGGATCTTGAGGTCGGCGCCGCGCTCGGCCGCCAGCTCCTCCTGCTTGATCAGGCGCGCCGCCAGCCGGCCCACCACCAGCACCACGGCGAAGAAGCCGGCGCCGTACAGGCCTGCCTGGCGCACCGTCGCGTCGCCGTCGGAGGTGAGCACGTTCCAGGTCGATTCGCCCAGCAGGAACAGGGTCGCGATCGAGGCCGAGAACAGCGCCAGCAGCAGCGGCGCGAGGATGGCGGCGCCGGCCAGCGGAAACAGGTAGAGGATGGCGAGGCCGCCGCGCGCCGTGCCGGCATTCAGGTAGAGCAGCGAAATCGCTGCCAGGTCGACCGCGATCTGGACGCAGACCTGCAGCAGGAAGCGCCGGCGCCACCAGCTGGTCAGCGCGGTGAACACGAGGGCGAAGGCGAAGTAGCCGGCGCAGGTCCTGGCAAACAGCGCGCCGGTGACGGCGTGGCCCGAGGTCGAGCCCGCGGACAGGCCGGTCCAGGCCAGCAGCACCAGCACGATGACGACGCGCGTGACGTTCATCGTCTGCAGCGAGTGCCACAAGGCCTCGCGCGACTCCCGGGACAGCGCCTGCCGCGTCATCGGTCAGGGCGAAGGCAAGCGGGCGTGGGCCGGGCTGCAATAATCGCGCCCGTCGGCGCGCACCGATTCGGAGGCGGGGAAGTACATGCCGCAGTGGGCGCAGCAGGCCATGGCTTCGGGCTCGGCGGCCTGCGGTGCGGC
>JAEWEK010000096.1 GCA_023389425.1 Pseudomonadota bacterium | reverse complement strand
GGGTCGCGCCGACCCGGGGGGGGGGGGGCAGGCCGGTGGCCCGGTCGATCACGGTTTGCAGCGCGCCATCGGTGACGATGATGGTGCCGCTGCCGCGCTCGATCTGCTGGTTGAACATGAGGTCGATGACCATGTGGCCGGCGGTGCCGGTGATCGACGAACTCGTGAGGACGGGGGGCAGCGAGGAGCTCATGGTGGTGGCCTGGACAGCAATTATTGCAATTTGGAATGGTCCGAGTTTGAATGTTAGCAACAAAGACGGGCACGATCGGATCGCGGACCTACTTTTTTGCTTTTTTGCATCACGGGAGAGCAGTAATGCAACACCCATGCATGCTCGGACGAGCTAAGTAGCAATTAAATCGCGGAAATTGTCTTTAGGAAAGACCGCGGCAGGCGAATCCCCCAGCCGTGGGGGCGTGCCCGCTGTGCGCTTGCAGCATCGATCGGCGTTGCGCCGGCCGACAAGTCCTGCTATGTTGACTCGGCTGTAAGGTCTATCTTAGCTTTTCGCAAGAAAGGGATGTGATGACTGTACCAAGCCAAATCATGCCGCCGCACCTGGCGCGCATTCCAAGCCCATTCTGGCTGTTCCCGATCGGCGCCGTGGTCGGCTGCCTGCTGTTCATGGCCGGTCCGGGCGACGCGCCGGTGGTGCAGGAAGCCTTCATCGGCGCGCTGTGGGGCGCGTTCGGCGCCGTGCCGCTGGTGATCGTGGCTGGCTTCATCCTGCTGGGCTTGCGCCAGCGCGGCGAACGCGCGGTGTGGCGCTCGTACGGGCTGGACTGGTATTGCAGCCAGTTCCCCGAGCATGCCCGGGGCGAGCTGAGCTGCCGCTACTGCGGCGCCGAACAGGTCCAGCCGCGCAATCGCACCAGCCGCGGCGATGCGCGCGCCCTGGTGTGCGGACAGTGCGGCGAGACCCTGTGCTACGCGCGCGAAGGCTGAAGGATCAGCCTTCCGGATGGTAGTCGATGATGAGGGGAGCGTGGTCGGAGAAACGCTCGTCCTTGTAGATCGAGACCGTCTTGGCGTGCTTCGCGATGCCCGGGGTGGCCACGTGGTAGTCGATGCGCCACCCGACGTTCTTGGCATAGGCCTGGCCGCGGTTGCTCCACCAGGTGTACTGCTCCGGACGCTGGTCCAGGCCGCGGTGCACGTCCACCAGTCCCAGCTCGTCGAAGATGCGCGTCATCCACGCGCGTTCCTCCGGCAGGAAGCCTGAATTCTTCAGGTTGCCCTTCCAGTTTTTCAGGTCGATTTCCTTGTGCGCGATGTTCCAGTCGCCGCAGACCACCACTTCGCGGCCCTCGGCCTTCAGCTCGACCAGGTGCGGCAGGAACACTTCCATGAAGCGGAACTTGGCTTTCTGGCGCTCCGGCGAGGAGGAGCCGGATGGGCAGTAGACCGAGATCACGGTCAGGTTGCCGACGTCGCAACGCGTGTAGCGGCCCTCGGCATCGAATTCGACGCTGCCGAAGCCGATGCGCACGGCGTCCGGCCTGCTGCGGCTGTAGACGCCGGTACCCGAATAGCCCTTCTTTTCGGCGTAGTGGAAATGGCCGTGGTAGCCGTGCGGCGCGAGGAATTCCTCGGTCATGTCGGCTTCCTGTGCCTTCAGCTCCTGGACGCAGATGAAATCGGCGTCCTGGGTGGCCATCCAGTTGAAGAAGCCCTTCTTGTGTGCGGAGCGGATGCCGTTGAGGTTGGCGGAAATAATGCGTGGCATGAAGTATAAGAAGTGAACGGCAGCGCTGCGAGCGCCGATAGCGGGCGCGGATTACAATACAGCCCGTCGTTATTTATAGGGGTTATCGTGAACAACTTGCGTCAAGAGTTTATCTCGTTTTCGGTCTCGGCGGGAGTGCTGAAATTCGGCGACTTCACCACCAAGGCCGGCCGCCAGTCGCCGTACTTCTTCAACGCCGGCCTGTTCCACGATGGCGCCACGCTGGGCCAGCTGGCCCAGTTCTACGCGCAGACGCTGCTCGATTCGGGCCTCGAATTCGACATGCTGTTCGGGCCTGCTTACAAAGGGATTACGCTGGCATCGGCCACCGCGGTGGCGCTGGCCGCCAAGGGCCGCAACACGTCCTATGCCTACAACCGCAAGGAAGCCAAGGACCACGGCGAAGGCGGCACCATCGTCGGCGCCAAACTGCAAGGAAAGGTCGTCATCATCGACGACGTGATCTCGGCCGGCACCTCGGTGCGCGAGTCGGTGGACATGATCCGCGCCGCCGGCGCCGAGCCGGCCGCCGTGCTGATCGCGCTCGACCGCATGGAGCGCTCGGGCAAGGATGGCGCGCTGTCCGAGCATTCGGCGGTGCAGACCGTTTCGCAGGAGTTCGGCATGCCGGTCATCTCGATCGCCAACCTGGATGACCTGTTCGGCTACCTGTCGAGCAAGGCGGGCGATCCGGCGCTGGCGGAGTCCAAGGATAAAGTGGCTGCCTACCGGGCGCGTTACGGAGTCTGACGCTGCGGGTTGGCCGAAGGTCCTGTGACGACCTGTTATGGGAACAATTTGTCCTGCTGATTGCAGCGATCGGCGATGGTTTCCCGTACACGCCTTATGGTTGAAAGCAGCGCGTGAAAGCGGGTTGCACTCATGGAGTTAAGCGGCGCGAATTGTTTGCGCCTCATCCTGTGCCGCGAGGGCTGCGGTAGTACCATTGGCAGGTCGGAGGCGCTATGAAAACGTATATCAGCAGCAATCCTGAGATCATGGGTGGCACGCCATGCTTTGTCGGCACGCGCGTGCCAATCCAAAATCTCTTTGATTACCTGGAGGCCTCGTTTGCCTTGACCGAATTTCTAAAGCAATTTCCAACGGTATCTGAAGAGGCTGCTATTGGCGTGCTCAAGGAGGCTAGGTACTGCCTTTTAAAGAATGAGGCTACTGCTTGATGAATCTGTACCTGTAGAGTTCCGCGACTGTTTGCCCGCGCACGAAGTTTCCAGTGTGAGGGAAATGGGATGGGCAGGTGCGCGCAACGGCATTCTGCTAGCGCTCGCTGCTCGGAAGTTCGACGCATTTGTCACCACCGACAAGAACATTCAATATCAGCAAAATCTGTCGCGATTGCCGGTTTCGGTTGTGATCTTGTCGGCGTATTCAAATGCTTTGCCAGCCTTGCTTCCGCTGGTGCCGAAGCTTGACGTTGCGCTGGCTTCGCTGAATCCACGCTCTCTGGTCATCGTTACTTCAGACGACACCATCACGTAGTTGAGCGATTCGAAAAAAACCGGGGACAGCCCCGGTTTGTGCGCTGCGCCGCTTAGCCGGCCAGCTTCTTCTTCAACAGCTCCGTCACCTGGGCCGGATTGGCCTTGCCCTTCGAGGCCTTCATGGCCTGGCCGATCAGGGCGTTGATGGCGGCTTCCTTGCCGGCCCGGTACTGCTCGACCGACTTGGCGTTGGCGGCCAGGACTTCGTCGACGATCGCTTCCAGCGCGCCGGTGTCCGAGATCTGCTTCAGGCCCTTCTGCTCGATCACCACGTCGGCCAGGTTTTCGTCGGTCGACTTGGCTTCCCACATCGCCGCGAACACTTCCTTGCCGGCCTTGTTGGAGATGGTGCCGTCGGCGATCCGCTTGAGCAGCAGCGCCAGTTGCGACGCTTCCACCGGCGACTCGTTGAGCGACACGCCTTCGCGGTTCAGGGTCGACGATACGTCGCCCATCATCCAGTTGGCCGCGGCCTTGGCGTTTTCCTTGCCGGCCTTGGACACCACGGCTTCGTAGTAGGTCGCCATCTCCTGCGAGGAGGTCAGCACGTTGCTGTCGTATTCCGGCAGGCCGTAGTCGTCGACGAAGCGCTTGCGCATCGCCTGCGGCAGTTCCGGCATGTCGCCCTTGACCTTGTCGATCCATTCCGGCGAGATCGCCAGCGGCGGCAGGTCGGGGTCCGGGAAGTAGCGGTAGTCCTGCGCGTCTTCCTTGGTGCGCATCTCGCGCGTTTCCTTGCGGTCCGGGTCCCACAGGCGCGTGGCCTGCACCACCTTGCCGCCGTCTTCGATCAGTTCGATCTGGCGCCGCACTTCGTAGTGGATGGCCTCTTCCATGAAGCGGAAGGAGTTCAGGTTCTTGATCTCGCAGCGGGTGCCGAATTCCTGCTGGCCGACCGGGCGCACCGAGACGTTGACGTCGCAGCGGAACGAGCCTTCCTGCATATTGCCGTCGCAAACGCCGAGCCACATCACCAGCGAGTGCAGCTGCTTGGCGTAGGCGACCGCTTCCGCCGCGCTGCGCATCTCCGGCTCGGATACGATCTCGAGCAGCGGCGTGCCGGCGCGATTGAGGTCGATGCCGCTCATGCCGGCATAGTCCTCGTGCAGCGATTTGCCGGCGTCTTCCTCGAGGTGGGCGCGGGTCAGGTTGACGGTCTTGAATTCCTGCTTGCCGTCCTTCTCGTACCAGAAGCTCAGCGTGCCGCCCTGGACCACCGGATCCTCGAACTGGCTGATCTGGTAACCCTTGGGCAGGTCAGGGTAGAAGTAGTTCTTGCGGGCGAACACCGAGACCGGCGCAATCTTCGCACCGACCGCGAGGCCGAAGCGGATCGCGCGCTCGACCGCGCCGCGGTTCAGCACCGGCAGCACGCCCGGCAGCGCCAGGTCGACCGGGCTGGCCTGGGTGTTGGGTTCGGCGCCGAACTTGATCGAGCTGCCGCTGAAAATTTTGGAGTTGGTCGTGAGCTGTACGTGGTTCTCAAGACCGATGACGACTTCCCATTGCATAGTGGTTCTCGCTTCTTTCAAGTCGTTCAGACGCCTTCGGGCGCGCGGGTGTGCCAATCGGTCACCTGCTGGTACTGGTGCGCGATGTTCAGCAGCTTGGCCTCGCCGAAGTAGTTGCCGATGATTTGCAGGCCGACCGGGCGCTTGCCGTTCTTTTCGCCCTGGCCGAAACCGACCGGGATCGACATGCCCGGCAGGCCCGCCAGGCTGGTCGACAGCGTGAAGATGTCGGCCAGGTAGTTGGCGACCGGGTCGTTGGCCTTGGAGCCGAGGTCCCAGGCCACGGTCGGCGCCACCGGGCCCATGATGACGTCGCACTGGTCGCGGAAGGCGGCCTGGAAGTCGTCCGCGATCAGGCGGCGGATCTTCTGCGCCTGCACGTAGTAGGCGTCGTAGTAGCCGTGGCACAGCACGTAGGTGCCGACCATGATGCGGCGCTGGACCTCGGGGCCGAAGCCTGCGGCGCGGGTCTTCTTGTACATGTCGGCCAGGTCCTTGTAGCCGTCGGCACGGAAGCCGTAGCGCACGCCGTCGAAGCGCGACAGGTTGGACGAGGCCTCGGCCGGGGCGATGATGTAGTAGGTCGGGATCGACAGGCTGGTGCGCGGCAGCGAAATGTCCACCAGCCTCGCGCCGAGCTTGACGAATTGCTCGAGCGCGGCGCGCACGGCGGCTTCGACGTCGCTGGCCAGGCCTTCGCCGAAGTACTCCTTCGGCACGCCGATGCGCAGGCCGGCCAGCGGCTTGTTCAGGTCGCGCGTGAAATCTTCATCGAGGTTGCCCTGCTCGGGCGTGAGGCTGGTCGAATCGCGCTTGTCGAAGCCGGCCATTTCGTTGAGCAGCAAAGCGCAGTCTTCCGCGGTCTGGGCCATCGGGCCGCCCTGGTCGAGCGAGGAGGCGAAGGCGATCATGCCGAAGCGCGACACGCGGCCGTAGGTGGGCTTGATGCCGGTGATGCCGCAGAACGCGGCCGGCTGGCGGATCGAGCCGCCGGTGTCGGTGCCGGTGGCGGCCGGCGCAAGGCGGGCGGCCACGGCGGCGGCCGAACCGCCCGAGGAGCCGCCCGGCACGGCACCGGTGTCCCACGGGTTTTTCACGGCGCCGAAAGCCGAGTTCTCGTTCGAGCCGCCCATCGCGAATTCGTCGCAATTGAGTTTGCCCAAGGTGACCATGCCGGCCGCGCCAAGCTTGTCGACCACGGTGGCGTCGAAGGGGCTGACGTAGTTGCCCAGCATTTTGGAGGCGGCGGTCGAGCGCCACCCTTGCGTGACGAAGATGTCCTTGTGCGCGATCGGCACGCCGGTCAGCGCGCCGCCGGTGCCGGCCGCGATGCGCTCGTCGGCGGCCTTGGCCTGCGCCAGCGACAGCTCGGCGTTCACGTCGAGGAAGGCGTTGTGCCGGCTGGCCGCGATGCGATCGAGGTAATGGCGGGTCAGTTCGACGGACGACAGCTGCTTCGCCTGCAGCAGTGTGGACAGTTCTTTAATGGTCTTGTTATGCATGCTGCGCACCTTCTTATTCGATCACTTTCGGCACCAGGTACAGGCCGTCCTGGGATTTCGGCGCGGGCGCCTGGTAGGCCTCGCGGCGGTTCTCTTCGGTGACCACGTCGTCGCGCAGGCGCAGCGGCAGCTGCATGATGGCGGACAGCGGCTGGGCCAGCGGCTCGACGCCGGTGGTGTCCACCGCCTGCATCTGTTCGGCCAGCGCGAAGATGCCGTTCAACTCGCCGAGCAGGGTGTCGGCGTGGGCCTCGTCCAGCTCGAGCCGGGCCAGGTTGGCGATCCGTTTAACGTCTGTAAGTGTCAGGGACATGGCAGGGGCGCGGCGCCGGGCCGCGGTCAAAAAGGGTTGAGCGAATGCCGAATCCGTTAATAAGCGGGCTACCGTCGATAAAACCTTGGTAACGCCGCCGAATTCTGCTGTCTGATCCTCGTGAATTCGAAGGTTTCTGACGGAATAATCGGCAAATTATAAGGTAGAATGGCGGGCTATTGCGTTGCTGGCGCTGAAAGCCTGGCCGCGGCCGCACTTGTGGCCGTGCCCCGGGCCGGACCCTGGCATCCCCACTCATTTATCGTTTCGCGCCCCGAGCGCGCATCAGGACACACATGTTTGGTTTTTTACGCAGCTACTTTTCGAATGACCTGGCGATCGACCTCGGTACGGCCAACACGCTGATCTACGTGCGCGGACTGGGCATCGTGCTGGACGAACCGTCGGTCGTCGCGATCCGCCAGGAGGGCGGCCCGAACGGCAAGAAGACGATCCAGGCGGTCGGCAAGGAAGCCAAGCAGATGCTCGGCAAGGTGCCGGGCAATATCGAGGCGATCCGCCCGATGAAGGACGGCGTGATCGCCGACTTCACCGTCACCGAGCAGATGCTCAAGCAGTTCATCCGCATGGTGCACGACTCCAAATTCTTCCGCCCGTCGCCGCGCATCATCATCTGCGTGCCCTGCGGCTCGACCCAGGTCGAGCGCCGCGCGATCCGCGAATCGGCGCTGGGCGCCGGCGCCTCGCAGGTCTACCTGATCGAAGAGCCGATGGCGGCCGCGATCGGCGCCGGCCTGCCAGTGGCCGAGGCGACCGGCTCGATGGTGGTCGACATCGGCGGCGGCACCACCGAAGTGGGCATCATCTCGCTGGGCGGCATGGTGTACAAGGGCTCGGTGCGCGTCGGCGGCGACCGCTTCGACGACGCGATCGTCAACTACATCCGCCGCAACTACGGCATGCTGATCGGCGAACAAACCGCCGAAGCCATCAAGAAGGCGATCGGCTCGGCGTTCCCGGGCTCGGAAGTCAAGGAGATGGAAGTCAAGGGCCGCAACCTGTCCGAAGGCATCCCGCGCTCGTTCACCATCTCCTCCAACGAGATCCTGGAAGCGCTGACCGACCCGCTCAACAACATCGTCTCGGCCGTCAAGAACGCGCTCGAACAGACCCCGCCGGAACTGGGCGCCGACATCGCCGAGAAGGGCATGATGCTCACCGGCGGCGGCGCGCTGCTGCGCGACCTGGATCGCCTGCTGATGGAAGAAACGGGCCTGCCGGTGCTGGTGGCCGAAGACCCGCTGACCTGCGTGGTGCGCGGCTCCGGCATGGCGCTCGAGCGCATGGACAAGCTGGGATCGATCTTCTCGTACGAATAAAAAAACGTGTTCTGCGCCTCGACGCGGGCAGCGCACGGCTCCTGAAGAAGCCGCGCGACTGCCCGCGTTGATGTTGGGGACCGGCGCTTTCAATCTTCTCAACACATGGAATACAGTCCTCCGCCACTGTTCAAGCAAGGCGCCCCGGCGCGGGTGAAAGTGACGGTGTTCGCGCTGATTTCGGTCGCGCTGCTGTTCGTCGATTCGCGCCTGCACGCCCTCACGGCGGTGCGCCAGGTCGCCGCCACCGTGCTGTATCCGGCCCAGATGGCCGCGCTGATGCCGCGCGACGCGCTGGCGGCGATGGGCGAGTATTTTTCCTCGCTGTCGGCGCTGGAGAAGGAAGTCGCCGAGCTGAAGAGCCAGCAGGTGGCCGCCGCCCAGGCGCTGCAGCAGGCCCAGCTCCAGATGGCCGAGAACGCCCAGCTGCGCCGCCTGCTGGACGCGCGCGAGCACCTGCCGGTGAAATCGATCATGAGCGAAATCCTGTACGACGCGCGCGATCCGTCGGTGCACAAGGTGGTGCTCGACCGCGGCATGCGCGCCGGCGTCGCGCTCGGCCTGCCGGTGATCGACAACGCCGGCGTGGTCGGCCAGGTCACGCGCGTGTTCCCGTTCACTTCCGAAGTCACGCTCCTGACCGACAAGGAGCAGGCGATCCCGGTGCAGGTGCTGCGCTCGGGCCTGCGCAGCGTCGCCTACGGACGCGGCAATTCGGGCATGCTGGACCTGCGCTTCGTCGCCCCGAACGCCGACATCGTGGTCGGCGACGTGCTGGTCACATCCGGCCTGGACGGCATGTTCCCGGCCGGCCTGGCGGTGGCCAAGGTGACCCAGGTCGAGAGCGTCGGGCAGGGCGCCTTCGGGCGCGTGGCGGCGCAGCCGCTGGCCGGCATCGACCGCAACCGCCAGCTGCTGGTCGTGATGTCGGCCGAAACCAGGGA
>JAEWEK010000072.1 GCA_023389425.1 Pseudomonadota bacterium | reverse complement strand
ATCGAACCCACGACCCCTTGGTTCGTAGCCAAGTACTCTATCCAGCTGAGCTACAGCCGCCCGAGGCACGCATTATATCAGCAGTGGGCCAAATGGCAAAGATGCGAAGAAATCACTGCGAAGAAATCACGGCAATTCCCAAAACCAGCATTCGACTGCATGCCAGTAAACGTGGCCGCCTTCGCACATCAGGCGGCCCATCCGTTCCGGGGCGATCAGGTCGATGTGGCCTTGCGGATCGTACGGGCCCCATAGCTGGACGAAGCGGATGATGCCGCTCCGATCACGAATCGCGTCGCGGATCAAGGCGGTGGCAAAGCGGTCCGGCTCACCCCATGCCTGAGTCAAGCGATGCGCGAGCACCTCTTGCTTGATCTCGATCGTCAGACCCTTGTATTTGCCGGCAAGTACCGGAAGGAACGCCCGAGGAAGTGGCACCCCCGCGCCCAGCAGTGCGAGACTCACCCTGATCGCGCATGTGTTTTTCCATGCCGGATCGAGATTTTTCCCGGGGTGGCCGACCCAGCGCCAAAGTTCCTCGGCGCTGACGTTGATCGGGTCAGGATAATGTTGACGTAGCAGTGAATACGGCGGCCTCGGGTTCATTCGAGCACCGGCGTTCAAATACAGCAGCTATCGGGAGGGCACGGCCAGCGCTCTTGCCACATCTGGACAATCAAGACGGCCGCGCGATCCCGCAACTTCTTGGACGGCTGCTTGCGGAGATAGGCAAGTGTTTCTGCCCGCATCACCGCCGGCTCCTGTTTCCGTAGCCTGATATGATTCCGCGCGGTGTAGCACCACAGGCCGCTTTCAGTGGCATCGAAGACCCCTTTGATGTACTGAATGGCCTGGGTCTCGTTGGGCCGCTCCAGCTGTCGAAGAAGCTGCTCGCCAGTGAGCCATGGCGACGGCGCGGGAATCGTCTTGGCAGGCGTCCCGGGCATGATGAGGGGGTGCTCGTCGACCTGGGCGAATGCTGTGACCGTGAGCGTGAGCGTTGCGCAAATCAAGGTCAACTTACGCATAATGGTTCCTCGACAGGTCCCAGCCACCGGCCGTGTTGCCGGCGGCGCTGCCACCGATTTTCTGCTGGGTGTACAGGAGGCGGATCTTTCCGAATTTCAGGCCGACACTTTCGGACATCAGCAAGGCGCCGTTGGCGGCAAACGTCACGTGGGCGATCAGGACGTTTTCGAGCTCGATCGCGAAATACTTGATACGTTTTCCATCGCCATCAGCCCGGAAGAACTCGATTATCGCCTTGGGGAAAGTCTTGCCTCCCGCGGAAAATTGGAATAGCAGTGGCGACGCTACATCGGCCAGTTTGCTGAACGTGATGTCGGTGAGCTCTGCCCGTTCCGCCGTGTGGCCGCCTGCTGTCGAAGCGGTCGCGCTCTTCGGCTGGCGTACACCCCAATGGACCGAGGTGATTTCGATCCAGCCTTGGTGTTCCGCGTCCTGTGACTCGCCCTTGATGCCGTCGATGTGCAGATATGCGTCAATCGCCATGGTGCCTCCGTTGTCTTTAGCAAAGGCAATTGTTGCTGAGGTTTGAAGGGCACAACTTGGTCTGTCGCAAACTGGGCATCGTGCGCGGGGAGAGGCCAGTAACGAAAAAAGGGACCAGATCTTTCAATCTGGTCCCTCATATTCTGGCGCGGCTGGCAGGAATCGAACCCACGACCCCTTGGTTCGTAGCCAAGTACTCTATCCAGCTGAGCTACAGCCGCCCGAGGCACGCATTATAGCAGCGTGATTTCGTTTCCGGAAGCCTTAATTTCTTTCATGTTCGCAAGGGCTCTGGTAGATTTAAGCGTCGCAAATTTGATGGGAACACTATGGTGGCGTCGACCACTTCCGAAGGGGCAGCGCGGGTGCTGCGCTGGCTGTGCGCCTGGCTGCTGTTGCTGGCTTGCGCCGGGGCCTTGGCCGCCGGCCCGCGCTCGCTGCGATTCGTGCGCATCGGGGTCGAGCAGGGCATGTCGCAGGAATCGGTGCTGACCATCCTGCAGGACCACAACGGCTTCATGTGGTTCGGCACCCAGGCCGGCCTGAACCGCTACGACGGTTACCGCATGACCGTGTTTCGCACCGACCCGGACAATCCTGGCAGCCTGCCCGACAACTTCGTCACCGCCTCGTATGAGGACGATGCCGGCCGCCTGTGGTTCGGCACCAAGGGCGGCCTGGCCCGCTTCGACGAGGCCACCCAGAAATTCGTCCGCTATCTACCCGCCGGCAGCGGCTACGGTTCGGCGGCGATCCGCGGCATCACCTCGATCACGCCGGACGGCAAGGGCGGCCTGTGGCTCGGCAGCGCCACCGGCCTGCGCCACTTCGATCCGGCCACCGGCCACTTCGCGCTGATGCGCCACGACCCGCTCGACAGCGCCAGCCTCGCCGACGACCACGTCAACGCGCTGGCGCTGGCGCCCGACGGCGCGCTCTGGATCGGCACCAACAGCGGCGTCGACCGGCTCGCGCCCGGCGCGCGCCAGTTCCAGCACTATCGCGCGCTGCCCGCCGACAACGCACGCCGCAACAGCGTCCAGGCCTTGTCGATGGGCCCGCGCAACACGCTGTGGATCGGCACCGGCGCCGGCCTCGAGGCCTGGCGCCTGGACGACGACGGCCCGCAGCGCACCCACATCCACGGCGCCGACGGCCTGGACAACGTGCCGGTGCGCTCGCTGTACCACGACGCCGGCGCCAACCTGTGGGTCGGCACCGACCAGGATGGACTGCTCTGGCGCGACCCGGCCAGCGGCGCCTTCGTCGCCTTCCGCAGCCAGGCTTACGACCGCCACAGCCTGTCCGGCAACCAGGTCGGTTCGATCTGGGTCGACCGCAACGGGACGCTGTGGGTCGGCACCCAGTTCGACGGCGTGTGCCGGGTCGACCTGGCCAGCGGCGGTTTCTCGCGCTTCACCCACACGGTGGGGCAGCAGGGCGGCATCGGCAGCAACAAGGTGCGCGCGATCCTGGGCGCGGGCGACGGCTGGCTGTGGATCGGCGCGACCGCCGGCGGCCTGACCCGCTTCGATCCCGCCAGCGGCCGCGCCCAGCGCTACCGGCATACGACCGATCCGGGCAGCCTGCCCGACGACACGGTCACTTCGCTGGCGCATGCCAACGGGCGCTTGTGGGTCGGCACCCAGGCCGGGCTGAGCTGGTTCGACGCCGCCCACGGGCGCTTCGTGCGGCAGCCGCTGGCGCCGGACATCAACGCCGGCTTCATCAACGCACTGCGCGCCGGGCGCGACGGCACCTTGTGGATCGCCACCCGCCACGGCCTGTTCGCGCGCAGCCCCGGCGGCGAGCTGCGCAGCTGGCGCCACGACCCGAACGTTCCGTCCAGCCTGGGCGAAGACCTCGGCTTCGCGGTGCTGGAAGACCGCCAGGGCATCATCTGGATCGGCACCGACAGCGGCCTCGAACGCTTCGACCGCGCCACCAACACCTTCACCCACTACCGCCACGACCCGCGCGACCCGGACACGCTGCGCCACAGCCGCGTCTATTACCTGCTCGAATCGTCGCGCGGCGACCTGTGGGTCGGCACCGCGGGCGGTCTGCACCGGATGGAGGCGCGCCCCGGCCAGGCGCCGCGCTTCAAATACATTCCGCTCAGCGCGAGCCCGCTGTCGACGCCGATCGGCGGCGTGCTCGAAGACGCCACCGGCGCGCTATGGGTCAGCAGCACGGTCGGCCTGTCGCGCTACGACCCGGTCACCGCCAAGTTCAAGTCGTACACGGCGGAAGACGGCCTGATCGACGGCTCCTACTTCGTCGGTTCGGCCTGGGCGTCGCCCCAGGGCGAGCTGCATTTCGGCGGCGTCAACGGCATGACGTCCTTCCTGCCCTCGGAAGTGCGCGAAAACCCGTACGCGCCGCCGGTGGTCATCACCGATTTCCGCGTGTTCAACCAGCCGCTGGCCCTGGCCGTGCCGACCTACCAGGCGCGCGACGTCCAGCTGTCCTACCGCGATTCGGCGTTCTCGCTGGAGTTCGCGGCCCTGCATTTCGCCGACCCGATCCAGAACCGCTACGCCTACAAGCTCGAGGGCTTCGACCAGGACTGGGTCGACACCGATTCCGGCAAGCGCTTCGCCAGCTACACCAACCTCGATCCGGGCCACTATGTGTTCCGTGTCCGGGCCAGCAACAAGGACGGCGTGTGGAGCTCGGCCCCGACCTCGCTGGAGATCACGATCCTGCCGCCGTGGTGGAAGACCTGGTGGTTCCGGCTGGGCGCGGCCGCGGCGGTGCTGGCTGCCGTGTACGGCGGCTACCGCGTGCGGGTGCGCTCGCTGGTGCAGCAGACCGACCTGCTGGAGCGCCAGGTCGGCGCCCGCACCGCAGAACTGCAGCTGCAGAGGGATGCGGCGGAGCGGCGCAAGCTGGAAGTGGAGCGCCAGAAGGAAGTGGTGGAGCAGGCCCAGCGCAATATCGCGCGCCTGTCCGAGATCGGCCGCATGCTGACGGCGAACCTGGACAGCGAAGCGATCATGACCACGCTGTACGAACACGTGCGGGCGCTGATGCCGGCCGACGTATTCGGCGTCGGCATCCAGCATCCGGAACGGGGCGTGCTGGCCTATCCGTTCGCGCTGGCCCACGGACGCCGCTGCGCGCCGGCGGAACGCAGCCTGGCCGAGCCGCAGCTGGCCGTGTGGTGCGTGCGCCATGGACGCGAGATCCTGCTCGGCGACGCCGAAAGCGAATGCGTGCACTACCTGCCGCCGCACCGTCCGGGCGGGCTGGCGCCGATGGTGCTGCCGGGTGCCGCGATGGCGGAGGAGACGCCGCCATCCGTCATCATGGTGCCGATCGTGGTGGGCACGCGCGTGCTCGGCCTGGTGACGGTGCAGAGTTTCGAGCGCAGGGCCTACGAGCGGGTGCACCAGGACATGCTGCGCACGCTGTCGGCCTATGTCGGCGTCGCCCTCGACAATGCCGATGCCTACCGCCAGCTGACCGACACCCAGGCGCAACTGGCCGCGCGCGAGAAGCTCGCCTCGCTCGGTTCGCTGGTGGCCGGCGTCGCGCACGAGTTGAACACGCCGATCGGCAACAGCCTGCTGATGGCCAGCACCCTGCACGACAAGACCGAGGCGATGGCGGCGCGATTCGACGCGGCCGAGCTGCGCCGCTCGGACCTGGAAGGCTGGATCACGGCCTCGCAGGAGGCCTCGCAGCTCATCATGCGCAGCCTGAACGGCGCGGCCGACCTGGTCAACAGCTTCCGCCAGGTGGCGGTCGACCAGGCCAGCGCCCAGCGCCGCGCCTTCGACCTGGCCCAGACGTGCCAGGAGATCGCGGCGACCATGATGAAGCAGGTCAGCATCGCCGGCCACAAGCTCGTGCTCGACGTGCCGGACGGTATCGCGATGAACAGTTTCCCGGGGCCGCTTGGACAAATCTTCATCAACTTCGTCAACAACTCGCTGTTGCACGCCTTCGACGCGCCGGGCGGACGCATGGTGCTCTCGGCCAGCACGCCGGAATCGGGGCGGGTGCGGATCACCTTCTCCGACAATGGCCACGGCATTGCCCCGGAGCTGGTGCACCGGGTGTTCGAGCCTTTCTTCACGACCAGGATGGGCAGCGGCGGCACCGGCCTGGGCCTGAATATCGTCTACAACATCGTCACCACGCTGCTGGGCGGCACCATCACCGTCGACAGCCGGACGGGCGCGGGCGTCAGCTTCGTGCTCGACCTGCCGCTGGTGGTCAAGGACGTTGCCGTGCACAGCCATCACGCCCACTGATTCCCACAGGATTCACACGACACATTCGGTAATCGTGCGTGCTTGAATCCGCTCACGCAATCCGGGTATTTACCGACTATCCTCAAATCAGACACGGCGCTGCGAACCGCGGCGCCGCTGTCCTTTCAGTCGGAGGCGGCAATGAATATCAAGAATAGCGTGTTGAATGGGGCACGGCCCGGCTTGCGGTGGCTGGTGGCGCTTGCCTGCGCGGCGCCCTTCGTCCCCGCGGCACAGGCCGATCCGCCGGACCGGCCCGGAAACGTGCTGATCGCGGACCAGTTCAATAACCGCGTGATCGAGGTCGACCCTGCCACGCATGAGGTGTTGTGGCAGTTCGGCAATGGCTCCGACCAGGCCGGGCCGAACCGCATCGTCGGTGTCAACGACGCCGTGCGCTATGGCATGCTGACCCTGATGTCCGGGACCGGCATCCCGGCCGCCAGCCCGCCCTTGCCCGGCTGCGGCGATGCGGTCAACGGCTGCCCCGACAACCGGGTCATCCTCGTCAACCGCGCCGGCAAGATCATCTGGCAGTACGGCATGGCGGGTGTCGCCGGCTCCGGCTTCAACCAGCTGAACACGCCGGTGCAGGCTTCCCTGCTCGACGGCTTCCAGCGCCGCCACGGCTTGATGGCGCTGATCGCGGACCAGGCCAACCAGCGCGTGATCGTCGTCGATCGCCAGAAGCGGCTGCTGTGGCAATACGGGATGACGGGCGTGGCCGGCAACGGTCCGAACCAGCTGAACAACCCGAATAGCGCGCAATTGCTGGACAACGGCAATATCCTGATCTCCGATGAAAGCAATAACCGCGCGATCGAGGTCAACACCGACAATATGATCGTGAAGACCTTTACCGCGGGTGGCAGCCTGAACGGTGTGGCCTTCGCCAGCAGGCTGGCCAACGGCGACACGCTGATCACCGACTCGAACAACAACCGCATCGTCGAGGTCGACGGACAGGACAATATCGTCTGGCAGTATGCGACCAACACCACGGCGGGCAGCAATCCGAATCCGCTGCCGACCCGCGCCGTCCAGCTGCGCAACGGCGACATCCTCATCAGCGACCAGTTCAACCAGCGCGTCATCGAGATCACGCGCAGCGGGAAGATCGTGTTCCAGCAGGGCGCCTTGAATGCCGCCGGCAACGGTTTCAACCAGCTGAACGGGCCCTACGACGCCAAGCGCATCGGCGATTTCACCGGCCTGAGCACGCCGCCCCACGGCGGCAATATGAATGACGGCGACGTCGACGACTGAGCGCGAACGCTACAGCGGGAACATCAGGTTGCGCGGCTTCCCGCTGGCCCAGGCCTCGATATTGTCGACCAGCATGTCGGCCAGGGTCTGCATGGCGCCGGCGCTGGCCCAGGCCACGTGCGGGGTCAGGATGAAGTTGGGCAGGCGCAGCTGCAGCAGGGGGTTGTCCGGCACCGGCGGCTCCTTGCTGAGCACGTCGAAGCCGGCGCCGCCGATGACGCCGCGCCGCAGGGCATCGGCCAGCGCGTGCTCGTCGACCAGGCCGCCGCGCGCGGTATTGATCAGCAGCGCGGTCTTCTTCATCGAGGCCAGCTCGCGCGCGCCGATCATGTGACGGGTCTGTTCGTTCAGCGGCAGGTGCAGGCTGACCACGTCCGAGGTCGCGAGCAGCCGGTCCAGCGGCATCGGCTCGATGTCCGGATCCTGCGGCGGCGTGCGGGTCGCCACCGCCACGCGCATGCCGAAGGCCCGGCCCAGCTGCGCGACCTTGCGGCCGAGCGCGCCATAGCCGACGATGCCGAGCTGGCTGCCCGCGAGGTCGGCAATCGGATGGTCGAGCAGGCAGAAGCGGGTGGAGCTCTCCCAGCGGCCGGCCTCGACGTCGAAGCGATAGGCGAACAGGTTGCGGCGCAAGGACAGCATCAGCGCGAACACGTGCTCGGGCACCGCCACCACCGAATAATCGCGGATATTGGCCACGGCGATGCCGCGCGCGCGGCAGGCGTCGAGGTCGACATTGTCGGTGCCGGTGGCGGCGATGGCGATCATCTTCAGGTCCGGCAGGCGCGCGAGGTCGTCGGCGCGCAGCGGCACCTTGTTGCTGATCGCAATGGTGGCGCCGGCCAGGCGCTCGGCCACCTGCGCGCGATCGGTGCCGCCGTAATCGGTCCAGTGGTGGTCGAAACCGGGACGGCGGAGCTTGGCTTCGAGGCTGTCGCGGTCGAGGAAGACGATACGGTGCATGGCGTGGCCTTTCATGATTTGAGCCATTGTAGGGCATGCGCCGTAAACGACGAAAGACAGGGCGAACCTGTCTTTCGTCGATGGTGGTGCTTGAGGGCGTGTTATTTGGTTTGGGCTTCCGCGGCTTTTTCCATGTGATCTGCCTTGGCTTCGGCCTTGGCCTTCGCGGTTTTCTTGTGAGCCTTGGCCTTTTTCTTGGCAGCGTCGGCCTTGGCCGTGGCCATGTCGGCGTTGGCGTCGGCCGCTTTCTTCTCTACCTTGGCGTCGGCTTTGGCG
>JAEWEK010000056.1 GCA_023389425.1 Pseudomonadota bacterium | reverse complement strand
TGTCGGGCCTGCGCGGCCGCGCGGCGGCCTGGTGGGCGCTGATCGGCCTGGTCGTCACCACCTTCGCTTTCCTCGGCGTCAATATGTTCCTGTCGGGCCTGCACTCCTACGGCAAGCTCTGAGCCCTGCACGGCCCCGGCGCGAGTGGTGTAAAGTGGACATTGTCCAATTTAAGCCTTTGTGCCGGAGCCCCTCATGCTGATCAAACGCAGTTCCAGCGGCAACGCGCCGCCGCCGTCCGACATCACGCCGCGCGAAGTCTACGAACAGCGGCGCCAGTTCATCGCCCGCATCGCCGCCGGCGCCGTGGCCGGCAGTGCGATCTGGGAAATGGCTAACCGCGAAGCGTTCGCCCAGGGCACGGGCGCACGCCTGGCCGCCAAGCCGAATCCCGCCTATTCCACCAACGAAAAGCAGACCCCGTTCAAGGACGCCACCGAGTACAACAACTTCTACGAGTTCGGCACCGACAAGTCGGATCCGGGCAAGCATGCCAATACCCTGCGCACGCGGCCGTGGACGGTGTCGATCGAAGGCGAGGTCAAGAAGCCGTTCACGCTCGACATCGACAGCCTGCTCAAGCTGGCTCCGCTCGAGGAGCGCATCTACCGCCTGCGCTGCGTCGAAGGCTGGTCGATGGTGATTCCCTGGATCGGCTATCCGCTGTCCAATCTCATCAAGAAAGCCGAGCCGCTCGGCAGCGCCAAGTACGTCGAGTTTGTGAGCCTGGCCGATCCGAAGCAGATGCCGGGCGTACGCAGCGGCGTGCTCGACTGGCCTTATGTCGAGGGCCTGCGCATGGACGAGGCGATGCAGCCGCTGGCCTTGCTGACGATGGGCATGTACGGCCAGGTGCTGGCCAACCAGAACGGCGCGCCGGTGCGCGTGATCGTGCCCTGGAAATACGGCTTCAAGTCGGCCAAGTCGCTGGTCAAGATCCGCTTCGTCAAGGACCAGCCGACCACCTCGTGGATGGCGGCCGGTCCGGACGAGTACGGCTTCTATTCGAACGTGAACCCGAACGTCGACCACCCGCGCTGGTCGCAGGCGACCGAGCGCCGCATCGGCGAGGACGGCTTCTTCAAGCCCAAGCGCAAGACGCTGATGTTCAACGGCTACAACGAGGTCGCGCCGCTGTACGCCGGCATGGACCTCAAAAAATACTTCTGACGATGGCTTTCAACCCGACGCCGAAACAGCTCACGATCATCAAGGTTGTCGTTTTCCTGCTGGCGCTGCTGCCCATCACGCGCATCGCCCTGCAGACGGGCGAGCAGACCAATCCGCTCGAATTCCTCACCCACGGCACCGGCGACTGGGCGCTGTACATGCTCTGCATCACGCTGGCGGTGACGCCGCTGCGCAAGCTGAGCGGCCTGAACTGGCTGCTCAGGCTGCGGCGCATGCTGGGCCTGTTCACCTTCTTCTACGCCTTCCTGCATTTCACCTGCTTTATCTGGTTCGACCATTTCTTCGACCTGCACGAGATCTGGAAGGACGTGCTCAAGCGCCCCTTCATCACGGTCGGCTTCACCGCCTTCCTGCTGCTGGTGCCGCTCGCCGCCACCAGCAGCAACTGGATGGTGCGCAAGCTTGGCGGCAAGCGCTGGCAGGCGCTGCACCGCCTGATCTACATCATCGCCCCGCTCGCCGTGCTGCATTACTGGTGGATGAAAGCGGGCAAGCACAACACCGGCACGCCGATGCTGTTCGGCTTCATCGTCGCGGGCCTCCTGGTGATCCGCGTGGTCCTGAAGCGCGCGAAAGCGCGGCCGGCGCGCGCTTGACGCTACGGTTCCGGTGACGCGGCTTTCTCGCGCGGACAAGCCGTCCGCGCCGCCCGCGGCGTGTCGAAATGGATGCGCTGCCCGGCGAGCTGCACATCGTTCAGGGTCGGCGCCAGCACCTGCAGCTGGCCGGCCGCCAGTGCCGCGTGCAGCGGGCAGCCGGCCAGCTCCATCGGGATCGTCCCCAGCAGGCGCCAACGGCCATCGTCGTCCTCGCCGAACACGCCGCCGCCCGCGAACGGTTTTTCCCCGGCCACCAGGATCTCCATCTTGCCATCCCCGGTCAGGTCCAGCATCACCGCGTCGCAGCGCTCGCCCGCCTGCCACAGGCAAGTCGGATAACCGTCTCCCGGCCCCGCATCCTGCCAGCCCTGGTGCAGGAAGTTGCCCGGCAGCGTGGCGCCCTTCGGCCAC
Organism: Pseudomonadota bacterium; assembly: GCA_023389425.1. Lineage (GTDB taxonomy): Bacteria > Pseudomonadota > Gammaproteobacteria > Burkholderiales > Burkholderiaceae_D > Telluria. The sequence goes on along the minus strand of JAEWEK010000056.1, from coordinate 6,975 downwards.
ACTTGAATGTTGGCGGCGACATCGACCGGCGCGCCAGGTTCGGTGCCGCGCGGCGTCCAGTGCGTGCGCTTGCGCGCTTCGGCGGCGCGCTGGCGCAGCAGGGCCGCATTGGGTCCGCTGGCCGTGGCTTCCAGCCGCGCCAGCGCCGCGGTTCCGTAGCGTTCGCCCTGGAAGCGCAGCCAGGCGAAGTCGAACTGCTCGACCGCCACCTTGCCCGATTCCAGCCGCGCGACCTGGCTGTTCACGGCCAGCCGCACCGGATCGGCCAGCGGCGACAGCAGGGCCAGTACGGTTGCCAGCACCACCAGCGCTGCCGTGATGTTGACCCTGGCAATGGACGCCAGCGCGGCGTCGCGGACTGCCGCACCGGCATAGCCGATGCTGTAGCAGCCCGCCACCAGGGCGCAGGCGGCGGCGATCACGCGATCGCTGGTCCAGCCGTAGGCGCCCACGCGCAGCGCCAGGGCATAGGCCGCGAGCGCGGTGACCGGCACCAGCACGACCGCCGCGATGCGCACGCTGAGGCGGATCGCCAGCGGCGCTTCGCCGATGGCCGCGCCATCCTGCCATGCGGCGTTGATGAGCACGACGAAGGCGCCGGCCGCGACCAGCAGTTCGGCCGCCGCATGGCGCGTCGCCCACAGCGGCGCCAGTCCCGTGAAGGGCAGGGCCAGCAGGAAGCCGCCGACCAGCAGCGTCATCACCGGCAGGATCCAGGACAGCAGGGTCAGCAGCAGGTTGCGGATGCCGCGCACGATGGCCGGGCGGACGTCGGTGATGTGCATCGCGCAGGTCCAGGCGGTCGCCGTGACCGGCAGGGCGAACCAGGGTTTGCGCATCAGCTCGTGCAAGAAGTTCAGCTGCACCAGCAAGAACAGCTGGCTGCCCAGCAGCAGGATCAGCCACAAGGCGCCGACGAACACGGCGCTGAAGGCGAGCTGGACGATGAGCTTCCAGGCGATTTCGAAGTAGCTGGTATAGCTGGCGATACGCCGGCGGTCGGCCACCCCGGCCATGACCAGCGCATGCGCGATGAAGCACCACGGCACCAGCACGACGGCCAGCGGCGTCCACGGCAGCGCGGACTGCGGGGGCAGGAAGGTGGGCGGCACGTCCATGCGCCATACCCCGTACACGCCGAGCGCGCCGACGGTCACGGCGACGGTGGCGGCCCACAGCTGCAGCTGGCGCCGGCTCAGGTAGCCCAGCGCGGACACCACGACCGCCGGCTTGAACAGGCCCATCAGCACCAAGGGCGTGAACAGCAGCGGCACGGTCGCCGGCCAGCTGCGCGCCTGCGCGGCCTCGAACAGGAGATAGAGATAGATGCCCTGCGCCAGGCCGACGGCGAGGCGCAGCGCGCCGGTGCCGGCGGCGAATCCGCTGGCGGGTGATGGTGCGGCGATGCGATCCTGGACTTCCATGCGGCTCCCCTGGTCTATGCCCGTTTGCCGGGCATATTAACAGGGAAGCAACGCGGGAAGTAAGTGCGGCTTACTTGATGAGCGATTCCAGCGCGAACAGCTCTTGCGGCTGCTCGCGGCGGCGCACCAGGTGCACCTGGTCGCCGTCGACGATGACCTCGGCCGCGCGGCTGCGGGTGTTGTAGTTGGACGCCATCGCGAAGCCGTAGGCGCCGGCCGTCATCATGGCCAGCAGGTCGCCCGGCTGTACCGCCAGCTCGCGGCCGTGGGCCAGCCAGTCGCCCGATTCGCATACCGGGCCGACCAGGTCGTAGGTGAGGGCCTTGCCCTCGCGCGGCGCCACCGGCTGCACCGCCATCCACGCTTCGTACAGGGTCGGGCGCATCATGTCGTTCATGGCGGCGTCGACCACGCAGAAGTTTTTCTCCTCGCCCGGCTTCAGGTATTCCACCGCCATCAGCAGCACGCCGGCATTGCCGACGATCGAGCGGCCCGGCTCGAAGATGACCTTGATCGGCTGGCCGGCGTACTTCTCGGCGCGCCAGGCGTCGATGCGGGCGAACACGCGGCCCAGGTAGTCGCCCACCTGCACCGGCGCGTCCTCGCCCGAATAGTTGATGCCGATGCCGCCGCCCATGTCGAGATGGTGCAGCACGATGCCCTCGGAGGCCAGCGTGTCAATCAGGCCGATCAGCTTGTCCAGTGCTTCCAGCAGCGGGGCGTCGTCCAGCAGCTGCGAGCCGATATGGCAGTCGATGCCGACCACGTCCAGGTGCGGCAGGCCGGCCGCGGCGCGGTAGGTGGCGAGCGCGTCGTCGAAGGCGACGCCGAACTTGTTGGCCTTCAGGCCGGTGGCGATGTAGGGGTGGGTCTTGGCGTCGACGTTCGGGTTGACGCGCAGCGAGACCGGCGCGCGCTTGCCCATCTGGCCGGCCACCTCGTTCAGGCGGTGCAGCTCGGGGATCGATTCCACGTTAAAGCACAGCACGCCCTTGTCGAGCGCCAGCTGCATTTCCTCGACCGTCTTGCCGACGCCGGAGAAGATCACCTTGCCCGGGTCGCCGCCGGCCGCGATCACGCGCAGCAGCTCGCCGCCGGACACGATGTCGAAGCCCGCGCCCTGGCGCGCCAGCAGGTCCAGCACGGCCAGGTTGGAGTTGGCCTTCATCGCGTAGCAGACCAGGGCGTCGCGGCCGGCGCAAGCCTTGGCGTAGCCGCCGAAATTCTCGAGCAGGGTGGCCTTCGAGTAGACATAGGTCGGCGTGCCGAACTCTTGCGCGATGGTGGACAAAGCGACATTCTCGGCGTGCAGGACGCCGTTTTGGTACGAAAAGTGCGACATTTTATTGTTGAGTCGGGACAGGTGACGAAGTGACGGGAGTCGCGATGCTGCCGGGCGCGGGCTCGCCGCCGGTCGGCACCGGGCTGGTGGCCGGGGGCGTGGCCGGCGCCTTGTGGGCGGCGGCGCCTTTCAGCGGCGGCGGCATGTACAGGGGGCCGGTCTGGCCGCAGCCGGCGAGCAGCGCGGCCAACACGGCAGCGGCGGGGAGCGCAAATGCGGGCTTCACGATTAGAATCACGGTTTGATTAGCGGATCTTGGAGTGTAGCATGAGCGAAACCGAATTTTTGGACCTGGTCGACCAGACCCTGGACACGATCGAAGCGGCGATGGACCGTTTCAACGACGAGGACGTGGTCGACGTCGAATGCAAGCGCAGCGGCAATGTGCTTGAGATCGAGTTCATCGACAATGGTTCGAAAATCATCGTCAACAGCCAGGCGCCGCTGCAGGAGATGTGGGTGGCGGCGCGCTCCGGCGGCTACCACTACAAGCGCGTCGGCGGCGAGTGGCGCAACACGCGCGACGATTCCGAGTTCTACGCCGCGCTGTCGCGCATGGCCAGCGAGCAGGGCGGCGCGGCATTGTCGATTGCCTGAGTGGACCCGGCTGACGACGTGAGGGCCGGCGACGCGCGCAAGCTGGTGCGCGAACGGCGCGACGCCCGTGTCCGCGGCGTGAGCTCGATCGGCGACATGCGCGCGGCGGTCAAGCGCGCCGCCCGCGGCCTGCCCGCGATCGACGCGATCGCCCGCCTGCCGGTGCCGGACGTGGCCGGCTTCGCGCGGCAGGCGGCGGCCGGCTTGCCTTTCCTGGTCCCGGGGCTGGCGCGGCGCTGGCCGATCTCCGGCCTGACGGTGCACACCTTGCGCGAACGGTTCGGCGACCTGCCGGTGCGGGCCCGTGTCGGCGACTACATCAATACCGCCTTCGCGCCCGATCGCGCGATGCGCGACATGCCGATGCTGGCCTACCTCGAGCTGGCCGAGGCCGGTACCGAAGGCTTGCCGCCCTACGTCGGCAACCTGGAGCTGCGGGCGCTGAACCGCTTTTGCCATTGGCCGGCGTATCTGCAAAGGCCGGGTCCGCCGCGCTTCTGGCTGGGCCCGGCGGGAACGGTGACGCCGCTGCACGCGGATTACGACGACAATATTTTCGTCCAGCTGTGGGGCTCCAAGCGCATCTGGCTGGCCCCGCCGCACCACGACGCATTCCTCTACCCGCGCGAGGCGAACGCGCTGCTGTTCGGCTCGCCGTTCGACCCGGCGGCGCCGGATTTCGAGCGCTTTCCACTGGCGCGCCAGGCAGCGATCGTCGAGTGCGTGGTCGAGCCGGGCGACCTGCTGTACGTACCGGCCGGCTGGTACCACCAGGTGCGCTCGCTGACCTTCTCGCTGTCGGCCAACCGCTGGTCGCGCACGGTCCCGATGGCCCTGAAATGTAATTCAGATTGAAAACACCGGGTGCCGACCTACACTGGAAGCATCGCTTGTGTAGGAAATGCAATGGACACTCGATATCATGCACTCGCGCGGCGCACCCTGGCCGCGCTCCTGCTCGGCTGCGCTCTGGGCGGTTGCGCCGTCTACGCGCCGCCTTATGCCGGGTATGGGCCGCAGTATTACCCGGCCTATGGTTATCCGGCCTATGTCGGCCCGCCGGTGTCGCTGGACCTGGGCTTCGGCTTCTATGGCGGGCGCGGCGGCTGGGGCCGGGGCTACGGTCGCCGCTAAGATCACTGGATTCCGGCACTGCCGGAATCCGGTCGCGGGTCAGAACAGCTCGTTCCTGACCGCATCCTTCGACTTCTGCTCGGCCGGCGTCGGCTGCGGCCCCACGTCCAGCGTCTGCACGCCCGAGCCCGGCGGATTCTCCGCGTAGTAGAACTCGTCGCCCACCTGCACCAGCCCCGGCGGCATCGGCCGGTCTTCCACCGGCACGTTGCGCAGCGCCTTTTGCATGTAGCTGATCCAGATCGGCAGCGCGAGGCCGCCGCCGGTTTCCTTGTTGCCGAGGTTCTTGGGCTGGTCGTAGCCGATCCACGCGATGCCCACCAGGTGCGCCTGGTAGCCCGCGAACCAGGCGTCGATCGAGTCGTTGGTGGTGCCGGTCTTGCCGGCCAGGTCGTAGCGCTTGAGCATCTGGTCGGCCTTGGCCGCGGTGCCGGCGCGCGCCACGTCGCGCAGCATGCTGTCCATCAGCCAGGCGTTGCGCGCGTCGATCACGCGGTTGTCCTCGACACCGGCGCGTTCCGGCCGCGCCTCCGACAGCACCTTGCCGTCGGCGTCGGTCACCTTGGCGATGATGTAGGGATTGATGCGGTAGCCGCCGTTGGCGAACACCGAGTACGCGCCCGCCATCTGCAGCGGATTGGTCGCGCCCGCGCCCAGCGCCAGCGTCAGGTAGGCCGGGTTCTTGTCGGCGTCGAAGCCGAAGCGGGTCGCGTATTCCTGGCCGTAGCGCGCGCCGATCTTGTTCAGGATGCGGATCGAGACCATGTTCTTCGACTTCATCAGCGCGTGGCGCATGGTCATCGGGCCGTCGTACTTGTTGTCGTAGTTCTTCGGCTCCCAGGCCTGGCCGCCGGTCTGGCCGGCGTCGAAGGAGATCGGGGCGTCGTTGATGACGGTGGCCGGCGACAGCCCGCGCTCCAGCGAGGCCGAATAGATGAAGGGCTTGAACGAGGAGCCCGGCTGGCGCCAGGCCTGGGTCACGTGGTTGAATTTGCTGCGATTGAAATCGAAGCCGCCCACCAGCGCGCGGATCGCGCCGTCGCTCGGGTCGACCGAGACGAAGGCCGATTCCACTTCCGGCATCTGGGTGATGCTCCAGCTCGAATCGCTGTCCTGCATCACGCGGATCACGGCGCCGCGGCGGATGCGGCGGTTGGGCGCGGCCTTGTCCGACAGCCAGCCCTGGGCGAAGGACAGGCCCGGCCCGGTGATCGTGATCTCGTCGCCGGACGCGATCACGGCGCGCACCTGCTTCGGCGCGGCCGCGATCACCATCGCGGCGTGGATGTCGTCGCTGTCCGGGTGCTCGGCCAGCTCGGCTTCGATGGCTTCGTCGGCCTCGGTCTTGTTGCCCGGGATGTCGATATACGCTTCCGGCCCGCGGTAGCTGTGGCGCCGCTCGTAATCCATCACGCCGCGCCGCAGCGCCAGGTAGGCCGCGTCCTGGTCGGCCTTGGTGATGGTGGTGAACACGTTCAGGCCGCGGGTGTAGGTGTCTTCCTTGAACTGCTCGTACACCAGCTGGCGCGCCATCTCGGCCACGTATTCGGCGTGCACGCCGAAGGCATTGCTGTCGGACTTGATGCGCAGCTGCTCGTTCCTCGCCTGCTCGTACTGGGCGTCGGTGATGTAGTGCAGCAGGTGCATGCGCTGCAGGATGTATTGCTGGCGGGTCTTGGCGCGGGTCGGGTTGACCACCGGGTTGTAGGCCGACGGCGCCTTGGGCAGGCCGGCCAGCATCGCGGCTTCGGCCACGGTGATGTCGCGCAGGTCCTTGCCGTAGTAGATCTGGGCGGCCGACTGGAAGCCGAAGGCGCGCTGGCCCAGGTAGATCTGGTTCATGTACAGCTCGAGGATCTGGTCCTTGGACAGGTTCTTCTCGATCTTCCACGCCAGCAGGGCCTCGTAGGCCTTGCGCTTGAGGGTCTGCTCGGAGGACAGGAAGAAATTGCGCGCGACCTGCTGGGTGATGGTGGAGGCGCCCTGGCGCGCGCCACCGGTCACGTTGTGCAGGGCGGCGCGCAGGATGCCCCAGTAGTCGATGCCGCCGTGCTCGTAGAAGCGGTCGTCCTCGATCGCCAGCACGGCTTTCTTCATGACGTCGGGAATGTCCTTGAAGCGGACCAAGGTACGGCGTTCTTCGCCGAACTCGCCGATCAGCACGTTGTCTGCAGTAAAAATCCGCAGCGGCATCTTGGGCCGGTAGTCGGTGATCGTGTCCAGCGACGGCAGGTTGGGGTAGGCCATCGCCAGCGCGAACACCACCACCAGCGCGGCGACCGCGCCCAGTCCGGCCAGGGCGACCATGGTTGCTAAAATGATACGTTTTGGCGTATAGCGCCGTGGCTCGCCCTGCTGGGGCGGCGGGGTCGGCGCCTGGTCGGATGCTTTCATGCCTGTGAGTCTCTTTCCGCTAGTAGATACGACCGATTATAAGACAGGGTTATCGGCGCCGGCGCCAACTCAGCTGTTACGAGG